>NZ_OY763931.1:335000-670000 GCF_963667685.1 Maridesulfovibrio sp. | reverse complement strand
CATCAAATATACCATGTTGTAATTTAAATCTCTGCATCGACAAGCAGAAAAGGAGTATCCTTATAAATATGGACACTAAAAAAATAATCCTCGCCGCCAGCGGAGCCAGTGGAACAATATATGCGGTGAAACTGGCCCAGCATCTGCGCACATTGGATAATATTGAATTGCATTTGATAATTTCCAATGCTGCCCTGAAGGTGATGGAACTTGAAACAGACTTCAAACCTGAAGACCTGACCGGATGCGCAGATTTCGTCTATCCGCAGGAGAATATTGCCGCACCTCCTGCCAGCGGTTCATGGCAACATGCAGGCATGATAATCTGCCCCTGCTCCATGGCTACACTTGCGGCAGTAGCCCAAGGATTGGGCAACAACCTGATTCACCGGGCCGCGGACGTCTGCCTCAAAGAACGGCGGAAACTTATTCTTGTTACCCGCGAAACCCCGCTCAACCTGATCCACATACGCAACATGGAAACCGCAACCCTTGCCGGGGCCACAATTATGCCAGCGTCACCTGGTTTTTATCATGCCCCCAAAAGCATTGATGACATGGCAGCACACATGGCAGGTAGAGTTTTAGAACAAATGCAAATCCCACACAATTTATACCGTGCGTGGGGCGAAGAATCAAAGAGGTAAAGCATGAAACACGTATTCACATGGAACGGCCATTCCAATTTCACCATCCAGTCTGACGACAAAACAATTATCATCGATCCCTTTTTCGAAGGTAATCCCAAGGCTTCCGCAACATGGGAATCCATCAGCAAAGCAGACGCCGTGCTGGTAACTCACGATCACGGCGACCATATCGGACAGGCAGTTGAAATCTGCAAAGCCACCGGAGCTACACTGGTCTGCATTTTTGATCTACTGGAAAAAATGATTGAACAGGGAGTTGATCAGGAAAAGCTGATTGGCATGAACATCGGCGGAACTGTATCCGTAGCCGGGATCAAAATCAAAATGGTGCAGGCCATGCACTCCTCCGCCACAGGAGCACCTTCCGGATTCATTCTCACTTACGAAGATGATTTTTGCGTCTATTTCGCAGGGGATACAGGGCTTTTCGCCAGCATGGAACTTTTTGGAAAACTACACGATATCGATGTTGCCCTGCTGCCTACCGGCGGTTGGTTCACCATGGATTCAAAAGATGCCGCTTATGCCTGCAAGCTGCTGAATTGCAAAACCGCCATCCCCATGCATTTCGGCACATTCCCCATCCTTGAACAGGATGCCGTTGATTTCAAAAAAGCATGCGCCGAATTTGCTCCCAACTGCAAAGTTGTCGAACTCGAAGTTGGCAAAGGACAAGAGATTTAGAATGCCTCCGGCGGCCCTGCCGGGAGCCTTAAACCCTTTTGGAAAAGGGGTTAAGAATCCCAAAACTTTATATTAGGGCTTCGCCGTGTATTTTTATAAAATCACAGACAAAAGGACCGTAATATCAATCCGATATTACGGTCCTTTAATTTAAGGGCTATTAAAAAAGTATGCAAAGCCAAGTCAAACTTCTTATGGAAAGAGGATATCATGTCTGAAAAAGATATAATCAAACCTCTTTAAAAGCATCGAATATCTGCTGCGCCCTTTTCTTTCCTATTCCTTGGACATTGGATAGTTCTTTAACCGAAGCCTCTTTCATTTTTTGAACCGATCCAAACTCATCCCAGAGCAGACGCGCGGTCTTCGGTCCGATTCCGGGTAGGGATAGCACTTCACTTTGCAGAACTTTCTGCTTGCGGGATTTCCGCTGCCTGCCGATAACAAAACGATGAGCTTCATCGCGAACCCGCTGCAGGTATAGCAATTCCGGGCTACCGCCTTTTAGCGGCAGATGATTCTTGCGTCCGGGCCGGAAAATACGATCTTCAAGCTCCCCGGCCTTACGGGTCGGGCCTTTGGCGATTGAAGCCAAATGCGGGATAGGCTCTTCATATTTCCAGTTTTCGGCAAAAGCTTTCTCGACTGACGCAAGCTGGCCTTTACCACCATCTATTAATATAAGGTCCGCCCAAGGCGGTCCGGAATCAATTCGCTTGATTACCCAATGAAACAAGGCGGCGTAGTCATCCGAAGAATGCTCCAGCTCTGGGAAAACGTAAGTACGGTATTGCGATTTTTCAGACTTGGCTTCTTCGAAAACAACCATACCTACACGCATACCCTCCCCGCCCAGATGAGAAGCATCAATACATTCAATGCGCTTCGGCGGCCCGGACAGCTTCAGTTTCCCGGCCAACATATCTAAGATATTGTCGTTTTCCTTTTCTTTGATTCCAAGCGCGGCGTTCTTGCGGGCAATTTCAAGCAACCGCTTTTCCTCGCCACTGTGAGGAGTCATAATACGTACTATGGACTTGCTGCGTTCACTAAGTAGCTCCGCTGCACCCTGCATATCGTATTCAAAAGGGACGAAAAGCTTAGGGGGTATGAATTTAGTAGAGGTATAGAACTGGGAAACAAAGCTGTTCAACACTTCTTCGCCGTCTTCAAGGCTCAACCCGGGCCAGAAAAAATTTTTCTTATCCAGTAAGCGCCCTTTACGAATAAAGAGCAACCCAAGACCTACACCCTGCGAAGATTCCGCCAAAGCAATTACGTCAATGTCTGAGCGCTCATTTAGAACTACCGACTGCTTTTCAATTGTTTTCTGAATCGCCTTAATCTGGTCACGAAATTTCGCAGCCACTTCAAACTCCATGGCCTCGGACGCCTCTTCCATCTGACGCCGCAAAGAACCAATCAAATCTCCAGCCTTGCCGGAAAGCAATAACTCAACCTGATGAACCAGTTCCATGTAATCATTGTGAGGAACCAGATTTACGCACGGGCCAAGGCATTGACCAATGTCATAATACAGGCAGGGCCGCACTCGGTTCCGAAAAGAAGAGTCTGAACACTTACGCAATGGAAAAACTTTACCAAGAACTTTCCATGTTTCGCGGGCAAAATAGCTGGAGGTATAAGGACCGAAATAGACCGAACCATCCCGGACAACCTTGCGGGTCATACGCAGTCGTGGAAAATCTGATTTCTTGTCCAGCTGAAAAAGGACGTACTGCTTGTCATCCCGCAGGACAACATTATAACGCGGCCTATGCTTCTTGATCAGACTGGCCTCAAGCAACAAGGCTTCTTTTTCAGTCCCGGTAACAAGAGTATCGATGGAATGAATTTTGGAAACAAGCACCCGGGTCTTAGGCGTATGTTTGTCAAAGGCCCTGAAATAGGAGGCCAACCTTTTGCGCAACTCACGAGCCTTCCCTACATATATAATGCGTCCGGAAGAATCCTTCATCAGATAAACACCGGGCAATGTCGAAAAATCGCCACTATTAAATTCAAATGCCATGACCGTTTTGCCTGTAAAATTTTTTATACTCGTTCATTTTTACCTAATAAGCATCTAATCTCAGGCTTACCCCTTGTCAATCAAGGTATTTTCTTCGTAAATAAAAAGTCTAGAAAAACCCTATAGTTCTAGGGGATGGTGTAGAGTAAAAAAAATTATACGGTAAAAAAAATTATACCCTTGTCAAAAAAATGTAAATTTTCACTTGCCATGCATTCCACGAAGAGCTAGAACTGTCGCTGAAGGTAGGCGTCAGGCAATTGTGCTATAACATTTATTCAGCAAAAGGATAAATCAAATGAAAAAACTTGCTATCCTCGCAGTGCTGGCATGCATGGTCTTCGGCTTTGCTGCTACCGCATCTGCTGTTGATCTGGACGCTAAAGGTAAATTCCAGTTCCAGATGAACATCATTGACAACTCTGAGTTCCTGAGCGCTAAAGACGGCGGCCAGGCAGAAGACGACATGAGATTCTACTTCCGTGCTCGTGCTCAGTTCCGTTTCATCGCAAACGAAAACCTCTGGGGTGTTCTTTACACCGAATACAGAACCATTTACGGTACCAACGGCGTTAACAACGGCGGTATCAACGATGGTGACGACGATCTCAGAGTTAAAAACGCTTACTTGCAGTACCGTTTCCCCGGCACTGAAATCCTGACCACCGCTGGTCGTATCAACGTGAACCTGCCTGGTGCAGCTTCCGACAACATGATCCTTGGTGATGCTGACCTCGACGTATTCATGCTCGAGACTCCTATCACTGACCAGATCGCGATTGCTGGTGCATTCATCCGCATCCAGGACCTCGCAACTAACGACAGCACCACTTGGGCTGGCGACGGCGTTGAAAACGACGACGAACTCGATGCATTCTACGCAGCTCTGCCCATCACCATCGATGGCATTTCTGCTACTCCTTACTTCCTGTATGCTAACATTGGTAAAAACACCAATGCTCTTGAAGGCCTCCAGGGTCCTGCTCCTGTTGCATACAACAAAAACCTCGGCGCATGGTGGCTCGGTACTTCCTTTGAAATGGATATGTTCGATCCCATCGTATTCGCAGCTGACCTCGCTTACGGTTCCGTAGACGCTGACAAAAAGCAGAACGACCGTGACGGTTTCTTCATGGACGCTTCTCTTGCTTACACCGGCCTGGACTTCGTAAAGCCCAAACTGGTATTCGCATACAGCACCGGTGAAGATGACGATAGCGACAACGGTTCCGAGCGTATGCCTATCATCGACAACAACTTTGCTTTCGGTACCTCCTACTTCGGTGGTGGTGCTTTCACCGGTAACGTTGACCTCGACAGCCAGCAGCAGATTGGTATGTGGGTTCTCGGTCTCCAGCTCGAAGATATCTCTTTCATCGAGAAACTGAGCCACGATATCAACTTCCTGTTCATCAAAGGTACCAACGATGCAGACCTCATCAAGAACGGTAGAGCAACTGCTGCTAGCGGCATCTCTGCTGACGGTACTTTCCTGACCGACGAAGACACCGCTTACGAAGTAGACTTCACCACCAGATACCAGATCTATGACGAACTGTCTGCTGTTGTTGAACTCGCTTACGTAGCAGTTGACTTCGACGACGACACCTGGAAGACTTCCGGCCTTCCCGGCGGCGTAGCACGCGGCAATGGCGACGAAGATCCCATGCTCAAGTGCGTTGTTGGTCTGATGTACAGCTTCTAAGAAACTTTTCTTAGAAATTTAGCATAGTCTTGACGCCGGGGGCCGGGAGTTTTTTACTCCCGGCCCCTTTTTATTTTCCAAAGCCTGACAACCTAATCTTCTCGACTTTTCATGCACATTAAGATAAGGGTCATGTCATCTTTAAGACATCTCTTCGTAAGTAGATTTACACATCAATCACATCCATCAAGTTAAGGACACTTCTATGCCTTGCAGAGATATTACCTATTCCGGACAACAGGATTGGCCGGAAATCAAGAAATGGTTTGAGCTCCGGGTTAACCCGGACAGCAAAGTTGACTCCATTGTCAAAGACATTCTCTCTAATGTTAAATCAAAAGGCGATCAGGCTCTTGTGGAATACACCCGCCAGTTCGACTGCCCTGATTTCAGCCATTCCATGCTCAAAGTCAGCACTGACCAGCGCAGGCTTGCTTATGCAGAAATTGAATCACATGACCTTGAAATAATCGAAGAAGCGATCCGCAACATTAGAAATTTCCATCGCAGACAAGTCGAAGAATCATGGTGGACCACCGGTGAAGACGGAACGATCCTCGGACAGCTGGTTCGCCCTGTCGACCGTGTAGGCCTGTATGTACCCGGCGGTCAGGGCGGAGAAACACCCCTGATCTCAAGTATGATCATGAATGCGGTTCCGGCCCAGGTTGCAGGGGTCAAAGAGATTGCAGTTATCTCCCCGCCACGCAAAGACGGCACATTGAACCCCTACATTCTGGCTACAGCTCAGGAACTGGGTATTAATGAGATATACGCTTCCGGATCAGCCTGGGCTATAGGTGCTTTTGCTTACGGGACCGAATCCATCGCCCCCTGTGATGTTATTGCCGGCCCCGGCAATATCTTTGTAGCCACAGCCAAAGGTCAACTGGTCGGTGAAGTTGGTATCGACATGATCGCCGGTCCCAGTGAAGTTGCCATCCTTGCTGACGGAAACTCCGATCCCGCATGGATTGCCGCCGACCTGCTTTCACAGGCGGAACACGACCCCCTCGCATCTTCTGTACTTATAACATGGGACGACGAGCTTGGTGTTAAAGTTAAATATGAACTTAAAAAACAAGCCGGCCTTCTACCCCGTGGCGAAATTGCCCTTAAGTCCCTCGAAGACTGGGGCGCTATTGTAAAAGTCGCAGACCTTGAAACCGGTATTGATTTTGTGAACCGCATGGCACCAGAACACTTGGAACTTGCCTTTGACGATCCTTGGGCGGCTATTGGGCGCATCAAACACGCCGGAGCCATTTTCATGGGGCACTTCACCCCTGAGCCTGTAGGAGATTACTTTGCAGGACCAAACCACGTGCTGCCTACTGTGGGCACAGCGCGCTTCTCATCTGCTCTTTCAGTAGAAACATTTACCAAAAAAACAAGTTTGATCTATACTGATCAGAATTACATCGACCGCCACGGCGGTAAGATTGCAAGACTTGCGAGACTTGAGGGACTGGAAGCTCATGCCCGTTCCGTTGAAACAAGACTTAAAAGTTAACACGCTGTAATGTCTTCGGCGGCCCTGAAGGGACTACCTATAAGACAGAGTATCCTTTTGTCTGGGTTCTCTGGACTATCTCTTTTTCAGGGTTTAGCCGCTTAATAAGAAAAATTGTCATTTTAAACATTAAAATGAGGATACGCGGATGTCCAAACATGTAGTTGAAACCGATATTAAAGAGCTGAAACTTCTTTCCCGCGGAAAAGTCCGCGATATATACGAAGTGGATGATGATAAACTTCTGCTGGTTACCACTGACAGAATTTCCGCTTATGATGTAATAATGCCCAACCCTATCGACGATAAGGGAAAAATCCTGAACCAGATCACCCTGTTCTGGATGGACATGTTCAAAGACATCATCCCGAACCACCTGATCGCTTCTAAAGTAGACGACTACCCCGAAGTTCTCCATAAATACCGTGATCAGCTGGAAGGACGTTCCGTTCTGGTAAAAAAAGCCAAGCCCCTGCCTATTGAATGCATTGTTCGCGGATACATTACCGGTTCCGGCTGGAAAGATTACCAGAACACAGGAGAAGTCTGCGGACATAAACTCCCCGAAGGTCTTCAGGAATCAGAAATGCTGGAACACCCGCTGTTCACTCCTTCTACAAAAGCAGAACTTGGCGAGCACGATGAGAATATTTCCGTGGAAAAAGCCACTGAACTGCTAGGTAAAGAACTTTTCGACAAAGTTCAGGAAGCTACCCTTTCCATCTACAAGCGTGGCCGCGACTACGCTCGTGAAAAGGGAATCATCATTGCTGACACCAAATTCGAATTCGGCATTTATGACGGCGAATTGATCATTATCGACGAAGTCCTAACTCCGGACTCATCCCGCTTCTGGCCTGTTGAAGGCTACGAAGCAGGTAAATCCCAGCCAAGCTTTGACAAGCAGTTCCTGCGTGACTGGCTGACCGAAATCAAATTCAATAAACAGCCTCCTGCTCCTGAAGTACCAGAAGAAATCGCAACCAAAACCCGCGACAAATACATGGAAGCATTCACGCTCTTGACTGAAAGCAGACTTGACGCTTAAAAAGCAAAGAAAAATCGAAGTAGTAATAAAAGGAGAGATCAATGCTTCTGAAAGGAAAAAAGGCACTGATTTTCGGTGTTGCAAACACAAAGAGCATTGCGTACGGCATCGCCAAGCAGTTTAAAGAACAAGGTGCTGAGCTGGCTTTCAGCTATGTTAATGATGCCATCAAAAAACGTGTTGAGCCCATCAGCGAAGAGCTGGGCGGAGCCTTCACTTTCCAGTGTGATGTTCAGAGCGATGAGAGCATCGCTGCTTCCGTTGCTGAAGTAAAAGAGAAATGGGGAGACATTGACATCCTCATCCACTCCGTTGCCTTCGCCAACCGCGAAGACCTCAAAAAACGCTACATCGAAACTTCTCGCGATGGTTTCCACCTCGCAATGGATGTTTCCGCTTACTCTCTGGTAAGTCTTTGTAATGCCTACGAAGATTTGATCAATCCTGGCGGTTCCGTCATGGCTATGACCTACCTCGGTGCAAGCAGAGTTATCACCAACTACAATGTGATGGGTGTTGCCAAAGCAACCCTCGAAGCGAGTGTTCGTTACCTTGCTGTTGATCTCGGTGAAAAAGGTGTGCGCATCAATGCCATCAGTGCAGGTCCTATCAAGACCCTCGCAGCTTCAGGCATTTCCAGCTTCAAAGACATCTTCCGCCACATTGAAGATAAAGCTCCTCTCAAGCGCAACGTGACCACTGAAGATGTTGGTAAAACCGCTGTTTACTACGCATCAGACCTTTCCGCCGGTGTAACCGGGGAAACCCACTTCGTGGACTGTGGATACAATATTCTGGGAATTTAGTTAATCCCGATAAGCACTCCAAAAGCCGGAAGTAAAATAGCTTCCGGCTTTCTTATTTTTAAGATATATTCTCATTCCAGCTTGACATAAGCTGGTGAAGGGAATAAAGATCCCTTTTTGCCTTGCCCTTATATATAGGAAAGGGCCATAGACCATAAGGAGGAGTTAATATGCTCAGAAAGTATGAAGTACTTTTGCTTTTGAGCCCCGAACTTGCGAGCGACAGCCGCAAAGAACTCGTTGAGGGACTCATCGCAATTATCGACCGCGAAGGCGGTAAAATGGATGAGATCGACGATTGGGGTTCCCGCCAGCTGGCTTACCCTGTCCAGAACCAGACCCGTGGATACTATGTCCGCCTCGTTTTCAATGCACCCGGCCCGCTGGTTGCAGAACTCGAGCGCAACATCCGTATCACTGATGGTATCTTCAAGTTCGTAACAGTTAAACTTGATGAAACCGTAAAGGCAGAGGAGGCTTAATCATGGCATTCAAAAGAAAATTCACACCCAAAAGAAAGTTCTGCCGCTTCTGCGCGGATAAGAACCTTCCCCTCGATTATAAACGTCCTGACATTCTGAAGGACTTCGTAACCGAACGCGGCAAAATTATTGCTCGCAGAATCACCGGTACCTGCGCTAAGCACCAGCGTCGTCTGACCACTGAAATCAAGCGTTCCAGACAGATGGCTCTCATGCACTACACAACAGTGCACAGCACCGATGTAAAGAAAAAGAGCATCTAGGGGGACTACATGAAACTTATTTTACGTGCTGATGTAGATTCTCTTGGCAGTCTCGGAGAAATTGTTACCGTTAAAGCTGGTTATGGCCGTAACTACCTGATTCCTCAGGGTCTGGCTATGCCCGCTTCCGAAGCTAACCTCAAGCAGTTTGAGCTTGAAAAAAGAAAGCTTCAGGAACTCGCTGACAACCTCCGCACTCAGGCAGAAGGTCTTAGAGACAGACTGGCTGAAGTTGAAGTTAACATTGAAGTACGCGTTGGTGAAGGCGACAAACTGTACGGTTCCGTAACCGCAGTTAACATCGCTGATGCTCTCGCTGAACTGGATTTCGATATCGACCGCAGAAAAATCCTGCTGTCCGATCCTATCCGCTCTCTTGGCGAATACGACATCGAAATCAAACTTCATCCCGAAGTTCGCGGTGAAGTAAAACTGGTTGTAGCCAAAGTTGGCGGACCGGTTGAAGAAGAGCCCGCTGAAGAGGTTGCAGCTCCTGCTGAAACCGAAGTCGCAGAAGCAGATGCAGAAGCAGAAGCAGAAGCGTAGATCCGGCTCAGACTACAATTCGGGCGGAGCGTCTAGCGACGCTTCGTCCGATCTTTTGCGTAAAGTCCCGCCGCATAACCTTGAAGCCGAACAAGCTGTATTAGGCGGGGTATTCTTAAGCAATACCATCTTCAACGACCTCGTTGACATTACTAAATCCGACGACTTCTACTCCCCTGCCCATCAGGAAATTTTCCGGGCTTTTGAGGCCCTTTATTCGCGTAATGCTCCCATCGACCTGATCACGGTAAGTGAATACCTTACTGCTTACGACAAAATCGATTCAGTCGGCGGACCGGTATATCTTGCAGAACTTGCCAACTCTGTTGTCAGCTCAGCAAACGCCTTGTACCATGCGGAAATTGTGGCGGAAAAATCCATCCAGCGCAGTCTGATCAATACCGCAGCCAATATTATCAATGAAAGCTTTGAGACTCAGGATGTTAAAGAACTTCTTGACCATTCTGAGCAATCCATCTTTGATATTACTGACTCTAAAAAGAACACCACCCTTAAAAGCAGTAAAGCTATCATAACCGAGGTTTTCCAGGATCTGGAAAAACGCGTTAACCAGTCTTCCCTGATTACCGGAATCCCGACCACATATCATAAATTTGATGAAATGACTGCCGGTCTGCAAAACTCAGACCTCATCATTATCGCCGGTCGCCCGAGTATGGGAAAAACTGCATTCGCACTGAACGTGGCCATGCGTGCCGCGCTTCATTCCGGCGTAACCACAGCTGTTTTTTCTCTTGAAATGGCCATGGGGCAGCTGATGACACGTATGCTCGCATGTCACGGCAAGGTGGATCTTTCCCGTCTCAGAACTGGTCAGTTGGATGATGAAGACTGGGCCAAGCTTTATGATGCCGCTGATGACTTGACACAGTCGCCTATTTTTATTGATGATACTCCGGCGATATCCACAATGGAACTGCGCGCAAGATGCAGACGCCTCAAATCCCAGCACAATCTTGGGCTGGTTATGATTGACTACCTGCAGCTCATGCGCTCCAGTGCCCGCACTGATTCCCGTGAACAGGAAATTTCGGATATATCTCGAACTCTCAAAGCTCTGGCCAAAGAGTTGAACATACCTGTCATCGCCCTGTCTCAGCTTAACCGTAAAGTTGAAGAACGTACCGACAAACGTCCCATGATGTCTGACCTGCGTGAATCCGGAGCTATTGAGCAGGACGCTGATATTATCCTCTTCCTTTACCGTGAAGATTTCTACAACAAGAAAGAGGACAAACCGCTGACAAACAAAGCGGAAGTTATTATCGGAAAACAGCGTAACGGCCCCACAGGTATTGTTGAACTTGCTTTTCTCGGTCCTTACACAGCATTTGAAAACCTTGCTGCTGAGCCATATCCGTCAGAATACGACGATGAATAATCGGACATTATTTATGACGTGATGTACTGAAAACTTCTACACGGAGAGAATTAATGTATTTTCATGAAGCTGAAACCCTTGAAAGAGGAAAACTGGAAGAGCTCCAGGTTGAAAGACTGAAAAAGACAATTGAGCTGGCAGCAAATTCTCCGTATTATAGTGAAATTTTTAAGAAGAACAGCATTGACCCATCCATCATCAAAACAGCTGATGATATCACAAAGCTTCCTTTTACAACTAAAGATGACCTGCGCTCACAGTATCCTCACGGACTACTGACCCAATCGCTGAACAACTTTGTGCGTCTGCACGCCTCTTCCGGTACAACAGGAACACCTACCGCAGTCCTCTATACTCAGAAGGATCTGGAGACTTGGGCAGACCTCATGGCCCGTTCCATGTATTCTGTAGGGTTACGTAAATCTGACGTATTTCAGAACATGTCCGGCTACGGCCTGTTCACAGGCGGACTCGGTATCCACTACGGTTCCGAACGTCTTGGCTGCTTAACAGTTCCTGCCGGGGCCGGTAACACAAAACGCCAGATTAAACTTATCCGCGACTTCAATGTAACCGGTCTGCATATCATTCCTTCTTTCGCCCTTTATTTTGCGCAAAAAGTGCGTGATGAAGGCTACGATCCGGCTGAAATGCCATGGAGAGTCGCCCTTATTGGTGCCGAACCGCACACCGAGCATACCCGCCGCAAAATCGAAGAACTGATGTGTATCAAAGCCTACAACTCTTACGGTCTTTCTGAAATGAACGGCCCAGGTGTCGCCTTTGAGTGTATGGAGCAGGAAGGCATGCATGTCTGGGAAGATTCCTATATCGCAGAGATAATCAATCCTGAAACAGGCGAACATGTTGCGGAAGGCGAAGTCGGGGAACTTGTTATGACCACCCTGACCCGCGAAGGCATGCCTATCATCCGCTACCGCACCCGTGACCTGACCCGGTTTATCCCCGGCCAGTGTAAATGTGGACGAACTTCCCGCCGCATTGACCGCATTATGGGCCGTGCTGATGATATGCTCATCCTCAAGGGTGTGAACATTTATCCCATGCAGATTGAGAAAATCATCATGGGCATCCCCGAAGTTGGTCAGAACTACCTCATTGAATTGATCAATGAAGGTCTCATGGACCAAATCAGAGTCAAAGTTGAGATCAAGGAAGAGCATTTCATTGAAGACATGCGCGTACTACAGGGCATCCAGAAAAAGATCTCTTCCATGCTGCGAGATGAGATACTCATCACTCCGCGCGTCGAACTGGTACAGCACAACTCCATCCCGAAAACTGAAGGCAAGGCTGTGCGTGTAGTAGACCTTAGGGTTAAAGAGGCTTAATAAAATGGTAACCGCATTAGCCATTCTGGTTATCCTGCTTATGTTGTGCTCACTGGCACTGCACATATTCGGTTTACCGGCAAACTGGCTGATTCTTGCACTTGCCGCATGCTGGAAATTCTACCAGCCTGTAGCAATTACTTGGAATTTTATTATAATTCTTGGTATGATAGCCCTTGCTGGTGAAGTTTTCGAGTTTATGGCCCAGTATTTAGGCTGCAAAAAATACGGAGCTACCGGACGTGGAAATATCGGAGCTTTCATCGGCGCAATAGCAGGAGCAATCCTCGGAGCACCGTTTTTCTTTGGACTCGGTGCGCTTCCCGGTGCGTTGCTCGGCTCTTTCGGCGGATGCTTCGCCCTTGAACTAACCCACGGTAGAAGCTTTGCCGAAGCAAGGTATTCCGCGTGGGGCGCATTCTGGGGTAAAGCTTTCGGCATGGCGATGAAGATAAGCCTCGGTGTATGGATGTTTGTCATGAGCGTCCCTAAGATCTGGCCCAGTTAAGAAATTTTGATGCGCTTCGCGCTTTTTGTTAATTTGATTTCGCCTCCGGCGGCCAGAGTATCATTTTAAACAAAGGTTCTCTGGACTATCCTGAAACTTTTAATAAGCCCGGTTCTACGGCTTATAAAAAAACAACCACAATTAATAAAGCCATCGGCTGATCCCTTATAAAAGTTTTTGGGAATTTTAAACCTTTTTTCCAAAAGGATTTAAGCCCCGCAAGGGTCGCCGAATGCAAAAAAGGATGCGACATGAATCTTGCGAATGAATTTCCGAAATACCGTGGCAAAATGGAGTATCATTGCCTGGGTTGCAATGCCCGTTATGATATTAACGAACTGCACTACACCTGCCCTGAATGCGGCTCTGTTTTCATCCTCGAAGATCTCACTTTCGATGAATTGAAGAAAACCAGCGGCAAAGAATGGCGTGAAATTTTCGATGCCCGTTGTTCCACCAAAAAAGACAGTCTACGGGGTATTTTCCGGTTCTACGAGCTTTTTGCCCCGGTAATGGAAGAAGATGAAATCCTTTACCTTGGTGAAGGAAACACCCCCATCGTTGCATCCAGCCCTGCCCTGAATGATGTGACCGGAATCAAAACCGCATATAAAAATGACGGTCAGAACCCCAGCGCATCTTTCAAAGACCGTGGTATGGCCTGTGCTTTCAGCTACATAAATGCACTGATGAACAAAAACAGCTGGGATGAAATCCTGACTGTATGCGCATCCACCGGGGATACTTCCGCTGCGGCCGCACTGTACGCATCCTACATGAAAAGCGGCGTAAAATCCGTAGTTATCCTGCCGCAAGGCAAGGTCACACCTCAGCAGCTGGCACAGCCACTGGGCAGCGGAGCAAAAGTACTTGAAGTTCCCGGAGTTTTTGACGACTGCATGAAAGTCGTTGAAAATCTGGCAGACAACTACCGCGTGGCCCTGCTCAACTCCAAGAACTCATGGAGAATACTCGGTCAGGAATCTTACGCATTTGAAGTCGCCCAGTGGTACGATTGGGACCTCAAAGACAAATGCATCTTTGTTCCCATTGGAAATGCAGGCAACATCACCGCAATCATGGCCGGATTTCTTAAACTTTACGACCTTGAAATTATCAGCGATCTTCCCCGTGTATTCGGCGTACAGTCCGCTCATGCCGACCCTGTCTACCGCTACTACTCAGTAGAAGACGAAAGCGAGCGTGAATACAAACCTGTTAAAGTACAGCCTTCTGTTGCTCAGGCTGCAATGATCGGAAACCCGGTCTCCTTCCCCCGTGTAAAACACTTTGCTGAAAAATTCGAAGCAATCGGTGGCAAAAAAGCATTTCAGGTTGTGCAGGTCAGCGAACAGATGATCATGGATTCCATGCTGCTGGCGAACTCACACGGACACATAGCCTGCACTCAGGGCGGAGAATGTTTTGCAGGTCTCATCCGTGCCAAAGAGCTGGGACTGATCAGCGAAAACGAAAGTGCAGTACTTGATTCCACAGCTCATCAGCTCAAATTCGTTGGTTTTCAGGATATGTACTATCAGAACGAATTCCCAGCTGAGTATGAAGTTACCCCTGATGCTTCACGCGCAAACAAGCCTGAACTCGTGATCGAAAGCAGCGAAAAGGACAAAATGTCCGAAGCTGACTATATCGCTAAAGCTGCGGACAACGTTGTTTCCATGCTCGGTCTGGAGAAAAGATAAGTGGCGAAGAAGGAACGCGCGGATCAGATGCTATTTGCTCAGGGTCTTTCCGAAAGCCGTGAGCAGGCCAAGCGCATGATTATGGCCGGACAGGCCCACTATCTCAAAGACGGTCAGAAACTTCCGGTGACCAAACCGGGAATGCAACTTGACCCTGACATTGAAATCGTTGTGAAAGGCCGTGACCGTTTTGTCAGCCGTGGCGGTTATAAACTGCTTACAGCTATCGAAGAGCTTGGCCTTGATCCGAAGGATAAAGTCGCGCTGGATGCCGGGGCTTCCACCGGCGGATTTACCGATTGCATGCTTCAGTTCGGTGCAGTGCGGGTCTATGCCGCTGATGTTGGTTATGGACAGCTGCACTGGAAACTTCAGCAGGATGAACGTGTTATCAACCTTGAGCGTATCAACCTGCGCCATTCGGAAGAAACCCTTATTCCTGAAAAAGTTGATCTGATTGTTTGTGACGTTTCCTTTATTTCATTGACAAAAATTCTACCGGCTTTGGTCCGATTCCTAAAGTCCAGCGGAGAAATTGTCTGCCTGATCAAGCCGCAATTTGAAGTCGGGCCCGGACAGACAGACAAGGGTGTGGTTAGAGATAATAAGCTCAGACAACAGACCGTGGATATGATAATTCATTTTGCTTCGGCAGAGCTAGGTCTGCAACTTAAAGGTTTGGTACCATCCAGTATCAAGGGACCTAAAGGAAATCAGGAATATCTTGCGTATTTTGTTCGTTGATATTGCAAAACAAACAGTATTGAAAGGCAGTTACATATTGTAACTGCCTTTTTTTATGGTCTACTATCAAATAAGATGAAGTAAATAAGGATTAATTGCAATTATAGTACAAATATAAATATAAGTTGTTTTAATATTCAATATTATTTCAATACAACAAATAGGATTCAATTCAACTTAAATGTGTTTACAATGAATCTGAACACATTATCATTGCATAAATAAAATTTTAAATAGATTTTAATTTTATACTGCATTGCAAATTAATTAAACATACACACATGTATGCAAATAAAACCCAACCATAAACGTGTTATTCTCACAACAACCTACATTTATGTCAATTTTGCTTTACTAAATTTAACATTCAAGATAGTTAGTATCAGCATTTTTTTGAGGGGATAGCTTTGATAAGCATTGCTATTTAGCATTTTTCAGTATTTTTTGAAGGAGTGTATATGAGGACCAGATTTACAGCATGTTTCGGCATGCTTATCATGTTATTGGGACTGGCAATTGTCCCATGCTTCAGCAGTAAAGCTGAGGCAGCGGGTTTTGCCATCTATGAATGGGGATCACGCGGCAACGCACTTGGCGGCGCCATGGTTGCTAAAGCGAATGATCCTTCCGCTCTTGCATGGAACCCTGCAGGTATTACTCAGCTTGAGGGAACCCACATGCAGGCAGGCGTTGCAATGATTTCCCCCATGATGGACCTGACAACAACTGCCGGAGGTACAACCACAAAAAACAGCATGACCAAAAATGTTTTTTTTGTACCTAACGCATTCGTTACCCAACAGATCAACGATAACGTCTGGATTGGTGTAGGTTCGTTTACAAGATTCGGCCTTGGTACCGAGTTTGATGAAAACTGGGCAGGAAGATACGCAACCTATAATACAGCTATCGAAACTTATTCCATCAACCCCAACATCGCTTACAAATTCAACGACTACATTTCTATCGCCGTTGGTGTTGAATTCATGAAGGTCCGCGCTGACCTTAGAAAAAAACTGGATGCCACCAGACTGAACGACCCCAGCACCTATGCAGGCGACGTTGATCAGCGTCTCATTGTAAATGGGTTTACTCCAGGACTGAACGCCGCGATCCGCGTAACTCCCAACGACCAGTGGGCTATCGGATTTTCATGGCGCAGCAAAATGGATCACAGGGCAGAAGGCTCTGCCAGCTACAATGTTCCCACCGCAGTCGCAGCCGCTTCACCACTTTTTCAAGATTCATCAGTCAGCATGAACATGAACACTCCGCACATGATGTTCGGTGGTGTTGAATACAAGCCCCTGGACAATCTGAGCTTCGAATTCGATGCTGTTTTCTCCATGTGGAGTGACTACAGCGCGATTGACTATTACTTTGACAAAGCTACTGCTGTTGGCAGACAGGCTATCCGCGCTGACAAAAAATGGACTGATGTATGGAAGTTTGAATTTGGTGTTGAATACCTGCCCATAGAAAACCTTGCTCTCAGAGCCGGTTACTTCTATGATCAGAGCCCTATTCCTGATGGGTATGTTGATTACATGCTGCCCACCAGTGACCGCCAGAACGTTTCTTTCGGTATCGGATGGAAGTATGAAAACTTCACCGTCGATGCCGCATACAACTATCTTTGGATGAAGGACCGCACCATTGCAGCAAGGCCGGCTGAAGGTATACGCGACACTGAAATAACCAATTCACATACTCACATTGTGAGTTTGGATATGGGATTTTCATTCTAGATCACTGTCAATACGGCAAACAAAACGGCCCGCTCCATCTGGAACGGGCCGTTTTTTATTCATTAATTTTTAATTATCAGCGCCCAATCCCTAAATCAATATTCATATCATCCGGCGCTGTCATTTCCACTGCATAATTAAGAGTATATTTACCTGCCGCCGGGACTTCGACAAGCCATTCAAAGTTATCATCCTTAATCACAGCTTCAGGCTTGGAAGTTATTTCAAGCTTAATTCGTTTGTCTCCTGAAACCGGAGCAGGTTCCTGCACCAGCACCTTGAGCGAAGACGCGCGGCTGTTTTCAAGCTCAATCCCGTACTTCCAACTATAAGTCTGCTTGGAACCGAACATACCCTGTTCACCTGATTTCTTCTCAATAATTTTACGGTCAATCTTAAGCATGGGGTCAGAACCGAAAAATAGTTTCTTTTCCTTGCCGGAAAATGAAAAATCCTTCTTTCCGATCATGGTTCCTTCCATGAACATCAGTGCAGTTCCAGAAGGATAATCCCTCGCTTCCGCAAGAACAGTTTTCGCTGAAACGAAAACATCAGGAGTCAACGATGGGCGCGCGATAAAAGAGAAATCTGATTTCCAAGTTTCACTTTCAACAGCATATTTTCTGGTGCTACCTGCCGGAATGGTTTTGCGTCCCATCTCCCACAAGGAATATGTCGCTTTGTTTACGCGCTTCGGTGTACTTTTAGGAGCAAGATTCCGCACTTTTCCCATTGCAGCCGGAGCAGCTTCCATAGCCATCTGGATGCTATCCATCGCATAGCGTTCCGGTTCTTCTTCCGGCTTAGGCTCAATCACCCACCGCCCCAGTTGCGGCGGAGAAATTCTGGACTGTTTTTTTACTGTGGCCAGTGCGACATCACAATTCTTGAAATCCATACCGCTGGCCTGATGTATCTCAGCCTCGAATGCAAATGTTATTTTGCCCGTACTGGGATAGGCATCAAGCTTATACTTGGGAGTCCAACCACAATTGCGGAGCATATATCCGATTTTAAAATCGGCGCTCTTTGCCCCTTTTGCAGCCAGAGAGACCTTCACATTCCACACCAGCTTTCCACTACCGGACATTTCATTCAACTGCCGTTGCAGATCTTTGATCAATTCCCGTAAATCATTAATTTTAATTTTTAGCTTAGCTGATTCCTGATAAAGTTTGGAAAGGCTGCTGACAACCTGCCCTGCGATATTGCCCAGATCGGAAGGCTTTATCTGCTGTTCGCTGCCCCTTTCTTTCCAGAATGCTATGCCCCCATCAACTGCCTGCTGCTCGGCAATGACCGTATCCAGCTTGAACTTGAGTTGATCGATTTTCTTACCTAGTTCAACAGCTGCCGGGGATCTAGACAAATCACTACGGGCCCATGACACATCATTCACCGCGATACCTTTACTTAAGGCGGCAATGGTAAATGTGTCAGGAACAGCCTGCCCGCTAAGGGTAAACATTACATAACTTCCATTTTCATCAGATTTAACATCAGCCGTAACCGTACGGCTGAAATCAGCACCGGACGGATAGAAAACCACCCTTTCAGATGAAGCCAGAGCCGTCCCGTAAACAACGGCAACAAAAAACAAACTCATACATATAATTTTTTTCCACAAATCATTACCCTCTGTTAACAGTCTATTCATTAATACAATTCGCTTATCATAACAGAGATCATACAAGATCAACAACTATCAAAAGCAACCACAAACAATCCCCACCATCTCTCGACAAATAATTATTTTTAATAAATAGTCAGTGCGTCAGAGATACATCACCAATAACCGGAGCATAATAAAATGGGTAATAAACTTTCACTGCTCGTCTGCGGTGGGGCAGGATATATCGGTTCGCATATGACCCGGATGATTGCCGAAGCTGGACATGAGGTCACAGTCTTCGACAACCTCTCCACAGGCCACGCGGAAGCACTGAAGTGGGGTAAGTTCGTCAAGGGGGACCTGCGTAACCCTGCCGACATTGAGAAATTGTTTTCAGAAAATAGTTTTGATGCTGTCTTTCATTTTTCAGGCCTGATCGTAGTCAGCGAATCAGTTCAAAAACCATTTGAATACTACGACAATAACGTAACCGGAACTTTAAACCTGCTTCAGGGCATGCGTAAGTACGGTGTCGGTAAGTTCGTATTCTCTTCCACTGCCGCAGTCTACGGTGATCCGGTCATGGACATAATTACCGAAGACCACCCGCTTAAGCCGCTCAATCCTTACGGCAGGACAAAGCTTCAGGTAGAGGAGATTCTTCAGGATTACGCCGTCGCTTATGGGCTTGATTCCGTATGTTTCCGCTACTTCAATGCCGCAGGTGCACACCCGGACAGTCTCATCGGAGAAGCCCATTCACCAGAAACTCATCTTATTCCGAACATCCTGCTCAGCTGCATTGAGGAAGGACGCAAACTAAAAATTTTCGGTAATGATTACCCGACTCCTGACGGAACCTGTGTGCGGGACTACATCCATATTCTAGACCTCTGTGACGCTCATTTAAAAGCAATAAGCTTCATGAATCAAAACAAAGGAGCGCACTCTTTCAATCTCGGTAACGGCAAAGGATTCAGCATTCTTGATGTCATCAAGGCTTCAAGTGAAGTCATTGGCCGTGAGATCGGTTTCGACTATGAGCCATCCCGCGCTGGAGACTCTCCGCGACTTGTGGCTGACAGCTCTAAGGCATATGCAAAGCTTAACTGGACCCCAAAATACACAGAACTCCGCGAAATAATTGAAACCGCATACCGCTGGCACAAGAATCCGGCATTTTAGTTTCGCTAGGGCATCAAACGAAAAAAGCTGGAATTTAAGTCAATCGACCTGAACTCCAGCTTTTATATTATAATTCGTAACTCGCGCAGCTTAGCGGCTGACTAGCAAAATATCCTGATGATAGTTTGATTCTCTTCCGCACCAGTTGCCCGGTATAGTTTCCTGAACAACGAATCCGCGCTGAGCAAACATATTCACAGCAAATTTCTCATCATAACCGACAGCATCCATAGGATCTTTAGGATCAGCTGTGTAAAAAATTCCAAACTTGAAGAAATCATGGACACTTTTCCCCAGATCCATCAACTCATTTGATTCTGCATTGATCAGAAAAAAAGTAGCCAGAATATGGCCGTCTACTTTCAGTACCCTATCCATTTCCTTTATATAATTCATGATATCTTCCGGCATCATATGCGTGAAAACGGAATTAAGCGTAATCAAGTCAAAGGATTCATCCTCATATGGGAATATAAAATCAGCAGCCTTGGTTTTCGCAGCCGGATTGTACGTGGAATTATAAATCTCAACATGTTGATAGCGAAAATTGGGAAATTCAGGCGTAATATTTTCCGTACACCATTTGACTCCGACAGGAAACGTATCAAAGCCTTCATACGCTCCATCTTCCGAGAGATATTCCAACAGGGGATATGATAATCTGCCGATCCCGCAACCGATATCCAGAACTTTCGAATCAGGACGCAAGCCAAATTTTTCCCGGCACAGATCGATCATTTTTTTTCCGGAAAGCCGAAAATCTCCACCACCGAAACAAATGTGCAAATCTTCAGGCGGTTCTGAAATCTTACTGATATCTCTCATACTTCACCAACTACATCTGGTTAAGGCAATCTTCGCAGATTTCACCTTCGGGAGTATCTACTACCTTTTTCGCTTCTGATTTTTCCAAAATCACATCCACCATTCCCTCAAACCTTTCAACAGGCAGATAGCCGCGAATAGAAACACCATTTACAAGAAATGTCGGGGTTGCATTGATATCAAATTTTTTGGCTTCGGCTTCGTCATCAGCGAGGTATTGCTGCAATTTTTTGTTCTGGATATTCTTTTGAAGTTGCTCATTATCCACGCCGACTTCTGCAAGAATTCTGCCCAGCACGGCACCGGAAGCATCATCATAAAGATGTTTCTGGTTTTGGAAAACGAGATCATGAAATTTGAAAGCCTGCTCTTTGTTGGAAAGTGCAAGTGCCTCGAAAACTAGAGCCAACTGACGAGAATTTTTGTGCAGAGGCAGATGTTTGAACACCAATTTGTACTTTTGCGGGTGTTCTGCAGCCAGTTTACTAACCACCTTAGCACCCTTGCTGCAATACGGACAAAGAAAATCTGTATATTCAACTATAGTAACCGGAGCATCAGGATTACCAAGCATTGGCCTTTCTGCATTGATTACTGGCTGATACGGTTTAGCGATCTCGGCATTAAACACAGCTTCACGCTTAATCTTTTCGCGCTGATCAATGCCCTGCTCTACTATTTCCAACATCTCAACGCTGTTTTCCCGCATGGCATCAATGACGATTTGCGGGTTTTCCTTAATGGCCTCAGTTATCTGTTCTTTCAGGATCTGCTTATTCACACAACCGGATACCAACAAAAACAGCAACAATGCTGCAAAAAATTTCTTCAACATGAGAACCTCACAAACAACGTTAAATAAAAAACCTCCATGCAATTCTGCTGTGGAGGTTTAAAACTCAGTATTTAAATCAAACTTAAAATTATTCGATACCCAATGACCAAATGTCATCGAATGATTCTGTCTGGTCGTTGACTTTTTCGACAAATTCAGAGTGGAAGAACTCATCTTCCATGGTCGGCGCAGCAGGACCGCCGAAGGGTGATGTGACAATGTCATACATGCCGGAAACAATACGCCCCCCTGTGTATGCAAAGCCTAAGAATAGACCACCTACGTACCCTGCCGCCTGTTCGGCAGGCTCATTGCTCTCCGCCGCCAGATTCACAGACTGGTTTGGAATTTCCAAAGGAGCAGAGACAAAGTTTGTCACCCCCCTGCCTAATTTACGGGCAACCCTTTCAGAATAGCTGTCCTGATTACCTACATAGTTAGCAGAGTTTAAAGAACAGCCACCAAGCAGCATAGAAGAAAGAGCTAAGGCAACCACTGATATTTTTACAAATCGTTTCGATTCAATCATTTCATCTCCTGTAATAAAATATATGCCTCTGCTCTTATTCGCTGTCAAGGTTATGCACATGGTTGCTGACGTAATTAAGTTTTTTATAAATACTTTACCAAAAAAAAAGGCCGCCCTAGTAGGGCGGCCTGATCGACATTACTTTTTAAACAAGAACTACCATTTCTTCTTACGCTGTTCTTCTAGGGCAACTTCCTGCTCTTCAAAAGTAGCGAATCCTGCATGGTGCATTGCATCTTCAACAGTCTGGTTCCAATCCCATGCGGAATAAATCACCGGCTTGTGGAAAGTTCCACGGAAAGTATCCATTTCCTGTCTGATGAAGTCTTCGCGCGGGGAATCCATGTTGTCGCGAAGCTGCTCATTGAGACGTCTTATCTCACCTTCGTACCAGTCCTCGAGATCTTCCGGGGTCTTGTACTTCTTGATAATGTGGCTGTAGCCGTTCTCTTCCATTAGCTTGGCAAGACGCTCGAAATGCCGGGCCCTGATCCACTGCCCAAGTTCGCTGACCTTGATATTCTCTGCCTCAACCGCAGCCATATCAAGCTTGGTCTGGAGATAGGTATCAGGAACAACGGATGCGGACACAATCCCGGCGATGCAGACTACACCGCGCAGAATAACACTGTTGGAAACTCCCTGACCGCAGAAACCGATTTTCTTGCCGAACTTCTGCCCGGTGAAAATAGCGGAAAGGATCGCCCAGACAACAGCGGGATCTTCTTCGTCATAAATGTGCTGTAAGCTGGAGTTATCCCGGTCAGTCCCAAGTACCAGCTGGGTCATATCGTTAGAGCCGATGGAGAAACCATCAACTTCTTTGATGAATTCTTTACTAAGTACAGCGTTACTGGGAATCTCGGCCATGAGAATCAGCTTAAGGCCATCGACGCCGGAATCAAGGTTATGCACCTGAGACAGGTAACGCTTCATGCTGCGGGCTTCTTCTATAGTACGTACAAATGGCAGCATGATATGCAGGTTTTTGCCGCCGAAAACACCGCGCGCAAGCTTGAATGCTTCCAGCTCCCAGTCATGGATATTTCTGGAAACACCCCGATAACCGAGCATGGGGTTGTCTTCATGGTGTTCGAAGAGCAACCCGCCCAGCAGGTTATGGTATTCGTTGGTCTTGAAGTCAGTGGTACGGTAAACAATGTCCTTGCCATAAAAGGCCATAGCGAAGAGAGCCAAGCCTTGAGACAGGGTCTGAATGTAATTTTCTTTACCGCTTCTAAGACCGCGGGATTTAATAATATCAGAAATGCGCTGGCGAAGGGTGGTAACTTCATCCATCTCGGATTTAAGCCCCATCTTGAGAGCCACTTCTTCACGCAGCGCTTTAATTCCTTCAATGTATTCGAGAACCATGGGATTCTCTTTGGCCTTGGCAAGCATTTCAGGAAGTTCATCAAGAGATTCAGTTCTCTTATAGATGAATTTGGAATCTGCATGCTCACCGGCGTGAATTCCGAGGACGCCGCGCAGATGCTCTTCAATGTCAACAGAGGTCTTCAGGGTGTAGAGACTTTCTGTAGCGTGCTCAAGGTAGTGGTCGAGTTTTTTATCCAGTTCACGCAGCTTGCGGTGCATGGCCAGAACTTCTTCGGTTCCTCGGGCAGTGTTGGCGTTAGCCATGGAATCCATTTCCGCGGCCAGACCGGTAAGCGCGCCTACATATTCCCTGAGATTGATATTCAGGGAAATCAAGCCGGAATCAAGCTGGGTCTTCATGACTGTTGTCAGTCTGGAATCCAGCTCATCAAGCTTATCCTGAACCAGCTTATCAAGAGTTCCGTTGTCATATGCTTCAAGGGCCAGCGGATGCACGCCTACGTTACCAAGCATAAACTCAGCACGCAGCAGACCTACTTCAAAGTCAGGAACTTCACGCAGACGGGAAAGGAACAGGGACTGCCCAACATCAGCGAGAATCAGGCCAACCTTGGTTTTAGTCGCCGGAAGTTCGGAAGTATTGATGGTTCCGCCAACTTCAATCAGAGGAAGTGCGCCGCGGTATACCTTGCCACGTGAGCCGTCAACTGTGATTTCCTGCCCTTCAAGAGAGCGCAGAACTTCAAGCCTCTGAATACCGATAATGGCCGGAATCCCAAGCTCACGGGAGGTAATCGCTGCGTGACTTGTATCACCCCCGACATCAGCGAGAATACCTGATGCGATGCGCATTCCCGGAACCATATCAGGGTCGGTACGCTCTGCCGCGAGAATGTCACCCTTGTGGATTTTATTCAGTTCGAGAGCGGAACGCAGGTACTTAACAGTCCCCTGTCCGGCTCCTCGGGATGCGCCATTTCCTTCAAGAACGACCTCAGCTTCTTCAAGCTCCTTGGGGTCAACCTCAAGCCTACGCATGAAGATAGCATCCGGATGCTGTTCGAATTCCTCGTTCCAGCGTGTTTCAGGGCGGGCCTGAACAAACCAGAGACGGTCAGCAGCATCGAGGCAGAACTCAGTATCCATTATCATACCGCCATAGGCATGGCTGATGGAGCGGACACCTTTGGCGACTTCTTCGGCCTGAGCAAGGGAAAGGGCCCAGCGGTAAACAGCACCGGACGGAACTTTTTCAACCTTGGTCCCGCCCTTTTCGCTATAGACGATCTTCTTGTCTTTGCTGCCCATGTTACGGACAACAACTTCAGATCCGTCATCACGCTGGAATACGTAAAATTTATCCGGGGTGACCATTCCGCCGACAACAGCTTCACCGAGACCGTAACTTGCGTCTATGGAAACAAGATCCTTGCGGTCCGTTCCGCGGCAACCGGTAGCGGTATCAGCGCTGAAAGCAGTACCGGAAATAACCGGGTTGATCATGCGCATGATGCAAACGGAAAGCGAGGTGTTCTCGATGGCCCATTCCAGTTTCGCATTCTCGGCAATGGAAACATCGCCGGTATTTTCTGCCAGTGTTACGGCATCAAGAATAGCTTCACGACGATAGGTCATGCTGCGCAGGTTGTAAGCGGATGCGCAATCCCAATGGTATGCTTCGGCGCACTGATCTTCGCCGACAATATTTAGATAAGTATCCTGAAGTCCGGCAAATGCCTTCTTGCGGCTGTCTTCTCCGGCAGCAGACGAACGCACGGCGACAGGTTCGTTTTCAAGACCGGCATCCTTGCAGATTGAAAGATATGCTTCCTTGACTGCCGCTTCCACCTCTTTAGGGAGTTCCACGGAAAGAATTGCACTCTGAACAAGTACGGATCTTTTGCGAAGCTGGTCAATTCCTTCAGGTGAGGTTGCGAAACCTTCAACAACGTTATTTATAAAGGTTCGCAACTGAATTTTAGTTTCAGTATGTTTGCGGGCCTCTTCCCTGATTGCAAGGGCTATTGAGCGGACAAACTTCTGTAAGAATTCACTGTCACTATTAACTTCTTCACTACTCCAGTCCACAGCGTTATATTCACTGTCCACAACAGAACGGACAACGCTTGCGTTAACTTTAGTCTCATCAAGAAGTTTATGAAATGCTATGGATGATACCGCTCTGAACTGGGGAGACCTGATGCCTTCTACCTGACTGATCAATGCGGTGTTATAGTTTTTTCCACCAACCAGCAGCTCAGCATCTTCGCCGATTTTAACAATATCAGCGCCGGTTAATATCAGCTTTGTTTCAAGCTGCTTTTTAGCCTGGGACTTCTTCGGAGCTGCTGTTTCCGCACCTTTAGCGGAAACCGCTTCTTCCGTCTTACCAGCCATCACTTCCTCCTTACACATCTTTAATAGAGATATGCTATTGGATTTTATTATAAAATCCGGGTAATTAAGATAATCAGTAATCGAAAAGAAATTAACAGAATATAAACAGGTATAGCACCCTGTCCAAGAAAAGAACAGGGTTGCAAACGATAATGCTACTGACACGGGCGCAAACGGAAGAACACCGCTGCATTCCGGAATTGCCGTAAACGGGTGAAAAGCTTCCCTTCAGTCCACCCGGCAACAAAAAAAGCAATTCCTCACCAAGGCCCGTATGTCAAGCAAAAAACAATATCTGCCAACATTATAAAGGCATTACGGACCCGGAATAGATTTCATGCTGTTCACCATTAGAGTCAACAACAAGCCCACCATCGGAGCGTAAACCGCAAATCACACCACGTTCAACCCCTTCGGGACCGTCCACAATCCTGACTTCTTCCCCGAACCAGACCAGACGGTCCTGAAGTTCGTAAAGGAAATCATCAGTATTATTCAAAGAAATTATTGAATCAAAATTACCCCTGAAATGCTTGATCAGCTCAACCCAGGTTTCCAAGGGACCAAGCTGCATAGTATCGGTATTCAACTTTCCGGCAGGAACAGCGTGATCAGCACGAAGCAAATCACGTTCCGGTGCGTAAACCAGATTCAAGCCGATGCCGACCATAGTGACGTTACTGCGTTCCTCAATTAAAATTCCGCCGGCCTTTCTGCCGTCGATAAGGATATCATTGGGCCACTTGAGCTGGGCATCAATACCAAGATCACGCAAAGCATTACATGTCAGATAACCGACAATAAGGGGAAGAATCCGGTTCCATACAGGCCGGACCTCACCGGGCTTAGCTTCCGGCAGAGAAGGCCACTTAACAGTTCCATATAGATTTCCGGGAGGTGATATCCATTCGCGGCGAACCTGTCCCCGCCCGGTATTCTGTTCAACCGCCAAAACACTTCCCCAATCCGAAAGATCTTCGAGAGAATTTAAACGCCATGCAACATCAAGGCTGGAAACACAGGAACCGCAAACCGCAACGGGAACCCCGGTTCGAGAACCGGAAATCCATGTCGAGTAGCTCCTGTACTCCGCATCCTCACTGTTCCAGGGTCCGAAGTTCTCAATATCACGCGCCCAAAGGGGATGGGCCTGAAAAAGCTTTTCTGGAGTTGTCTTGGGCAAGGGGCTGTTTTCCTTACCGCTGATAATAGTAATTCGAGTAATCATACTGCATTATCCCATGGTCAAAGGATGTTAGACGAGGTTTGATCCTGTTTTTATTAATACTTTAGCTTAATTATATTGTTACCTAAAGCTAACGGATTGTGCAACCATTGTTCATCCGGAAGCTGTACTAAAGTCAAAATAAATAGGCGGGGGCAGCCGCTAAAGAACTATTCTGTCTTGGAGGATTTGATCTCCCGGATAAGATCAATGAGTTCTTCTTCCACATCATCAGCTTCACTCTGGTCAATAGCGTCGGAAGAACGGGAGTCTCGTGTGATTGCTGCTGCTATTTTGCTAGAAATAACCGATAGAATTCTTTTTTTTGCATCATCCCCGGCAATGGCAATCAGAATACCCAGCTTATAGTATCCAAGCTGGCGAAAAACCTGCTTGAGGGTTCCTATATCAACGAAGATGATATCTTCAACACCTTCCAACTCTTCAATAGACTTACGCTTGCGCTTTACCTCCCTGAAAAACTGCTCGCCTTTTTTTTCAACCCATTTGGAAGTGCTTTCCTTGTGCAGTACGCAGATATCTTCAGGAAATTCACCTACTCCGATCTTTTTATAGATCATTTCCGGATTGGAATCGACTAAGTTTGAAAAATCAAAAATATCCATAAAATCAGAGAGAAAAACCTTGCCACTGAATTTATTGATATCACCTGAAAGATTTTCAGCGATAATCAGGAAATCATCCGGATTGATGATGCTCAGGTAAGTCTGGGCTCCTATTTTATTGACTGTTATCATATTAAATCCAATTGCGGATTTAATATGGCGGTTAATTTCATGCTGCGGGGCGTTGGTGATCGCGGAAAAGTCTCTGGATAGATCTTCAAGGGTAATCCCGATAGGAGAATCTTCACCGCGCGGCATTGTCTGTAGTATGCGATGCTTCATGTGCAGAATACGGCAGAAGGTCAGCCAGGAATTATCACTGCGGCTTTCGGAAATAGCCCGGTCGGCGCTGGCCAGACGGGAAGCAAGCACTCGGGTAAGATGAAAAACCGTTGGATGGCTTTTCTTGAGCAACATAAGAATCAGCCGTGCAGTCAACACCAGCACAGTACATTCAGACGCGGCTTCTGCTCCGGCAACTCTCGCACTGCGGGATATAATAGCCATCTCGCCAAAAATTTCCCCCGGGCCAAGGGTTGCTAGAATCTGGCGCTTCCCTTTGATATTTTTGACAATATTAATTGTCCCGGACTGAATCATATAGGCTACTTGGCCTTTGTCACCTTCTTTGAACAGCACTTCACCTTTCAGGAAAGTCTTGGCTTGCGGTTTGGGCACCTCAGTTCACCCCCTTGATTTTACGGACCGTATCAAGGAGTTCATCACAACATTCGAGAACTTCCGCATCGCTGGGATCACGGTCACACGGAGGTTCATGCAGAAGGATTTGGGCAACCTTTTTACCGATATTTCGCTTGATTTTATCTTTACCCTGCTGATCAAGGGCGGAATAAAGTACAGAAATTTTATAGTAATTGAATCCTTCAAGAGCTTTCTTGAGCGTAGGATTATCGATGAAGATAATATCATCAACAGCTTCAAGTTCTTCCAGAGACTTACGCGGCCTACGAAACTTCTTAAAAAAATCCGGGGCCTTATCCTTACGCCATTCCATAGCTTTTTCCCGGTCAAAAAAGAGCAGATTTTCAGGCATCTCTTCCTTGATGACTTTTTTATAAATCAATTCCGGGCTACTTCCGGTCCTGTTCGCCAGATCGCTAAAAGTCATGAAAGTCATACGCTGATCAACTTTGGCACCAAGCTCGCGCATTTGCTTGTACAACGAGCGCAGGTTGCACATGAACTGCTCAAAATTATCAATCTGGATGTAACGCTCTACAAAAGCACTTTTATCGCCTTTTTTAACGCTTTTAATATTGATCAGGCGCAGCTTGAATACTGTATCCAGAAAAGAATCGATCTCAACACGTGAAAAAACAGCCAGACTTTTGACCGTTTGAATATAGGAAGTTGCAGAAAGGCCCATCTTGTAATTTTCAATCTCGCGCTGTTGATCGCGTGGTGTGTACGCAAATTCCCGGTAAGCAAGATCAAGGATAGTTGCGAGGGCAAGAAACGAGTCACTCTGCTCTGTGCTGCCGGTCTTGAGGTCAGTATCCGCAACCCTTTTTGCCAAAAGCTCCAACATCTTTTTTACAGTCACCGGTGAAGATTTCAGCAGCTTGTTCATCATCTCTTCTGTAAGTACAACAAGCTCACAAAAACTCGAAGCTTCAGCACTGGCAGTTCGCTTCTGGTTGGCGAGCAAAGACATCTCCCCGAAAATATCCCCCCGCCGCAGGGAAGCCATCACCGTCTTTTTTTTGTCGATTATTTTAAAAATATCAACGGTTCCGGACTTGATCATGTAAGCAATCTTGCTTTCCTGACCCTCGTTGAAAATAACCTTACCTTTGTGGTAGGTTCGTATGCTCGGTGCGGCCCTGACAATCATAAGTTATCTACTTTAATTAGCTGAGTAATTATGAATATTACACACTTCGACGCTTCTTAACAAGCCCGACAATCTTCTTTACTGCAAGAGGAAACAATCCGAGCAGAACAAATGAAATGAGCACCCCCGGCTGCACTATTCCGGCAAGTGAGTTAATCTGCCCTAATTCCTTGCCGGCGTTAACATAGACCATAGTTCCGGGCAGCATTCCCAGTTGCGAAACCCAGTAAAAAGTACCTAAACGCATGGGAGTCAGCCCCATAACCAGATTAATTACCACAAATGGAATTGCCGGGATAAGGCGCATGGTAAAAAGATAAAAAGCTCCTTCTTTTTCTATACCCTGATTGACTTTATCCAACCTGTCCCCGAACTTGCGCTGCACATAGTCGCGAAAGAGATAACGGGAAAAGAAACAGGCCATGGTTGCCCCGATCGTGCTGGCAAAAGAAATTATCAGTACTCCTACGGTAAAACCGAACAAGGCACCACCGGCTAGCCCAAGCACGGTTGCTCCCGGAAGATTTATCCCGACCACAAACACATAGATCAGAAAAAAAGAAGATATGGTCCAAAATGGATTCTGGTCATAAAAGGTCTGAAATTCCTGTCGTGAATTCTTTAAATATTCAAGAGTAAAAAATCTGTCTAGATCAAAGGCAAAAAACAAGACTGCAATGCTAACCAAAAGTATGAGTATCAGTATTTTCTTTTTCATTGAACATACGATACCATCAAACCTGAATTAATCAAGAACCGCGAGAATTGCTCTTTTGGTATTTAGAGAAGAAGGACAAACACATTTAAATGGCTAAAAAAACGGATAATTTGAAGATCTTAATTGCCGGAGGCGCAGTCCGTGATCTGCTGCGGGGAAAGAAACCCAAAGATATCGACTATTTTATTGCATCCGGGACAGCGGAGGAATTCACTTCGGCGTTTCCTAAAGCTCGTCCTGTTGGTAAATCCTACGAGATTTTTTATCTTAACGGTCTAGAATTTTCATTCCCCCGTAAGCATGGAATAAACACAGAAGAAACAATAGACCTTGACCTCAAAGCCCGTGATTTCACCATGAACGCTCTTGCATTGGATGAGGAAGGTGAACTGTATGCCCATCCACATGGCTTGGAAGATCTGCAAAACAGAATTCTGCGCCCTTCTTTCCCGGACACATTCAAAGAAGATCCGCTGCGTGTGTTCCGGGCAGCAGCATTTCTGGCACGCTTTCCTGATTTCAACCCGCATCCAGAACTGATTGACGAGATGAAAAGATGTGCTGCAAGCGGCTGGCTGAAACATATCGCACCAGACCGCATCGGGGCTGAGCTGCGTAAAGCCTTGGGCGGCCCCAAACCCGGAAATTTTTTACGCCTGTTGATTAAAGCGGATTGTCTTGAGCCATGGTTCAGCGAATTTTCCGGTGCAGATGAAATACCCGCAGGCCCCAAAAAATACCACGACAAATCTGTTGCCGGACATATCGCTGAAATCATGGATAAGGTGGCTGGAGATCCTCTCACCTGCTGGATGGCCATGTGCCATGATCTGGGTAAGGTACTGACTGAGCCGCAGTTTCTCCCTTCACATCACGGGCATGACAAAAATGGAGCTGAACAGGCGCAGAATCTGGGGAAAAGACTAATGCTCCCGGTCAAATATATCCGGGCCGGGGAGACTGCAGCCCTGCTGCACATGAAGGCCGGTAATTACGCCGAACTACGTCCCGGCACCAAGGTTGACCTTTTGATGAAGTTACATGTTTCAGGCTTGCTGGAAAATATGGCCGGCCTCTGCCATGCGGACCGGGGCAAACCAGTGCTGAAAAAGGCTTTCGCAGACCTGACAGAGATACTCAATGTATCTCTGCCGGATCACGAAAGAAATCTTGGTAAAGAATCAGGGGAAAAGCTGCGTAATCTGCGAGCAATGCGGCTTAAAACACACTAAGTCGAATAATAAAACAGAACTATTCGAAAAGGTATTTATATTCGGAAGCGATCTTGTCCGTCTCATTCATCAATCCGGAAGCATCTGTTTCCACACTGCGGGATGTAGATATCCCCAATTCCTGTTTGAGATAAAACGGCACGACATCTTCGCTTTCCGCAAAAGTCCAGACAACGGAATAAACAGACCCGATCTCCGGTCTGTCTTTAAATTCACTGCGGGACTCAATCCTGACCCGCACAGCTTTGGAGTTATTCCCTGCCAGATTAAAGAGAACTGATTTCCTAAAGTTTTCCTTTAACTTTAACGCCAGCGTTCCCCCAAGAACATCATCGCCGGAATGAACGACAATTACCGGAACACCAGACTTATCATCAGCCTGTTCGACTTTTTCCGCCGGAGTTGGTTTGGCCTTAACATTTGGAACGGCTTTTGTTTCTTCCGCTGCTGCAAAGGACCCAAGAGACAAAATACAAATCAGAACCAGAATGAAACCCAACGATTTTTTCATAACAACTCCTTATCCACGCTATGTCGCAAATCCTTAAGCAAAGCCCTGACACGCACTTTATCACGGGCCCACACCTGCGAACAATAACCCGAAATATACGACGCCATTTCTTTATGAGGCGGAAGATCTGGAAATTTTGGAAATTCAATATCCTTGATGGTGATAACTTTGAAAGCCATCTCATCATCAACAGCCTGACACTTGGGCCCGACACATCCGGCTATATTTTCTCTATGCACTGCTTCCGGGTCCAGCGACTTGGTGAATTTCAGAACATCAGACGCCGTAACATTCCTGTTCACCTTTTCGATTTTGATATTGATCTCATTGGCCATCCTGACAAAATCCTCACGGTTCACAGACCGGACTTTGCGTCCGTCACTATGCTCATTGATCGAACCGTGCATGTAATCTTCAATACTCCCGGCGAGCATATCATAAACAATGGTGAACCACTTGATGTACTCTCCCCTTGCAGTGAAAGCAAAGGAAGGCTTAACCATAATGGATGCACACTCGACACCTGCCGGATGAAAAAAACGCTCCCTGCTTATTCCGGCCGAAACCCAGAAATCATTAAACCCATCCGGGCCGAAGCATATTTTCTCCATAAGTGCGCAATTTCTAAATACCGCATACAACTTAACATGCAGCTTTTCAGACACCTCATGGAAATATTCAATCGCATGATCGACATCAACACGGGCTCCGAAAAAGGATTCCGCCATCTCATGAAGGACTTCATCCGTTAAAGCATCGGTCAAATCTTTAAAATCAGCCATAATATTCCCTTAAAAAACCAAACACAAAACTTTGTTCGGATATTTTTTATTCCCGCTCTATCCTTTTATTTAAGACGCTTCATGGGCAAAACAACGGTTCAGTCCATGTATAAAATCATTAATTACCCTTGAGAGTGCCATATAATTGAATTATACGCTATGGGCACGAGTATCATTAAAATTTGAAAATGATCACCCGTAAAGATTCCCGGCAGTTAAACCTCCTGCTCGGTTTAACTGCACAGTTCCAAACAAACCGGACCTATTGGCTTTTATTATCCAATGCTAAACCAATAGGGATTCCAAAGGGACTTGTTCCTTTAAAAAAGCCATACTGGAGGGAGTATGCTGCTTAATGAACATTTAAGTAAAATTCTGCTCAAAGAGGCCGGACTTCCCGTCCCCACCGGTGTAAAAATTTCCGAGAAGGACCTGCCGGGGCTGGAGCCATACTTTCCGCTTCCATGGATTTTAAAAGCACAGGTACCTGTGGGCGGTCGCGGCAAAGCCGGAGGAATCCAGAAGGTTGATTCAAAGGACGAATACGAAAAAATCGCCCGCCGGATACTCACTATGGAAATCAAGGGTAATAAAGTACCCTTTCTGCGGGCTGAGCCAGCAGTGGATATCCGCAAGGAATTTTATCTTTCCCTGACCCTTTCCCGCCAGCGTCGCAAAGTTATAATGACTGTGGGTCGTGAAGGCGGAATGGAAATCGAAAATATGGGACCTGAAAACCTGCTCATTCAGGAAATCAGTCTACCCGGTGGACTAAAGCCCAACCAGATCCGCGCAGCCTTCTTCCACATCGGCATAGCTAAAGAACTATTTATGGATTTCAGCAACATAGTTAGAAATCTCTACAACAGCATGATAGAGAACGGCTTGCTGCTTGCTGAAATAAACCCGCTGGCATTGACCGGATACGGCAAACTTCTCGCGCTGGACGGTAAAATCGAGATGGACGACAACATCGTTGATCTCAACCCCGCATTTGAAAAATACTACCAGCCGGAACACTCCACCCCGGTAGAAAATATTGCCCGAGAAGCCGGAATGAGTTTTGTTTCCCTCAAAGGCTGGGTAGGGCTTATCGCCAACGGTGCAGGACTGGCGATGGCATCCATGGACGCGCTCAACTTCTCCGACCTACCGGCTGCAAACTTCCTTGATCTCGGCGGAGCCGCGGACCAGAAGCGCATCGAAACCGCCCTGCGCCTGCTCTTTGACGATGATCAGGTTAAAGCTATTCTGATCAATCTCTTCGGCGGAATCCTTTCCTGTGAACTAGTGGCCAAAGCTCTTGTTGCCGCCCTTGGCGGAAAGGAACCGGAAAAGCCAATCGTTGTGCGCATGTCCGGCAACAGTGCCGAGGAAGGTCTTGAAATTCTCAAGCAGGTTAAAGGCGATAAGCTGCACCGGGCCAGGAACATGCAGGAAGCCCTCGACCTGCTGGCCAGTCTCAAGCCGGCAGACAGCGCAAAGATAGAATTTCCAGACCCCATTGCGGCCATGCCTGACTCCCGTCCCGAGGACATCGGCTACAAATCTCCGCACATCTTCGGCATCAACAAGGATACCCCAATTCTCGTACAAGGTATCACTGGTGCAGAAGGCCGCCTACACACTAAGCTTATGCTTGAATATGGCTCAAACATCGTAGCCGGGGTGACTCCATTCAAAGGCGGTCTGGATGTTCTCGGAGTTCCGGTTTATAACTCCATCAAAGAAGCCCAACGTCATCACGAAATCGGGGCGAGCATCATTTTTGTTCCACCGAAACTGGCAACCGATGCTATTCTAGAAGCTGCTTCCTGCGAAATTCCGTGGGTAGTGTGCATCACTGAAGGAATCGTTCAGTCAGACATGCTCAACGTACTGGAGCAGGTCAAAGGCGGAAAGTCACGAATTGTCGGTCCCAACACTCCCGGCCTGATAGTGCCCGGACAGACCAAGATCGGCATTCTGCCGACTACCCCCTTCTCCCCCGGTCCGGTTGCTGTGCTTTCCCGCTCCGGAACCCTGACTTATGAAGTGGCCGACCGCCTGAATCAGGTTGGTATAGGACAGTCCCTGTCCATTGGTATCGGCGGTGACTCATACATCGGCACGACCTTTGCGGATGTATTTGAAATGCTGCGCAATCACGATGAAACCAAGGCCGTTATGGTTCTCGGTGAAATCGGTGGTACTGCTGAGCAGGACCTAGCGGATTACGTAATCGAAACAGGATTTGACAAACCCGTACTTTCCTTTATTGCTGGTCAGACCGCACCTCCGGGTAAACGTCTGGGCCACGCAGGTGCTATTCTTCAAGAAGGATCAGGGGTACAAGGCAAACTGGAAAAAATGCGCGCAGCAGGTTTCACAGTCTGCCCCAGCCTTGAATCTATTCCGCAGCTGACAGCAGACGCACTTGGAATAAAATTAAGTGAATAAAAACATATGCTTTTTTAATAGTAATAAAGCCTGGGGCGGCGGGGAGAAATGGAACCACCATTTCTCCCTGCTCCTTCGGGATCAGGGGTACAACGTATTCGTTGTCACCAACCATAAATCCGAGCTGAAATCCCGACTGAAAAATGAACCGGGAATCACCTTGCACAGCGAACCGATCGGCAATCTTTCCTTTTTAAATCCCATTCTTATGGGCCGATTAAAATCTTTTTTTGCGACAAACAACATTCAGACCCTGATCACCGCCCTACCCTCGGACCTTAAAAGCGGCGGAATTGCCGCCAAACGCGCTGGGGTAAACAGGGTCATCTACCGTCGCGGAATTGCCGTTCCGGTTAAGAATTCACTGCTTAACCGCTACATTTATAAGAACGTAGTGGATCGCCTGATTGTCAACTCCCTTGAGACAAAGCGAACTGTTCTGGCCAATAATTCCACGCTCATTGCTGAAAACAAAATCCGCCAGATCTACAACGGTTTTGATGTTTCCGAATTCGATAAACAGGAATGCTCACCACTTTACACCGCAGAAAACGGCGAAGTCGTCATCGGAAATGCAGCCCGTTTAACTGCTCAAAAAGGACAGAAACATCTCATTGAGTCGGCAAAAATACTCAAGGAAAAAGGCTTAAATTTCAAAATACTTATCGCCGGAAAAGGCGAAATGGAACAGGAACTGAAAGATTACACTACAGAACTGGATGTGAACGATAAGGTTTCTTTCCTTGGTTTCGTCGAGAATATGAAATCATTCCATGCCTCACAGGATATTTTCTGCCTGCCATCACTCTGGGAAGGATTCGGTTACGCATTGGTCGAAGCTATGACTCTTGAAAAACCAGTGGTGGGTTTCAATATCAGTTCCAACCCTGAAGTCGTAGTAGACGGAGAAACCGGAATACTTGTTCCGGTAGACGACACTTCCAAGCTGGCTGCCGCTCTGGAAAGACTTATTCTTGATGCCGAACTGCGCAAGAAAATGGGTGCCGCTGGAAGACAAAGAGTGCTGGATAACTTCAATACGCCGCTTGTTTTGCAGAAGTTGATTGCGGTTGTAGAGGAGTAAATTACTCCTTTTAAATATCAGAATGTCAATTTCATTCTATCTAAATTGATCCTTGCTCAATTAGAGTACGCAGTGTTCATATAAGGAAAAAATAAAAAGCAAGAGCACAAATAGGAGGAGAAGTATGTCTGATATTAAAGGTGAGCTTTTCAAGAATGCGAAACAATACGGAGCTGATTTAATCGCAGTTGCTGATACAACCCGCATGGGATCCATGGAAACAAGCCCTGAAGATCTTCTTCATAACTTTCCCCGCGCAATATCAATAGCGGTGCAATTGGCAAACGGTATTATCGATACAATCGTAGATACTCCTACTGAAATATACTCGCAGCATTATCAACGTGTAAACGCACTTCTGGATAACATAGCCTGCCGCTTAACCAGTTTCATCCAGAACAACGGCGCAAAAGCACTGCCCATTCCAGCCAGCCAAATTCTCTGCGAAGAGCGGTTTGTCTCCTATATTTCTCACAAAGCGGTGGCTATCAATGCCGGACTAGGCTGGCAGGGAAAGTCGCTATTGCTCATCACCCCGCAATACGGACCACGCATACGTTTGGTCACAATTCTCACTGATCTTGATATTCCCGCAGACGGCCCTATCAAAAACCGCTGCGGAAAATGTACAAAATGCACCGATGCATGCCCTGCCGGGGCCATTAAAAACGTCAGCACGGAGCTTCATTACAGCTCCCGTAATCAGGCCGTGGATCTGGATTCCTGCGTTGACCATCTTAATAAAGTTTCAGGATTCGGCAATCTGATGCCCTACATTTGCGGTGTATGTGTTGCGACTTGCCCTTGGGGAAAGAAAAAAACGGCAGTCCCGTAAAGAGACTACCGTTTAGCAACATCTAAATCATTAAAGAATCCTACTGCCCAAATTCCGCAATAAAACGCTTAATCTCAGTACGCGCCCTGTCTACGTAACCGGGAAATACCGCTTTACATGTATCGGTCATTTCCATGGACCAATCGGTATAATTTTCCGGTTCCATTCCTAAGATGCGCATTTCAGGGCGCTTGCCTATGGCGGCGGCCATGTTCAGAGAATCGACGAGATCAATATCGTGCAGGGAAAGACGCTGCTTGTCGTTATCGATGACATCCTTTTCTTCCAGATAATAAACTGTCCCGGCATCCTTCCCGCCATGAACGATGTCGAGCACCAGAAGACCGTCGTAGCCTTCCAGAATATGAAAAATATCGTGGGTGAATGTGCCGCCGTCCACAAGATGAACGTATTCCGGCCATTCTTCTTTCTTCAGTTCTTCTACAGCATGCACCCCGACGCCCTCATCGCCGAGAAGAATATTACCAATCCCTAAAACCAACAGTTTTTTCATTATGAAATCCTTTGTCGTGAGATGCCTCCGGCGGCTGGGGAAGGGGAACTTTTGGAAAAGTTCCCCTTCCCCAGACCCCATCCCCTCAAAACTTTTTAGTTTGCTTCGCATATATCTTTATAAGACGACTTTCGAATTAACAAGCAGTGAAGCTTAAATAAAAGGTTTTGGTATTCTTAAACCCTTTTGCAAAAGGGTTTAGGCCTCCGGCAGGATCGCCGAAGGCAAAATAGCTTGGAGGCTATAAAAGTAAAACTCCCGGACACAGTTGTCCTGCATCCGGGAGCTTATAATCAGTGAAACGTCGTTACGTTAGCAACCTTCGCCTACGTGAACAACATGTTCTTCACCGGTCTCTGCGTGCAGCACGTGCACGGCACAACCAAGTCACGGGTCGAAGGATCTGATGATCCTTGAGACGTCTACGGGGTTTTTCGGATCAGGAACGGGTGTACCTACGAGTGCTTCCTCGATGGTACCGCGACGACCTTTGTCATCACGCGGGGTGCTGTTCCAGAGGGTCGCGGGGATCATCTGGTAGTTAGCAGTCACTGAATCCTTGATGTTGATGTAGTGCAGCAGAGAACCGCGAGGTGCTTCGGTAAGACCGAGGCCTTCTGCGGACTCAGGAATTGCAGACTTGACGAAGGTTTCTTCGCCGGGCTTAACTTCCTTGAGCCATGCATCCTGGATTGCGTTTGCAACCATGTATGCTTCTTCTGCGCGTGCGACGTGACGGCCCATGAGGGAGAATGCCATATCTTCGCCCAGATCGCGGAACATCTTGGCTTCGATACCGAAGAGATCCTTGAGCTGCTTTTGACCCATTGGGCTGAGTTCGGGATTATGAACCCACATACGCGCCAGTGGACCGACTTCGACAGCTGCACCGTTGTAACGGGAAGCCTTACAGAAGCTGTAAGCGTCCTTCTTATGCACATCAGGAATGGTTTTACCTTCGCTGGGGTGCAGATCGGAACACTCATCAGTGTACCATGCGTACTTGGTGTATTCCTTGATAAGCTTATGATCGAAAGGTGCATCTTTACCGTCGATGTAAACACCGGGTTTGAGCAGGAATTCGGACTCAGCATCATCCATGGGGAATACGCCGTATGCCATGGCATTTTTATAACCGCCACCGATCTTGAACAGATCTTTGTAAACGGAACCGATAAGGTAAACTGTGGGCACGTAGGTTTCTGCAATGAACTTCTGGACCTGCTTGAAACGGCTTGCGTATTCAGCGAGCTTTTCCTTGGTCGGAATTTCAGTTGCACCACCAACGACCTGACCGGAAATGTGAGGCATTTTACCACCGAACAGAGCTACCATTTCATGGCAGATACGACGGATTTCAAGTGCCTTAACATACTGGTCTACAGCTACTTTGTTGGTTTTTTCATCAAGACGCAGGTCAGGATGTTCGAAACGGGGAACGAAAGGCGCTTTGCCCGGTCCGCGTACGAAATCCAGTGCTGCGAGGTGATAGAAGTGCAGAATGTGAGATTGCAGGTAGTTAGCACCAAAGATGAGGTTTTTGGTTACGCGACCGTTAGTGGTCAGCTTAACGCCGAAAGCATCATCAAGTGCACGGGTGGAAGCGGTTGAGTGAGCGGTGGGGCAAACACCACAAAGACGCTGGGTCAACTGGGCTGCATCGCGGGGATCACGTCCTACAAGGATGTTCTCGAAACCACGGTACATGCCGCCGGAGAGCCATGCATCAGTTACTTTACCGTCTTTAACTACGACCTCAGCCTTAAGGTGGCCTTCGATACGGGTTACCGGATCAATGGCAATCTTAATTTTCCCGTCTTTACCAGCGGGAGCATGAGATTTTGAAGACATAAGGATTAATACTCCTTTTCCGGTTATCCGGCTTCGTAGAAGGGGGACATTTCATCCGGGAATCCCGGTTCTACGCAGCCAAGACATACTGAGTTTTCAACACACCAGTTAACACCGCCGTTCCACTTACGTTTAAAGCAGTCGGAATTCGCGTTGGGACCTTTACATCCCAGTTCGTAACGGCATTTGTCGGGGTCGGTGAAAATCTCAGCATAATCATCGTTGTCGAACGCCCCAAGATAGGGACAGTTGTCGTGGATGTTTTGCCCAAAGAAAGGTTTGGGACGACCGTTTTCATCCAGAATCTGAACGACTTCGGCAAGACCGCCCTGCAACCCTTTTGCTTCAATGGCGTTGATGGCGACAACGAGGGTTCCGACCATCCAGTCAGGATGGGGCGGACACCCGGGAATGTTAACAACTGGAGTCTTCACACCGTTTTCTGCGAGGAAATTTGTAACAGACATGGAGCCTGTCAGGTTTCCTTCAGCAGCGGGAATACCACCATAAGCTGAACATGTGCCAACGTTAACAACCACAGCTGCGTTCTTGGCCATTTCAAGAGTGGTTTCAGCCATAGTGTATTCTTTATGGTTGGCATCTGCACCTACGATACAGAAATGGCCGTTCTCAGCTGTGGGAACGGCACCCTCAACAATCACGATGTACTTACCTTTATTCTTTTCGGCCTGATCCATCATGTATCCCCAGGCTTCGTGGCCTTCGGAACCCATAATAGTCGGGTGATAGTCAAGGTTGATTACATCGAGCAGAACCTCTGCGATAGAGGGGTGCACTGAGTTAAGAATAGAAACCGAACAACCGGTGCAGCCCTGTCCCTGCAGCCAGAAAACATTCGGTACAAACTTTTTCAGCGCATGCACAACACTGGGGTTGAACATCTGGGAAATCCCAAATCCAGCAACAGTTCCTGTGCACAATTTCACAAAATCTCGCCTGGTCAAACTCATCCCTACCTCCTTGGTGGTTGCCGGCGCTGTAAGGCACTGTCCTTACTAAGTAAAAAAACCGCCACGGCGACGATATTTTTTTAGATCCAATACACGGTAGGATATTTTTCGTCAACAATATCTGATACAAAGTTGGCAAATGTATCAGTTTTATCTATGCAACTCATAGACAACTTTTTTTATAATGAGGTTCGACCTTGTCCCACTAACTATTTTCTTGTTAAGGTCTGCGCTGTTAATAACTCGCAACTATTGTTTCACACGAAAAATCAAGGATTTATAATGGCTAAAAAGAAAAGTCGTATTGGACAAATTTTCCTGCTTATCATTCTCGTCGCGGTGCTAGGGACCGGGGCCTATCTGCTTTACAAAGACACAACGGCACCTCAGGCCGCCCTAACTCCCGGCGATGGGTTTATAACTTATAAAACCCCTATCAATGTTAATATCAGTGATGTCCAATCCGGAATCAAAGCGGTAAAAATAGTTCTTACGCAAGGGGAGAAAAAGACAACTCTCACTGAAAAAATTCTGCCTAAAGGCAGCTTTGATTATAATGAAGATATTCTGATAAAGAAAAAGCAAATCAAAGAAGGCCCGTTTGAACTTGCTGTCTGGGCTGTGGATACATCTCTTGCCGGATTCGGCAGCGGTAACGCAGTAATTGTGCGTGGAAACTACACTCTCGATACTATCGCACCCAAGATCAATGTACTGACCACTAGTCACAATTTAAATCAGGGCGGTTGTGGTCTATTACTCTATAAACTTAACGAAGAACCTGCAAAAACCGGAGTACAGGTTAATGAAGACTTCTTCCCCGGCTACAAACAACCGGATGGAAGATACGCCTGCCTCTTCGCCATGCCCTATTATACTGAGAAAAAGGACTTCAACCCTATCCTCATAGCTGAGGACGCAGCCGGAAATACTAGAAAAGCTTCATTCTGGTACCATGCCAACGGCAAGAAATACCGTCATGACCGGATTAATATTTCAGACCGTTTTCTTAACGCTAAAATGCCTCAGTTTGAAAACGATTACCCCGAATTGCCCAGTCAGGTTGAGTTGTTCCTGAAGGTTAACCGCGAGCTGCGCAAGAAAAACCGTGCTGAGCTTCACCGCGTTGCAAAAGAAACATCTCCCACTCTTCTTTTCGAGGGTAAATTCTCAAGATTGCCCAATGCTGCAACCCGTGCCGGCTTCGGAGACAAACGCAGCTACTACTATGCCGATAAGGTCATAGATAAACAGACACATCTTGGTATCGACCTTGCCAGCATCCGCAATGCACCAATTCCCGCTGCAAACAACGGGCGCGTTGTTCTCGCTGCATCTGATTTCGGAATCTACGGCAATGCGGTCATCATTGATCACGGGCTAGGTCTGCAGACCCTATACTCTCACCTGAGCCAGATAGATGTGGCACCGGGTGATATGGTAGCCAAGGGACAAATCATAGGTAAAACCGGAGCCACTGGTATGGCCGGGGGAGACCACCTCCACTACGGTGTAATCTGTGCCGGTATCCCGGTTAATCCTGTCGAATGGTGGGATGGCCAATGGATTAAAAATAATATTACAAGCAAACTTGATTCAGAATAACCCTATCACCATGATATCATATACAAAAATAAAGCCCGCAATATTGCGGGCTTTATTTTTCAAAATTTTAAGTGCCAACTTTCCATTTCCCGGTTCAGAGAGTGTCGCTGTCCTCGGGGGAAGAATCGGTGGAATGACGCGAAGCATTAACTCCGCATAAAATGAATCCTGCAAGAACGGCTGTAATGGGAGCAACCATTACCAGCCCTACACTTCCAACCAGAGTACGAAAAATCTCCGCAGCCACCAGCTTGAAATTGAGCATGCGTGTAAACGAGGTGCCTTTGGTTACAAAAACCATCAGCATCGTCAAATAACCACCGGAATAAGCCAACAGAAGTGTTGTGGTCATGGTTCCGGTGACCATGCGCCCGACATTAAAGCCTGATTTTATCAATTCATTGCGTGTAATATCCGGCTTCTTGTCGAGCACTTCATTCATAGAAGCGGAAACATCCATAGCAATATCCATGGCTGCACCGGATGCACCCAGAATTACAGACGCATAAAAAATATCCAGCAGATCAAGAGTGTAATGGCCGGAAAAAATTAAAAGCGTGACAAAAGGCGCAGTCATGCCTGCCAACTTGAGCTTTTCCCCAAAGAACAGGGTCAGGCCCAAGGCAAGCAGCAAACCGCTGAGAGTTCCCAGCGTGGCAACAACAGTAACTCTTGAAAAACCGGCCACGCAGGTAATAATCACAACAGTCAGCAAGGTAAGGGTAACCACAGTCAGCAGAATTGGATTGCCACCTTCAAGCAGTCCGGGAATGAAAAATTTCCAGATGATATAAAAACTGGTAATAAAACTGAACAGCGCTTTCAACCCAATCGAGCGGGCATAAATCAGCAAAATAATGATAAACAGCCCGAACAATCCCAGTTCCCAACCTTGACGGTACTGGTTCACAGCTCTGGCTTCCACTGCCCTGCCGTCAGCCATACGCACTGCCATGAGAATTGTATCGCCGGGGTGAAACAGCTCATCCATTTCCGGCTGTCCGGTCAGCTGATTGACTCCGATCACAGTCTGGCCTTTGGCCTCGCCCTGCTGTAATATTGCGGTTACATGCTGCCCGCCGATACGTGCAGTGCCCATCTCAACAAGAGACTCATTATTCACAGAAATGACAGTTGCACGCACTTCGTACATTTCGGTCTTCAAATCCTGACCGGAATTTTCATACTGTAAGATGCCGACAAGCCCTACGATCATCAAAATAAAAAAAACAGGTGATGCTAACCTTTTCATGGAGACCTCATATTAAAAGGCCCCCGCGTTAACGGGGACCTTTAAATAATAAACAAATAGACCTGTTATCCTTAACAATTATTTGTTGTAAGGAATCTTGGAGTATTTTTCCTGAGGACCGTAGGTTTTACCCAGCAGAGCCTTGGAATCAGCATGCTTGATGTCAGAAAGATTCACTTCCATAACTTCAGCCATGCGGTTGGGAATATCGGTGTTGTCGATAAAACCGACAAATCTTTCTGCACCTACACCTATGGAGGTAGCAGGAATGAAAGTACCGGTATGAACAAAGGAGGTCCAGAACATACGTGCTCTCTGAGAGATCAGGTCAGTAACTGCAACCATGGTCGGAGTGTAGGAATATCCATAACTGACTTTCTTGGCTTCGGGCAGATTCTGGTTTTTATCCTCTACAGCCATAGCGTCGGTAAGAACTTTTTCTTCGGACGGAGTACGATCAGTCAGTCCCCAGTTCTTTTCAACGTATTCAATAAAAGCGGCATGGCGCTTTGCAATATTAGACTCTTTTGCAGCCAGCTTGTTGTAGAATTCGTTAAGATTGTCTTCTGCAGATACCTGAACTTTTTCAAGTTCTTTAAGGTTGAGGAAGTAACCTTTTGAATCCATGGAGATACCGAGTGCAACACCACCGGTTTCGTGGTCGGCAGCTGTTACAATCAGAGTTTCTTCAGGGTGTTTTTTGTAGAATTCGTATGCAACTGCAACCGCTTCATCCAGAGCAATAGTATCCAGAATGGTGGATTTTGCATCATGAGCATGTGCGGCATGGTCAATACGGCCACCTTCAACCATAAGGAAGAAAGGCTTGTCCTGTGCGGAAAGAGTTTCAACAGCTTTTTCTGTCAATTCATACAGTGCAGGAAGCTTGTTTTCCTTAAGTTTGCTGTTACGGCGTTCAACTTCATAAGGAAGGTGACTGTAAGTCAGTGCTGCAAAGACTTTATCCCCTTTCTTAGGCTTGTATGCACGGAAAGCGTCGCGGGTGGAATCACCAACGAAAGTCTTGTAACCCTGATCTGCAAACATTTTCACAACGTCTTTGTCATCTTTGCGCTTGGACTTCAGACCCAGTTTGTTGTTTTTTGCAACAAAATGACGGTAACCGCCACCTGCGAAGAAATCAAAACCGGAATCAGCCTGGTCTACTGCGATTTCATTAGAAGCGTTACGGTCAGGGTTATGAGCGGAAAAAGCAGCCGGAGTAGCGTGGGTCAGGCGGGTGGTAGTTACGATACCTACTGCAAACCCGTTCTCTTTTGCAGCTTCTGCAATAGACTTGATGTCTTTACCGTTAGGAAGCTTGCCGAGATATCCGTTAGTGGTTTTGAAGCCACATGCCAGAGCTGTCCCGCCTGCTGCGGAGTCAGTAATCAGGGTGTTGTCGGAATAGGTTGTAACCAGAGCAGCCTGCGGAAAAGAGTTCATGACCAGCTTGGCATCTGCGTCATTCTTTTCCATCTTATTGTACAGCTCGGCAGCCATACGCTGGGTGGGTCCAAGACCATCACCGATAAAGTAAAACACATACTTTGGTGCAGCAGCGAAAGCGGAAGCCGCAATCATTGCCAGACAGACGGCCAATACCAATGGACGTACGATCCTTCTTAACATTTTCACATTCCTTACCGTTTTAAGTTATGCCTCATGCCTAAAAACAAGGCATGCAAGCTGTAATGCCAACTCTCATGAAATGAACAGCATTCCTTAATCCGAACATTCACGAAAGTTCACAATGCAACATTGCATATAGGTAATAGCGAAGCTCAGGTGGATCAGCCCGCATCAAATGTGATCCTCCGTCCCAACAAGTGGAACCTTCCAAAACCCACAGCAACAACACGACATTTTTGCGATTTGCAAAAAACCTAAGCCACTTTATAACGAATCAAACCATTGTCAATGGGGGTTTTGGCCCAAAATAATAAGAATAAATCGTAACACAATTGTAACAATTTGAAATTCCGTCCCAATTTAGGGAATTATGTAATTTTGAAAAAAACAACTAAATTCGATTTTACTCAAAATAAAATCAATACCGGTTCGTTTTTGAACGATATCAACCGAAACAAAACACAAAAAATTCGTTTACGAACGGCTAAACCCGTCAACTCGTCTATACAAGGGTCTAATTTAAAACAGTCATTTTTTCCGACTTGATAAACCTGCCCAGAAACAATAATCGATTATTTTTCCTAGCCAGCAGCTGTGTTCTAAACAACCATACCCACCATCCACCTTTAATTATGGACAAGATAATCAGATGGCCCGGAAATTGTATAATTTCATACAACGAAAGGAGACAAGAAAAGGAAATAACAGGAAGGTGGAAAATGTGGAAATCAATATTAATGGCGACAACACTAATCTTCTTTGGGTTTACGAACTGCTACGCTGCCGATTTCGGTTACGCTGAAGACCCTAAACCGGTTCAGACCAGCAAATTGAGCGACTTTTCAATCAGTGAAATTGTCAATGGACTGAACATAACAGACACGATGAGAACTGAACTGCTCTTCGGACTGGATGAGCACACTGACCCCGGACACGATGGACCGGACGCGAGCCCCAGCACGATGGGAATCGGTCTTGGATTCAGCTTTAGTTTTTAGTTTGGCGAAATAATTTTGATTTACTGATAATATACCAAAAAACAGATTCAGCAGTTGCCGTTTTTCCTCCACCGACAGCCTGCCCATTGGTCAGAATAATAAAGTAGTATCCTTTATACCTGAACGCCAACGATGTATATATTCCGGCGAAATTACCATTATGCCCGATAGCTGTATATTTATTCATAACTCCAAGACCATAATCAATCCCGTCATAATTAACCGGCCGAAAATCCAACTGCTCGTACAATAATTTTTCGCTTATCCCGTATCCGCCAAGAAAGGCCTTCAGCCAGACCATCAAATCGTGCGCAGTTGAAACGCCGTTGCCAGAACACCATGCCCATGACGGGTTTATCCTAAGACTCAAATCACTTATCAGACCTGTCTCAGGGTTATAGTCATGACCTGCAGCATACGGCTTGGACATATCAGAACTTTTAACAGGAAATGTTGTTGAATTTAAGCCCAACGGTTCAAGTATGCGTTTTGAAACCTGATTTTCAAAAGTGTCACCGGTCAGTTTTTCAATTATCAGTCCGAGTAGAACATAGTTGGCATTGTTGTATTCGAAATCAAAACCCGGACTGCATTGCTCCTTTGTTTCAAAATTCAATAAACATTCGGGAGTCCACAGCAAAGAAGGCTGCTCCCGGAACAATTGCAGGAAGTCATCTTCAACAGTAAAATTGTTTAAACAGCTACGCATATGCAATAGATTGCGGACAGTGACTCGACTTTCTTGAGGGATTAAATCAGGCAGGATATTTTGCACTTCCGTATCGAGAGAAACAATCCCTTCCTCCACCAGCATCAGCACAAGAGATGAAACAAAAGTCTTGGTTATACTGCCGATACGAAATTTTAACTTACTGCTCATAGGCTTGCGGCTACCAATTTTGCGCACCCCTGTCCTGTATACTTCTACCCCCCCTTGCGGATCTTCGACCATCATCACCGCGCCGGGGATATTAAATCTATGTACAGCTTCACGGAAAAGATGATTCAGCTCTCTATCGGCGCATGCCGCAGGACAAGCGCACTCTGAAAATACACATAAGACAATCAGGAAAGCAACAGAACGCAACTCTGCCCGGAATTTTGATCTTTGCATAAGATTAAATCTATAGCTGCATGCCATGCTTATCCATAGCACAATCAGCGCTCTGTTGGAATAACACGCGGACATTACGCCCAAAAAAAAGGATGCCCTCAATGAGGGCATCCTTAACATCTTATATCTTGAGCTAAAAACTAGTGGGGCTGCTCCTGATACTCTTCCTTTATCAGGTTCAAAGCCAATGGCGAGACACTATCTCGACCACGGAACAACTCCTCAGCGGTAAGATTATCCAATGCGCAGCTAAGCACTTCGTCCATATTTTTAACCGGGATGATCTCAAGATCTTTCAAAATTGCATCCGGCACTTCTTTAAGATCCTTTTCGTTATCAATAGGAATAAGCACGGTTTTAGAAAGTCCGCGATGCGCAGCCAAAAGCTTTTCGCGCAGTCCACCGATGGGCAACACTCTGCCGCGCAGAGTTATCTCTCCAGTCATGGCCAGATCGTGACGAACAGGAACATTCAGAAAAGCTGAAGCCATGGCGGTACAGAGGGTAATCCCTGCGGAAGGTCCATCCTTGGGTGTTGCTCCCTCAGGCACGTGCACATGAATATCAATCTTTTCATGAAAATCAGGTTTCAACCCGAACAGATCAGAACGTGAACGGATATATGAAAGAGCAGCCCGGGCAGACTCCTGCATGACCTCACCCAGCTTACCGGTAATTACGACCTTTCCTCTACCGGGCATGAGCACAACCTCAACCATCAGCATTTCTCCGCCAACCTGAGTATAGGCAAGCCCTGTGGAAACGCCTATCAGAGATTTTTCCTCTCTAGCGCCGTAACGAAACTTGTGTACACCAAGAATCTTGCTCAGATTCGCAGTAGTGACATGAACACTCTTTTCCTTGTCCCCGGACTCAACGATCTGCATTGCTGTCTTTCTGCAAACTTTAGCCAGCTCGCGCTCAAGGTTACGCACGCCGGCTTCCCGGGTATAAGTCCGGATTATATCGATCATGGCATTATCGGAAACCGCAAGATTTTCATCTTTCAGGCCATGTTCCTTAACCTGCTTGGGCAGTAGGAAATCCTTGGCAATATACATTTTCTCGGTTTCAAGATAACCAGGCAGCTTGATGATCTCCATTCTATCCTGCAGGGGCAGCGGAATGGAATGCAGGTCGTTCGCTGTGGTTATGAAAAAGACCTTAGACAGATCATAATCAAGATCAAGGTAGTGATCGTTAAAAGTACTGTTTTGCTCAGGGTCAAGCACCTCGAGAAGAGCCGCAGACGGATCTCCCCTGAAATCGGTACTCATTTTATCAACTTCATCAAGACAGATAACCGGGTTGCTGTATTCGCAGCGCCTCATGGACTGAATAATCTTACCCGGAAGCGCACCGACATAAGTCCGACGATGACCTCTTATTTCTGCCTCATCGCGCACACCCCCCAGTGAAAGACGCACAAACTCACGACCCATGGCACGGGCAATGGAACGGGCGATAGAGGTTTTACCAACACCGGGAGGGCCGGCAAAACAAAGGATGGGGCCTTTGATGGTCTCCACCAGTGACTGTACGGCCATGTACTCAAGAATACGTTCCTTGGGTTTTTCGAGGCCATAATGGTCTTCATCCAGAATTCTGCGAGCTTCAGCTATATCTAGCTTACATTTCTTATATTTATTCCATGGAAGCTCCATGATCCAGTCCACGTAATTGCGGACAACGGTATATTCGGCAGAGGAAGGAGCCATCTGGCGCAATTTTTTAATTTCCTTGCGCACACGCTCCCGGGACTCTTCTTCCATGCTCTTTTCATTGAGCTGTTCTTCAAGATCATGAGCTTCTGCCTGAGGATCATCCTCACGGCCCATTTCCTTGTTGATAGCCTTGAGCTGCTCATTGAGATAATACTCACGCTGGTTCTTTTCCATCTGTCCTTTGACACGGTTTTTAACCCGCTTTTCAATGGACACAATTTCAATTTCACCAAGCAGCAGTTCATAAACAGCTTCAAGCCTCTGAATGGGATCAACCATCTCAAGAATAGTCTGTTTTTTGAGGAACTCCACCTTGAGATGAGGCATAATAGAATCAGCCAACTTACCGGCTTCACGAATGGTGGAGATGGCAAGAACTGTCTCAGACGCGATCTTTTTATTCACCTTGCCGAACTTTTCAAGGGCTTCGTGAACAGAGCGGACCAGCGCCTCGGTGGTATGTTCTTCGGCAGGAAGATCGTTAACTCTTTCAACATTAACCAGAGGAAAATTCTCCCCGAAAACAACATCCTCGGATTCGGGGTTCCAGCTGGCGCGGTACATGCCCTCGAAAAGAACCTTGATAGTACCGTCAGGCAACCTGAGCATCTGCAGAATTTTACTGACAGTACCGACCCGGAAAAGGTCATCAGGTTCAGGCTTTTCTTTTTCAGGAAATTCCTGAGTTACCAGAAAAATCTTCTTGTCATAATCGGAAATTGCCTCTTCAATTGCTTTGATTGAAGATTCCCTACCGACAAAAAGCGGCACAATAGAACGGGGAAACATTACGACTTCCCGCAGGGACATCATTGGCAGAATATTCTGTTCAGCAGATGTATTGCCACCTTCGAAAACTGTGGACGACATTTATCCTCCTGCTTTTAACCCGGAAACGTCTTTTAACCAAACGAGAACAAACACTCCGTCCGTTCACAGGCTGGAAACCAAATCAGGTAAAGTTATTTTAAAATGTCAGCTAACTGATTAACATGACGATTAATTTAATACATGGCTGTTACACAAAAACTTATAAACCTCTAGAAAAATGAAAATAATACATGCTTCCGTTTTGTCAAACCAGAAACTACCATTAATTGCATTATACACTAAATCAAAAAAATCTGGAAAAAGAACGCGAATGTCCGGATAAAACAGAAGTCATGCATATAATCGGCACAAACCTGATTTTGATTAGTCTTAATCGTAACAAGAATTAAACAGGAAGACACTATTACTCTTTTCTTTCAATGGGCAGGAAAATAACAAACTTCGTCCAGTCCCCTTCAGAAGAATACATTTCCATACGTCCCTTATGCAGGTCGGTAATGATAAAATATGAAATAGCCAATCCAAGACCGGTCCCCTCACCCACTTTCTTTGTAGTATAAAAAGGTTCGAAAATACGCTTACGGATCTCTCTATCTACACCATTCCCATTATCTTCAATTTCTATAGCCACATAACCTGAATCTTCATAAACACGCAGAACGAATTTCGGACCGCCGTCTTCGTATACTTTTGATTTCATGGCTTGCGAACCGTTTTTCAACAAATTTAAAAACACCTGTTGAATCTCACTGCCTTCACAGAATACTTTAGGAACATCAGCAGAATATTCGCGTACAATTTCAATTTTTTTAAAATCATACTTCGTGGAATAATCATATTCATTGCGAGCAAGATCAACAGATTTATCCAGCAATAAAGACATATCGTATTCTTGAAAGTTATCCTCGTTCTTGCGGCTGAAGCTGAGCATGTTGCTGACAATAGTGCCTGCACGGCCAACAGCGGTCACAATTCCGTCAAGAATCTTCGGAACATCCCTACTGACAAGATAGGCGTGAATATCTTCCAGTTTCAGGTTGCACTTTTCAGCAGCTTCAATATTACCTTTCAAATTACCGAGAATGCGCCTTCTGACATTCTGCGCTCCCTGCGAGATTGCCCCTAACGGGTTATTAATCTCATGCGCCATACCGGCAGCCAAGCCACCGACGGAAAGCATTTTTTCATTCTGGACCAACAGATCTTCCAGTCTGACACGTTCAGTCACATCCTCAATCTGAACAACTACACCCTGATGCTCCCCAGCGAGCATGGGATAGATCCTGATATCATCGTAAAATATATAGCCATTATCTTCACGAACAATGCGCGGGTTCTTCCAAACCTCATGGCTGCGTAAAACCTCACTTACCTTATCCATATATGGCAAAAGACATGGAAAAACATCTGCGACATGCATTCCGATTGCCTGCTCATCCACAATCTCGGCGATATCGGCAGCAGCCTTGTTCAGCCTTGTGACCAAGCCTGATTCATCAAGACCAACGACTATAAACGGCATGGAATCGACGATAGTTTTCAGCTGGTTACGTAGATAACGATTTTCTTCAAGAGAGCTTTTAAGTTCCGTGATATCTGTATGAGTCCCGACCATCCTCAAAGCATGACCATTTTCATCCCGCTCTACGGCATCTCCGCGGCCAAGAATCCATTTCCAGCTGCCATCCTTGGCCTGCATACGGAATTCAACTTCAAAATTATCAATCTTGTTATCCATGCATTCTTTGTTCTTGCCATAAGCCCGCTGCTGATCATCTTTATGAATCAGATCCGTCCATGAATCCACGTGCGAAGGCAGCTCTCCGTCAGCATAGCCGAGCATAGCCTTATACCCCGGGCTGTAATAAACCTCATTGCTAATGATATTCCAATCCCAAATCCCATCTTTATTGGCTGCCATTGCTAACGCAAATCTTTCTTCACTCTTCCGAACCAGTTCCTGGGCTCGGCGAAGTTTGATATAGGCAAGAGACAGGGCAATGGAAAAGACAAGAAGCGCCACGAATGCAACACTGCCTGCGAAGATCTCAATCTTATGAACACGCCAGACGGTGTTTGATTCATTTAGAATATGGGAGTCTGCTGGAAGCGAAGAGTCTCTAACTTTAAATTCATTTAATACATTGCGGTCAAAAACAAATTTATTTGCCGCATTAGCCTCAATGACAGGGATATCTTCTGGAGACTTACCATTCAAAATGTCCAAGGCAATCCTAGCTGCGGCCACTCCCTGCTCAAAATGAGATATTATCTTCCCGCCAATCAATCCTTCTCCCATCCCGTGTTCATAGAGATGAAAAACAGGTCTGCGACAACTTTGAAGAATAAAAGCCAGACTATCTGAAAAAGACTTGGTGACACCATATTTATCTCTATAGGCGGACATAAGGAGAACGGCACTGCCAGCAGATAATTTATTGAGCCCCTGCTGTAATTCATCCCAACTCATTTCCTGCAATGAAAGCTGCTTGAGCTCCAGCTGCGGAAAATCATTGGCACATTTCAAATATTGCTCCAAATCCCCACTCCCGCTGGGAGTGGGATCGACAAGGGCGTACACGCTTTTAACTTTGGGAAAAATATCTTTAATACAAGCGATTGTCTCCCGCATTGATACGGCTTCCTTCACTCCGGTGATTCCAATACTCCCATTAAGTTCCCGCGCTTTGGTCATATTGTTCACTCCGCAAAATACAATCGGGAGACCAGCGAACAATTCTTCACGATTCTTCAGCGCAAAATTCAAAGCGTTATCATCAGAAGTAATGAGCACATCGTATGCCGGTAGGTTCGCTAACTTCAGTTTTAATGACTCCTTAAAGAGAGCAAGGTTCTTTTCCGTCATGAATCGCTTGGAATCCATAAATTCTACATCGAGAAGCACTCCGGCAGGACCCAGAATAGACTTGATCCCATCTATCTGTTTAAAAAAAGTAGGAAAACCTGGATGGTAAGAGCTGATAAGTAGAGCTTTACGATCAGCAGCTGCCGAACCAAATACCAAGGAAAGAAACATGCAGGTAGCAAAAAATATAATAATTAAAGCCTTTTTCATAGATAAGCCATTTTAAGCTGCTAAGTGAAATTTTTAAGACTATTACTTCATAAGTCCATTATTGCCAATCCCTTAATACAAAAACACCTACACATTTATAACAGATTCTCATTCTATATAAACAAAAAAACCTCCGATCCCAAAAAGGACCGGAGGTTATAAATCTTCAATGGATTCAAACTAAGCGCTTTTAACTTCGTTGTGGAAAAACAGAATCGGCTCGGTTCCGTTCACAACCACGCTCTTGTTAATCACGCATTCCTTAACCCCGCTCATTGAGGGAAGTCTGTACATGATATCAAGCATGATGGATTCGAGAACATTGCGCAGACCGCGAGCACCGGTTTTGCGTTCAACAGCCTTGGCTGCGATAGTGTTCAACGCATTTGCGGTAAAGGTCAAACGCACACCGTCAAGATCAAACATCTTTTTGTACTGTTTAACAAGGGCGTTCTTAGGCTCCTGAAGGATGCGAACCAGATCCTCTTCGGTAAGCTCGGAAAGAGCTGTCTGCACCGGGATACGGCCTACAAATTCAGGAATAAGCCCAAATTTGACGAGGTCCGCAGGTTCAGCCTTAGCAAACATCTCACTGAGGCCCTTATCGTTCTTGGACTCGACTTTGGCACCAAAACCAATACCGGAGCCGGACATGCGCTGCTGCACAATAGAGTCCAGACCGATAAAAGCACCACCAAGAATAAACAGAATATTGGAGGTGTCGAGTCTGATAAATTCCTGCTGCGGATGTTTACGTCCGCCTTTGGGAGGAATATTAGCTTCAGTCCCTTCAATAATTTTAAGCAAAGCCTGCTGCACACCTTCACCGGAAACATCACGGGTAATAGAAGGACTGTCACCTTTACGTGAAATCTTGTCGATTTCATCGATATAGATAATTCCGCGGGAAGCAGCGTCTATGTCGTAATCTGCATTCTGCAACAGCTGAACGAGGATATTCTCAACGTCCTCACCGACATAACCGGCTTCGGTCAATGTTGTAGCATCAGCAATAGCGAAAGGCACTTTCAATACCCTTGCCAAAGTCTGGGCCAGCAATGTTTTACCGGACCCGGTAGGACCGATAAGCAGGATATTGCTCTTATCGATTTCAATATCATCTGCACCGCTGGTTTGGGTGTAAAAAACACGTTTATAATGATTATGAACAGCTACAGCCAGAATCTTTTTAGGATGTTCCTGGCCTATAACATACTCATCAAGCAGTTCTTTGATTTCCTGTGGGGACAGGAGCTTACCTGCATCAAACTCCTCTCCGACCGCTTCCTGAGCCATGATGTCATTACAAAGCTGGACGCACTCGTCGCAGATGTAGACATCAGGGCCGGCGATCAGACGCTGAACCTCATCCTGAGATTTGGAACAGAAGGAGCAATGAAGGTCCTGTCCTGAACCATTGTTTTCATTACTCATCAGGAATTAACCTTCCTTGGATTCAATATTTCCGCGATTCTCCAGAACTTTATCGATGAGGCCGTATTTAACGGCTTCAGCAGCAGACATGAAGTTATCGCGATCTGTATCTTTCTCAATCTCTTCCACGGTCCTGCCAGTATTTTCGGCCATGATAGAGTTAAGAGATTTTCTAAGTCTCAAAATTTCACGGGCCTGAATATCAATGTCAGTAGCCTGGCCCTGAGCACCGCCGAGTGGCTGGTGGATGAGAATACGACTGTGAGGCAGGGAGTAACGCTTCCCTTTTTCACCCGCGCTGAGCAGAAAAGCGCCCATGCTTGCCGCCTGGCCCATGCACAGGGTCGCTACCGGAGCAGAGATATACTGCATGGTATCGTATATTGCCATACCTGCAGTGACAACACCACCGGGAGAGTTGATATACATGTAGATTTCTTTTTCAGGATCTTCAGACTCAAGAAAAAGAAGCTGTGCGCAAATAACACTGGCAACATGATCATTAACTTCACCGCTGAGAAGGATGATTCTATCTTTGAGAAGACGGGAGTAAATATCGTAAGCGCGTTCGGTACGGCCGGTAGTCTCCACAACAATAGGTATGGTTCCAGACATCTATATCTCCGAAAAATATTTAGTAATATTAATGAAATTTGAAACTAACTGTAAATAAACCCGTCCGCTGAGGAACGGATAGTCACTTGAAATTCATCCTAAACATTTGAAGGAGTGAGTACAAGCACAAATCCTGCGGGTTCAACACTACACACAGTTAACCGCATATAGAATTATTAACAACCCATTTCCTGCGAAAGCAAAAAGGCGGCGCGGTCAGAGCAACCACGCCGCCGTAAACATTAATTGAGTGACCGAAATTACTCTTCGTCTTTCTTGACGGGATCGATTTCGACAACGTCGGCGTTTTCGTAAATGAACTCAGCAGCTTTGTCTGCAAGCAGGCGGTCCTTAAGAGGAATGAGAAGGTTATTCTCTTCGTAGTAGGACTTAACAGAGCTGAGGTCCTGCTGGGTCTGCTGTGCGATCTGGTAAAGAGCGCCTTCAACTTCCTGAGGCTGAACTTCGAGTTCTTCACGTTTAGCAACAGTGAGCAGGAAGATTTCGGTACGTACGGACTCTTCTGCGATAGGACGCTGTTCTTCGCGAAGCTCTTCCAAGGACTTACCGAGGGATTCGAAGCTCTTGCCGGAACGTTCTGCGCGGCCGATAACATCAGCAACCATACGCTGCAAGCGGTCTTCCATAAGGGAAGGAGGAAGCATAAAGTCGAGTTCTTTAACAATACCGCTGATCAGTTTGGTCTGAGCTGCGGATTTGTTGAGCTGTTTACGGTTGGCAGTGTAGGACTGCTTTACAACTTCACGCATTTTTTCAACAGACTCAAAACCACCGACCTGTTTAACAACGTCGTCGGTCAGTTCAGGCATCTTGCGTTCTTTAACAGCATGAACAGTAACCTTCATGGTTGCTGTCTTGCCTGCGAGGTCGGAGTTGATGAAATCTTCGGGGAAAGTGATGTCGGTTTCACCGGATTCACCAGCTTTCAGGGTCTTAACGAAATTTTCGAACTCTTCGAGGGAGTGACCTTCGCCGATGGGCAGGTCGAAGTTGTCTGCTGCGATGCCTTCAAGAGGTTCGCCGTCCATTTCAGCAGAGAAAGTTACGGAAGCAAGTTCGCCATCCTTAGCGGGGCGGTCTTCTTCAATAGGAGCAATCTTGGCCATGGACTGGAGCAGTCTGGTTTCAACATCTTTGAGTTCTTCTTCGGAAACTTCTGCGCGTTCTTCTTCAACAGTAAGACCGAGGTAGCCGGGAGTATCAAATTCAGGAATGATTTCAAACTTGATCCCGTAGCTAAAATCTTCACCGCGAACCAGTTCCTTTGCGTCAACGTCGATCTTGGAAACAGGTACGAAGGACTGGCCGTTAAGGATTTCGTTGATCTGGTAGTTGATCAGGTCAGTGGTAGCTTCGCTGATGATCTGTTTTTTGTATTTGGACTGGATAACAGAAGCGGGAACTTTACCCTTTCTGAAACCTTTAACCGGGGTCTGAACCTTATACAGAGCAACGGTTGCGTCCAGCGCAGCACCGACTTCTTCTGCGGGTACGGTAACTTTGATCTCTCTTTCTACCGCTGAAACTTCTTCAATATTAAAATCCATCTTGGCATCCTCCTGGAAAATATATCTGCCGGCAGCAAAACCGCTCCAGCAGTTGTGTACTTTGGCTTGAGTAGGTCTAAGTGAATGCTTTCACATTATTCCAACAAAAGAACTGGGATTATTTAGGCAGTTTCCCCACAAAGTCAACCCCCTAAACGGAGTTCAATCATAAATAATGAATAATTTCCCTTTTTGTTTCATCAAATAATGAAAAAGTCCCTTCATTAATAAAAATAGGCGGGACCTCAAGCAGAGGCCCCGCCGTAAGCAAGGAGGAGAAGCGTATTAAAAAAAATTATGCTGCCAGCTTTTGTTTCAATTCTTCTTTTTTGGATTCAATTCGTTCAATCAATGCCGCCTGCCCTTTATGTCCGGGGTTAAGAAACCCAATTGCCAGATCATATGCCTTAACAGCTTCTTCGACTTTGCCGGACATTTGCAGTACAACAGCCAGGTTATTATGCAGGGTTGCCCTGTGGATTTTCTTTGATTTACATTGGGACATCTGAATCGCAGTCTTCAGATTATTTTCAGCTTTTTCGAAATCACCTTTATTGCAAGCCTGCATCCCCTCGCGATTCAACTGCCACGCTTTACCCAGATTGCACATATTACACTCCTAGAATATTTTAATTGTATTTGTTTCCTTCATTTGTTGATTAAAATTTAATGATAATGAATTTCAATGTCAAGTGTTTTCCGCAAATTAATCTCAAAAAAAACCCCGCCTGAACCTGACGGGGTTTAGTTAAACCACTAATAATGCAACGCTGTCCAAAGCACCTATAACCCATCGCATGCAAGCGATGGGGTCTTTTCACCAAATACCTTCTCGGTAAACCGGACATACCACGCAGCTGACTGCACTTGAATGACATAAGCGACGGCTATAACCAGAGCCGCGTCTGAACCTTGCGGCCCGAAAGCGTTTATTGCTATAGCAAGGGCAATAGAAAGGTTACGCATGACTGAACCGTACACAAGGGCAATGGCATCGCCGCGGGGTAAAAAACTTTTGCCGATTATTGTGCTCAGAGTATAATTGAAAAGATACAGCAAAAAAAGCGGAACCAGAATACCCAACAAGACCTCTGGAGCAGAAGCTATGGTCTTTGCTTTCAGTGCAAGAGCGACAAATACGATCCCCAACACACCAAGAGTAGAAAGGGGCGGGAACTTGGGACCGATATATTTCTGAAAATCAGCCTGCCCGTATCTGCCTACCAGAACACGCTGAGTTGCGAATCCTAAAGTCATGGGCAGGAAGACAATGAAGAAGATCTGCTTGAATACGGACCAGAGATTAATATCAATAGATGTTCCCATAAGCATCTTCACGAAAAACGGGGTGAGCAGTGAACCGGCAATAAGACCTACAACGGTCATCTTTACAGCCGCAGACATATTTCCTTTGGCAAAACCTGTCCAAGAGATGGTCATGCCGCTGGTGGGCACCAGTCCGGCAAGCAGCAGCCCCAGGGCCATGTACGGCCTGTCACTGAAAAAAAACGCCCCGAACCCGTATGCTACAAAAGGTACAATCCCGAAGTTTATCAGCTGAGTTAAAAACTGAGCTTTGCCGTCACCACCTTCAAAAACCTTCTTGACTTTCAAAGTAACCATCATTGGATAGACCATCAAAAAGGTGAATGGCATAATCATGGACTTGAGCCATACGGGGTCAAAAAACAAACCGTAAACAAAACCTGAGACCATCATAACCGGAATGGCGATGATCAAATTCTTAGTAATTTTCTGTAATGCTATCCACATGTTGAACTCCAATGCTTTTAATTCAATTATTGCCTGCCCCATGTTCATAGGTTAATAACCTAGTTCAATTACGGATGACGGACATTGATCCCGATCAACATTACCATTTTTACCAATCAAATTATGACAACACACAGACTTGAACAGGAAATAAGCGAGATTCCTCTCTTTTCAAATTTAAAAAAGGAACAGCTGCAAACAATAGCCAGACATGCCACGGTCAGTGAAATTTCTAAAAAAGCAGTATTCTTCAGCGAAGAAAATTCATCAAAGGGACTGCACGTGCTGCTCACCGGAAAAGTTAAACTGTTCAAGATATCCGATGACGGCAAAGAACAAACCATCTTTGTGTTTGGTCCAGGCGAGCCTTTCTGCCTCTGCTCTGTTTTCTCTGACGGAGTACTACCCGCCAACATGAGCGCGCTGGAAGACAGCCGCGTGCTGTATATAAAACCTAAGGAATATGAAGACCTTGTTCACGCCGACCCTACTATCCTGATGAGCATGATGCGGGTCATGTCCAGAAGACTGAAAGACGCTATGGAAATGATAGATTCCCTCGCGCTGAAGCAGGTTCCTTCCCGGCTTGCAGCCTATTTTTTGAGCCGCGAGAAGGAAGGACTAGTGGAAATGGATATATCCTACCGTGAACTTTCTAAAATCATCGGCATAACCCCTGAAGCCCTTTCCCGTGCCATGAAAAAAATGAGTTCAGGCGGCTTGATTGAAGTCACAGGAAATGAAGTAAGAATAAAGGACCTTGAAGAATTAAGGCGGTGCAGCGATGGAGGATGCTTGCGCTGAATCCTAACTTCCGAATGCTGAGCAATATTGTACTATTTTAAAAAGGTGCTCCATGACATTCTCCGGGCAGAAAATAAGAGAGGAGCACTCAATGAACTTAACAGCATTTCTGGCTTACAGCATAATCGTTACCTTTACCCCGGGCCCTTCGAATATAGTCATATTTTCCACCGCCCAAAACCGAGGACATAAAAAAGCTTTTGAATTTGTAGCCGGAGCGACGCTCGCTTTTGGTATATTGCTTATTCTGTCAGCAACCCTGAATAGCTACTTATTTGAAATGATGCCTAAAATTCAGAACGTGATGCAAATCATTGGAACCGCATATATTCTCTATCTGGCCTTAAAAATCCTACATATGGATGATGGTGGAGACGCGGACAGCAGTGGAGGTTTCATTACCGGATTCACCATGCAATTCTGCAACCCAAAGGCTATCCTCTTCACCCTGACCGTAATAGGCAGTTTCATAGTCCCGGTTTTCACCGATCCGCTGGACATTGCCATGTACGTGGCTATTCTTACCCTGATAGGGCTATGCGCCAGTTCATCGTGGGTGGTGCTGGGAACGCTCTTCAGACGCTACCTGCGCCCGTATCAGAAACAGGCCAATATAATCCTTGCTCTGGCCATGGTCTACTGCGCATGGTCTGTTTCCGGAATTGAAAACCTTATCTGACTACAAGAATCATGCGAGAATTCAATTACACAAAACATGACGACCTGACCGTTCTATCTGCGAAATTCGATAAATTCGAATACCGTAAACATTCCCACGAAGAATATGCGATAGGGGTCACACTGGGCGGAATCCAGAAATACTGGCTGGAAGGAGAAATGCTCAACTCCGCTCCCGGAGGGGTCATGCTTTTCCAACCGGAGCAGTTACATGACGGATGCTCTGGCGGCAAAGCCGGACTTGAGTACGTTATGAGCTACATTCCACGGCAGTTGGTTGAAGAAATTTCTGGGAAAAATGACGTACTTAAATTCCCGGCACCAATTACTTATGACCGCAAACTGGCAGAAAATATTGTCCGGCTGATCCGGTCCATTGAAGCCGGAAACGGCGAACTGCTGATCAGTGAACTGATCATGAACATCATAAACAGCAGCGCTGAAACAGATGATAAGCTGCGTACACCTAAAAACCACAGAGCCGTGAACAGGGCAATTGAAATGATGCATGATAATTTTGAAGTGCCCCTGAAGCTGGATGAAATATGCGCTGAAATTGCTATGTCCAAATTTCACTTCATCCGCCAGTTCAAGGCCATAAAAGGACTCTCGCCGTATCAGTTCTTCCTCGGCCGCAGGATTGAGCAGGCCAAGAAATATCTCGATGATGGCAAAGAACTATATGCTGTCATGCTTGAATGCGGCTTTTATGACCTCTCACATTTCAACCGTCAATTTAAAAGCGTATACGGGTTAACCGCACACGCTTATACAAAATTGCTGAACAAATCCTGTTGATCAACCATCAAGATCAAAACCAAAGTCAGTAACTTAACAAAACCGCACTGTTTGCTGCAAGCAATCAGTTTTTGATATCCTTAAAAAAAATCTTCGCTTTTATTCTTTTGGGATAAATCATAATGATCGACCTTCCCGGAAAGCATGTCCATGAGCTTGAATATGCGCTGTCTGCCGTCTTCCCATTTGTGGCCGTCCCATTTGCCAACGTCCAGCCTGACCCGTCCGGCCTCATAGCCATCGTGATATGCTATAATGTTCGCGTCCGCCAGATATAAACCCACGAGCCATGACCAACGACCCTTGTATTCAAGTGTCCATTCGCAAATATCAGTGGAAGCTCCCTGCGGATAAACATCCGGCTTAATCCCCTGTTCCCTGAGCCATTCTTTAAGAGCGGTTTTAAAATACTCACGAGTGTCATCATGCTCAACAAGGCAGACCTTTTCAGCCTGTAAAATATCAGGAACAGGCTCATTCACGACCTCAAATGAAGTGCATCCACCGGCGAATCCCAGAAAGACGAAAATCAAAATAAATTTATAAATCGACAACGTTCCCACCTCGAAAATATTACAGTCGAAATATATCTACACATCTTTAAGGTCAAGCCGCTGCCCGGAAAATGAGCAGGCCGCACTGCTTGGCAATGCGGCCTGACTCGGACAATGGAGTACATGGCTGTACTAGGAGGAAAGTTGTTTTATCAGAACATTAAGTTCTTCACTCATCCGAACAAGCTCGGAGCTTGCTTTATTTGCGGCATGCATCCCCTCGGCGGTACGGGAAGCAATTGAATTAATATCATCAACAGCGCGATTGATCTCTTCGCTGGTGGCAGACTGCTGCTCCGCGGCTGCCGCAATAGACTGCACCTGATCCGAAGTTCCGCTTACAATATCAACAATCCGCTCCAGAGTCTTCCCTGAACTATGAGCAATCTCGGTGGACTGTTTCACGGCACGGCTGGCAAGGCTGACACCCTCAATGGAACGCTGGGCACCACTTTGAATCGCTTTAATTGCAGAGCCGACCTCATCTGTGGCAGTCATGGTTTTCTCAGCCAGCTTGCGAACCTCATCCGCGACCACCGCGAATCCGCGTCCTGCATCACCGGCACGGGCCGCTTCAATAGCAGCATTCAGGGCCAGCAGGTTGGTCTGGTCGGCAATATCCTGAATCACGTTGATGACGCTGCCCACTGAATCTGTCTGCTGGCCAAGTTCATCCATAAAAGTACCAAGATTAACGGCATGACTATTCATAGTCTCAATGGATTCAATGAGATCACGCATCTCATTCTGCCCTTCCCCGGCATTATTGGCAGCTTCTGTAGCATTACCCGCAGCATCCACCGCATTACGTGCAACCTCAAGGGTGGTACTGTTCATTTCTTCCATGGCGGAGGCTGTTTCGGTAATGCGCTCCGATTGCAACAGCGCGCCTCGTGACGCCTCTTCAATCTGGGAGGCGATAACCCCGGCCGCGGTATTGACTTGCCCGGTTATATCCACAAGTTCAGCGGCAACTTTGGACACCCGCTCCGCATTTTGATGAATCTCACGTTGTTGTTTTTTTACTTCGGTAAGGTCAAAATAAATGGTTAAAGCACCGCACAAGGCATTATCCAGATCATAAAAAGGTTCCCCTGAAAATTGCAGCTCATGCAGCCCCCCGTCACCTTCAAAAGAAGTCTCGCCCTCAATCCTGATCCCCTCGCTTACAACTCGGTCTGTGCGTGTTTTTCTTGAATTGTCACCGTAAACATAACCACCGGTTGTCAGGCCATAGTAATCCTCAGGTCTGCCCTTCTTACCTGATATTTTAAAAAGCTTGCTACCGACAAAGTTGATCTTTGCTTCAGAATCGCAAGTCATAAAAGGATATGCCTCGGCAATGGCATTAAGAACCCCTTCAGAAAAACCGATTCGTTTTTTTACGGCATCAACAGCAACGCATAACTGGTCAGCAATTTTCGCAAACTCGCCGCTGCCGACCTCAGGCCGATTGGAATTAAAATCACCTTCTGCTACACTTTGGAGATATGCAACTATTCCATCCGCACCCTTTGCTGCTTCGGCAGTAAAAATTTGAACAAAGATCACACCGCTCAACAAAACCACGCCAAAAACAAGCCCAGCAAGCATTATGTTTTTTACCTGCGACTCTGCCGCCATCCCGGCAACAGCAACCGCAACCAAAGCCCCAAGCACAGCGCTAACCAAAACCCCAATTAGCAATCTGGTCTTCATAGCACCCTCATAGTTGATAGGTTCAAATGAAAGCAAACAAAAACAACACCCCTAAAAACAGACCAAAACCGAAACATATCTTTTGCAAATACACTCAATCTTGATCGATTTCGAAAAAATTATTTTCGAAATTACTCAATAGGAGCATTCGAGTCAATAATTTGTAACTTTTTTGTTACTATCGACAGGAACAACCTCAAAAAACAAATAATTATAGTATCTTAAAAGACAAAGAAGGGCTTTATATAGACCATCGCCACCTCCAACATCCAGAAGCAGCGCTCCCTGCACATGGCGACAAATGACCGCCAGCCCTAGACGCCTTTCAAGGCGCCTATCCGGGGGGAATTGCACCAAAAAATATCAAATTTTGATAATAAAAAAGAGAATTCGCTTGACAAGGAAGCCCAGTGATGGATACTAACACGTCCTGCGCGGGCAATTAGCTCAGTTGGATAGAGTGTCAGCCTCCGGAGCTGAAGGTCACAAGTTCGAATCTTGTATTGCCCGCCAAGTATTTCAATAGGTTATAGTTAAAAGGTGAATTTTCGTTAAACCTTACTCACCTTTTTACTCACCTTATTTTTCAAGCCTGTTCACCCGAACAGGCTTTTTTTATGTCATCTAACTGAATAACCTTACCCGTTCCGAACACCTTATCCAGCTCTACCCGCGCGCCGCGAATTGAATGAACATAGTTCGCTGTCACGATTGGTGACTTGTGGCGAAGGATGGCCTGAATATCTGCCATGGGAACCATTTTGCTATCTAATATAGATGCGGTCAGATGGCGGATGGAGTGGAAGCCGAACGGCTTTACCCCTGCTCTTTCACACATTCTGTCCATCATCTTATTAACGCTGGAATATGGTTTCCCTGTCTTCGGGTTAACAAAGACATGTTCAGCGAACGGAAAGGATTGCTTTTGCCTTTCCAAGTGCGCCTGTAGCTCTGTGCATAGAATCTCGGTCATAGGTATCCAATCATACTCAGTGCCGCCCTCACGTTTGGAGGTCCAGAGCCGGAGCTTACGCGCAGTGAAGTCGAGGTCTTCTTTCTTGAGTTTCAGGATTTCAGACTTGCGAGCCGCTGTATGCAGGTAGGTTAACAGAAGAGTCTTTCGATGCGGTTCGTACTGATAAACTCCGGTGGTATGCGTGGAACCGCTCTGCACCTGATCCGCAATATCGTAGACTTTCCAAAAGTCGTCTTCTGGCGGAACATACCGAGGATTTCTGGTTTCCTTGTATCGCTCAACATCCCAAGGGCAGTCGCCGAACACTAAACCCGCCTTTTTACCCCATGCCCACATTCTTTTAATGTGACGTAGGTAGCGGTTTGCTCTTGCTCCAGTTTTCGCTTTTGAAATGCTATCAAGGAATTTCCGGACCGTTTCATGTTCCAGGTTTGATGCAGGCTTTAATGGCTGTACGCCGGGCGCGTTAAGTAGCTCCTTAAGCACCAGCTTTTTATCCTGAAACCAACGTTTGCTGATTCCTTTAGCTTCCTGTGCTTCAAGGTGACGGATTGCTAGACTGTGCAAGGAGATCGTAAGGGTCGGGATCTCTGAGCACTCGCTCAACTTCTGCCGCATCAAAGCTTCCCAATCCAAGGCTTCCTTCTTGGTCTTGCATTTCCGTTCCTTGCGCTTTCCGGTAGGCGTAGTGATTCTGGCGAACCATTCCTGCTTCCCGGTCGTCTTGTTCTTTCGCTGTATTGGCATTGTCGTTTCCTCTATTCTTGAGGCAGGCGACCATGTTATTTTCAAAGAACACCCATTCTTTTCCCATTTTGACGCCCCCAAGGGCTTCAGCGTTTCTATATGCCCAGTTTTTAGATTTATCAAACTCGGCTGCGACCTCTGCCGCAGTATAGCGACGACCTAAGTGGGATTCTAGGATGTTTGAAAGTGACATGATTTAATCCTTATGATCTGAAGTCATTCCAATATATTATTTAAAAAACTGCTAAGCCTACCCCTCGTGCAAATCTCTTGATTACCCTGAGGAAACACCTCGTCAGTCGAAAATCTGCAAGAGTTATTTTCATTGTTAGTTGATGGGCGATCCCAATTAACTGACCACTCCGGAATATTTTCTTTTAGCACTTAATCTCATTCGATTTTATGCTAATTTAGCACAAGAGAAGAAATAAGACAAGTAACGATTTGTCATATACAAACACGCCTTCGTCAGCAGCACCCTAGGAGTCGACATGCGAAAGCAAATAACAAACCTGTACAGGTTGGCAGCTGCAATTAATTTTCTTGCTGAAAATGTTGATGAAAGAATTGGGACAATTCTAGCTCTAATAGGCCTAGAAATTCAGAAAACCGCCGAAGAACTCGACGACCAGGCAAACACTTAAAAACAAATTTCAGATTCTAGATCTAATCTTTTCTTGAACCCTAAAAAACAAACTGGCCACATCTATGCCTAACACCTCTGAAGCTGCCACAGCTTCAGTTACAGGAAAGCTTTGCGGCTTCCCCGTAGGCGAACACTCTCTAATTTTCCACCATTTACTTGGTGCTGTTGACGTATCTCCATACAACAACTTCGCGAAAGAAGTATGAGAAATACCCTTCTCCATATACAGAGACACAATTTCTGCAACCAATGCTCTTTCGAACTTATATCCATAATTTTCCATAGCTTTAAAATATACGAAATCAGACTTTAATCATTTGCTAAATTAGCATTGACATTTTGTGCTAATTTAGCATAGATGCAAATTATGAAAATAAGCGATGAGTTCATAGTCCAACGACTTGTTGAAAAATATGGCACCCTGACAAAAGTGGCATTATGCCTTGGATATTCAGGGTATCGTCCATTCCAAGCAGCACGAAAAAAAGGGTTTCCAGAAGCTAAACGTCTCTTAGGTATGATGTTGCTTTTAGAGGAAGATTCAAATGGCGAAAAAAAATAAAGGTTTCGCACGGGTTGAGTTCTTAGCAAATATCAAAACAATCAAAGAACTCACTCAGCAAGGCTACACGAAAAAAGCCATTTACGAGCAGCTTCATGGGGAAGGCAAAGTATCCATGACTTACATCCACTTCTGCCGTTTCGATCCCTTTACTGGACAAAGCTTAAGATCTCGCAACTCATCCCCGGCCATACCAGGCACTCCTGCTGTACGGACCGCTTCCGCGCCCCTTGTACCCCTGAGCGGAGGCGGTCCCAATGCAGGACATCCTGACAACAAAGCATTTGTCCACGAAAATAAAGTTACCAAGAAAGTCCTCAACGAAAAACTGATCGGTAAATAAATACAAGGAGTGAAACTATGGCTACTATTAATGCAATTTTTCAAGGTAAGGGCGGTGTAGGCAAAAGCCTTGTCGCCAGCTTCCTGACCCAACATCTGCTGGAATCAGGTAAAGAAGTATGCTGCGTGGATACCGACCCGGTAAACGCGACTTTTTCAGGATACGAAAGATTCGGTGTTACTTCTCTTGATATTATGAATGGTGACGACATCGATCCCAGACGGTTCGACACTTTAGTCGAACTGATGATGGCCCTGCCCGATGAATCGGAAATGGTCATTGATAATGGTGCCGCCACCTTCGTCCCGCTTGCAAGCTACCTTGTCGACAACGAAGTATTCCCCATGCTTGCTGAAGCTGGGCATCAAATTAATCTGCATACTGTCATTACCGGTGGGCAGGCTCTCCCCGACACTCTAAGCGGACTCAGCTCACTAATTAACTCATTTCATGTGCCCATCTACATTTGGCTCAATGGATTTTTCGGTCAGATCGCCATGAATGGTAAGAGCTTCGAAGAATTTAAAGTCTATCGTGACAACTCACATCGTCTGGCCGCTCTGGTACGCATACCCGTAAAGAAAAAAGAAACATTTGGTCGGGATATTGAAAATCTTCTGACCGCAAAGATGTCCTTTCAGGAAGCACAGGAAAGCCACCTGCCGATCATGACCAGGCAGCGTCTTAAAATGTTCTGGAACGAAATGAGAACTGAACTTGTTAACTGCGGAATGTAAGGACTTTTAATGTCTGACCAGACTACCGAAAACGCCCCCCTCACCATTCAGGGTGTGCGCGACCTAATTGCTAAAGAGCACAATCTGCTGCTCGATGAGGATGATCCCATCCTCGTTGCAGTGACTATGCATCGCGCCGCCCTGAATGAGTATGACTGTCTGTTGCAAACCCATAGACAGCAGCTTGCAAAGGATATGGAGGAGCATGTCTCCTCCTTTGCCCTTGAGGTTCGCAAGTCCACCAACAGCCTACTGAGCAAGGCGGTTAAGGCGAACATTGAAAACTGCCTGAGTGTGGTCAAGACTCATGAAGGGCAGATGGACCGTTTCCTTGGATCAGTAAGAGGATTGGCAATCTTTGCCTCGGTCATGTTCTGCTTATCCATCGCGGTTTCAATCTCAGTCATTGTGTGGGGTTCGTGATGAAAGAACTTACGATGGAAGACCGCCTTGTAAACAACCTGCTCCACAATATGGGACAAGGCATCGTTTCTGCTCTGGAAGATGAACGGGTTGTTGAAATCATGGTCAACCCAGATGGCAAACTTTGGATTGAAAGACTTGGCGAGGAAATGAAGGAGGCGGGGCAAATTTCGTCCGTTCAAACTGCCATGATTATCTCACTGGTAGCCAGTGCTCTCGATACGATTGTAACCAAAGAATCCCCGATCGTTGAAGGAGAACTCCCCAAGGCGGCACCGCTTAATGGAAGCCGCTTTGAGGGGCTGTTCCCACCTGTGGTACAGGCTGCTTCCTTTACCATCCGTAAAAAAGCCAGCCATGTCTTCACTCTTGAGCAATATGTGGAGTCAAAAATCATGACTCTTGAAGTCATGCACTCAATAAAAGCTGCCATATCCCAGAAAAAGAACATTGTCGTGGTCGGTGGTACTGGCTCCGGCAAGACGACACTAGTAAACGGAATTATTAAATCAATATCAGAGATTGCCCCGGTCGATCGACTGGTCATCATCGAAGACACGGCAGAATTGCAAAGCCAATCTCGCAATACTCTTCTCTTAAGATCTACTCACAGCACAACCATCCAGACATTGGTCCGGGCGACAATGAGACTTCGCCCGGACCGGATACTCGTGGGCGAAGTTCGAGGAGGAGAAGCACTTGACCTACTCAAAAGCTGGAACACCGGACATCCTGGAGGCTTGGCAACGGTTCACGCCAACTCCGCATCTGAAGGTCTTCTTCGAATCGAGCAGCTTATTGCGGAAGCTTCTACATCCCCAATGCCGCATCTAATCGGATCGGCCGTGGATTTTGTAATTTTTATCCGTCGCACCAAGACAGGACGAACTATTTCAGAAGTAGCCAATGTTTCCGGCTTCAATGCCGAAAACCAACAATACATATTGGAGTACATCTACAATGAAAAAGATTAACAGCCTTTTGATTATGGTTTTGGGCAACCTGCTACTCATTCCTGGGTCAGCTCTGGCAGCAACAAATATATCTGACTTCAACACACCTTTTGAAACCTTTGTAGGTATTTTCACAGGTCCTGTAGGCAAATACATGTCGATCGGGGGAATAGTTGGAGTCGGCCTGTCATTGATGTTTCGTCATGATGACATGACCGGACCGATTAAACTTTTATTGGGTGTTGTGCTAGCCATCTGCATCGTGGTGTTCGGCTCTACTCTGGTTGAAAACACATGGTCCTTCAAAGGAGCAGTTCTGTGAGGACAGTCGTAATTCACGAATCGCTGAACAGGAAAATACTCGTCATGGGCGGAGACCGGGAACTGGTTATGGTTTCCGCTCTCATCGCCATTGTTCTGGGTGTTGGTGGAACAACTATTATCTCGGGGATTACCGGAATTGTATTCTGGATAGTTTCACTTTTTGTTTTCCAGAAGATGGCACAGAGAGATCCACAAATGTTTCAAGTCTGGCTCCGACACAGAAAACAACAGGTTTTTTACCCTGCACGACCAACTCCCTTTGGCCAATAAAGAGACATTTCATGATCAGACTTAAAGACTACCGCGATCAGGCCAAAGGCCTCCCGGATCTGCTACCATACGCCGCTATGGTCGAGAATGGAATAATCCTTTGCAAGGACGGTTCACTCATGGCCGGTTGGCAGTTCAGGGCAAAAGATATGGCCTCCAGTACTCCTGCCGAGTTAAGTGCGGTCAGTAGCACAGTGAACAACGCTCTCAAGATCCTTGATAGCGGATGGATGTGCCATGTTGAAGCTATTCGGGCTCCATCAACAGCATACCCACATGCCGGATCCAGTTTTTTTCCTGATCCCGTAACATCTATGATCGAAGAAGAACGCCGGAGCATGTTTCAGGCTGCCGGGCTATTTTATACGACAGAAACCTTCCTAGTAGTCAGCTACAAGCCGCAATTCTTTACCGAAAAGCTAGGCAGCATGGCTTATGAAAACTCCGCTCAGATGAACAGCTTTGAAAAAACTCTCTCCAAATTCAAATCAGCACTTGATGAGCTTGAAGACGCTCTTTCTTCAGCCATGCAAATGTCACGTCTAAAAGACGAATCATTCACCGATGAATTTGACCTTACTCAAACATATTCTCCTTTGCTGACGCTGGTCAGCCGTTGCATAACAGGCGACGACCACCCCATCGTGCTTCCACATACCCCTATGTACCTTGATGCTGTTATCGGCACAGAAGATCTTCGAGGCGGAATTCATCCTAAAATTGGAGACAAACATATAAGTATTCTTTCCCTTTCCGGCCTCCCTCCGGAAAGCTACCCTACCATCCTTTGCTGCTTCGAAGGTTTGCCCGTAGAATATCGTTTTTCCAACAGATTCATTTTTATGGATCAACTTGAAGCTCTTAATGAGCTTGAAAAGTACAGAAAGTCATGGCGCCAGAAGATGGTCAAATTAATTGATGGAATTTTCAACAGTGCCAATGCCAGAACGGACAATGACGCCAAGAGCATGACTGAAGATGCAGAGGAAGCAATTCAGGAAATCCAATCCGGACTTGTCGGTGCTGGTTTCTATACCTCAAGTATTGTTCTGATGAGTTCAGACCCTGAAGAGCTGGAGTACGCTATCAGGGAATTACGCCGACAGGTTCAGGTAAGATCCTTTCACTGCATGGTGGAAACCATCAATGCACTTGAAGCATGGCTTGGAACACATCCAGGTAACTCATATGCCAACATTCGCAGGCCAATAATTAATACCATGAACCTTGCAGACCTGTTGCCGATGGCAACAATCTGGGCTGGCCGTGAATCTAATCCGTCTCCAATGTTTCCGCCGAACTCTCCTCCGTTAATGCATTGTGCTACAGACGGTTCCACACCATACAGACTAAACCTTCATGTTGGAGATATTGGGCACGCCCTTATATTCGGCCCCACTGGAGCGGGTAAATCAACTCTTCTGGGAATAATCGCCGCTCAATTCAGACGCTATCCCAAAGCAACAATTTTTGCCTTTGACAAAGGGATGTCCATGTTTCCCTTGTGCAAGGCTGTCGGCGGATCTCATTTTGAAATAGCCGGCGACGACTCCAGTCTGTCTTTTACTCCTCTTCAGTATGTTGAGTCCGACTCAGAGCAAAGTTGGGCTGAAGGATGGATCGAAACATGCGCTACTTTGCAAGGACTGACAGTCCTTCCGGCGCATAGAAATGCAATTCATGCCGCCATGAACATGCTCCGGAACAATCCTCCTCATATGCGTTCCCTGACAGATTTTTATCACAGTGTCCAAAACAATGAGCTTCGCGAAGCAATCAAGCACTACACAGGCCAAGGAGCCATGGGTTCATTACTTGACGCTCCTTCTGATGATCTTGGAATTTCCGATTTCATGGTTTTTGAAATTGAAGAACTCATGAACCTTGGAGACAAAAACCTGATTCCAGTCCTGCTTTACCTTTTCCACCGAATTGAAAAAGCACTCACCGGTCAGCCGGCTATTTTGATTCTGGACGAAGCATGGATCATGCTTGGGCATAAGGTATTCAAAGAAAAAATACGTGAATGGCTCAAAGTTCTGCGTAAAGCTGGATGCGCGGTCGTCCTCGCAACTCAGTCTTTATCAGACTCTGCCCGGTCCGGGATTCTTGATGTCCTTGTGGAGTCCTGCCCGACCAAGATTTTTCTTCCAAACGCGACCGCAATTCAGGAAGCGCAATATCAGCTCTATCAGAATCTGGGACTTAATTCCCGGCAGATAGAAATTATCGCATCCTCTACCCCCAAACGCGACTACTACGTTATTTCCCCTGAAGGGCGCAGACTGATTGACTTGGCCCTAGGCCCGGTCGCCCTTTCCTTCGTCGGCTCCTCAGACAAGGGAAGCCTTGCGCGAATCAAAGAGCTGGACAAGCTCCACGGACAAAACTGGCCACAAAAATGGCTTGAAGAACGACAGGGAGATTTCATATGAACAAAATAAGAAATGGAGCTGATAAAATGAGATTAGCAGTTACTATCATTTTCACATTAAATTTGTTTGTGATTTCTATTCCAGCCAACGCCATGACCGTAACTTGCACAAATTGCAGCGACAAGTTTCTCCAGATGCTGGAACGGGTGACCAACATCGAGCAGCTCGAGTCCATGTATAAGACTTACGCTGAGGAAATGATGCAGACCCAGCAGCAAATCATGATGGTGAAGCAGAATATTGAGCAATATACCAACATGGTTAAGAACACCATACGTCTGCCCTTTGCTACAAAGAACAGCGTAATCAGGGATTTTAAGCAACTGGCATCACTGACTATGGGCCTCAAAGAGACCGTCTCAAACATTGAGGTGCTGGATGGCGTTTATGATGCCTACTACCCGAACTTCAATTCAGCAAAGCAGCTCGTCGGACTCCCTTCTGGAGAAGTTAACCCTCGATTTTACAAACACTACGCCGATTGGTCTGAAAGAGTGGATGAAGCTGCAAAGGCAACATTCAAAGCCTCTGGACAAATGCTGAAAGAAATCAGCGAATCAGAAGAATTTGATGCTTACATCGACAAGCTTTTAAACGATCCAGAAGGACGCATGCAGGCTCTTGAGGCTGCCAACCGACTCTCTTTAGTCCAGATAACAGAGGCAAGAAAGTTACGTGCTCTCATGGCACTACACATCCAGAACGAAATAATGTCCCAGCAAAAACAAGAGAAGGAAGATCAAACCCGAAGGCTGCATGAAGAGACTTTCTTCAAAAACATCTACAAGGAACAACTCGAAAGGGAAGATCCTGAACCCGTAAGTAACAACTTTTAATTCTTGGCTTTTGCCTTTGATTGAGTGGAATTTGCAGAGGAATCTAACTCAACAAAGCTATTCATAAAAGATTCAGTAGATTCTTGACGAAATTTAGGACGTCCATCTTCATAAAACTCTGTCTTAGTTTCTTCTGACTTGGCTTGCTGCTCTTGCTGATTGCATGCAGGGATCAAGATAAGAAATACGGCAATGATAAAAAAGGTACGCATAATGATTTTCTCCCTTAAAATTTGTAAAAATATACGCTTACATCAGTCCATACGCAACAAAAAGCTCTTCTATATTATTACATTAAGCACACTTATTCTTTTATTTGCAACCAAAGTTTTAGCCAATGAAAACATTGAACCCACTCAAGACACACACTTACTATCAATTCTTTTGAAAAGTTTCCAAACTGAAGCAGATAAATGGGAACCTCTTATACAAGGATACTCACTTAGTCTTTTTAAATATCTCCTCATTATAGACATCGTATGGAAAGGAATAAGGCTCGGTATTAAAAGAGCACCGGTAGAAGAAATCATATCTGAAATTTTTATGTTCGTATTGTTTTCCACCATCATGTTGGTGACAATTTTCCACTATAAAGAATGGTCCAATTCAATAATTACTCTTTTTAGCCATATCGCCCAAGACGCAGGGGCTCCTGAAGCCACACCAACAGCTATTTTCAAGGCTGGCATGAAAATACTAGGGAAAATTTGGGCTGAAGCCTCACTGTGGAGTCCGGTTACCGGCACAGTATACGCTCTATGCGCAGTTGCAATAATCATAACGTTTTCTCTGATCGCAGCCCAAATGATGATGGTAAAATGCGAATCCTTCATAGTCCTCAACGCAGGTGCGATCCTCCTTGGCTTAGGAGGAGCACAGGTAACCAGAGAATATGCAATCAACTTCCTGCGCTACGCCCTTTCAGTCGCTCTAAAACTTTTTGTTATGCAACTTCTGGTTTCTCTAAGCATAACTTTTATCGACAAATTCATAGGTCTTAATGCCAAAAGCGTTGAAGAAATTTTCGTAGTACTTGGCGCATCAGTAATAATTCTCGCCCTCACTATGTCCATCCCAGACATCGTTTCAGGAATAGTTAACGGTTCACATGTTTCCACCGGTAATGCCATGGCTTCCGCAGTCACTGCTATCAGCACGGCTTCATCTGCTGCGGTAAAAAGCATTGGCTCCGCCGCCAGTGGGGCCATAGGAGGAGCAGTTGGAGCCAAGCGCGGCATGGATGCCCTTAAAGAAGCATGCTCATTTGCAGATTCTGCAGGCAAAAGCGGCAAGAGCAAACTGGGACATATGGCCGGCACAGGAATGAGAGCCTTACGAGACAACCTTTCCCAGGGCAAATCCGCAGGCTTCCGAAGCAGCGTCAAAGCTCAACATGAAGCATTCAAGATGCAACTACCTAACGATTCTTCGGACAAATAATTTCATGGAGTAATTACAAATGTCTAAAAACCAAGAATCCCCATACCTCAACGCCAAAGAAGAATGGTTTGAGCGGTACGGCAGCTACATCACCAGCCGTAATCAGTGGCGCAATTTCGCCCTTGGGCTGCTTGTGACCTGCCTGCTTTCGCTGAGTATAAATGCCATCCAAGCTACCCAAAACAAGGTTGTTCCCTACGTTGTCGAGATAGACAAACTAGGCCACTCGGTTGCCGTAAAACGTGCAGACCAGGCCGAGCCGGTTTCCGCCCGGATCATTCAGGCCGAGATCGCCAATCTTATTGTTAACTGGAGAACAGTCACTGCTGACATCGGGCTTCAGAAAAAGATGGTCCAGAGCATGTCTTCCTTTGTGATCGGTGCGGCCAGAGGAGCAACCAAAAGTTGGTATGAAACAAACAATCCATACATACGAGGACAAAAGAACCTTGTTGAAATTGATATTAAGGGAATCCCCCTTCCTGTCAGCTCAGAAAGCTGGCGTATCGAATGGCTGGAAACTGTGCGCAACCATTCCGGAGTTGCCATGTCCAGCACCAAGTACGAGGCAACGGTCAAAGTACGCCTCTCTCCCCCAACAACTGAAAGCCAGATCCTTAGGAACCCGCTGGGCATTTATGTCACGGAGTTGTCCTGGGCAAAACTTCTTGAACAATAGGAGCCGAAATGAAGCATCTCATTTTAACTTTTTTTCTTGTTCTGACCGCCTGTTCCGGTTGGGCTGCGCCCAATCAACAACAGGCCGAACAACAAGACTCTGATATGGGTTTGATGAACAAGGTATTTGCGCAGCATTCACCGCCGGAAACCAGAAATACTGCTGGCAGCACGGCTAGAAATCGGTCTTATTTGACTACTGAAATGGCGCAGCCGGATTACATATCTAAAACAAACGTTCGTCTTAATAGCAAAGAATGGGAAGCTTTGAAGCTTTCCAAAGAATGGATCAACCGCAAAATCAACCCGGTAATGGAGAGTAACGGCAGGCTGGTTTACATCTACGGAGCGACCATGCCGACCATCATCTGCTCTCCGCTAATGACCTCTGATCTTGAACTTCAGCCGGGTGAAAACGTCAATGATGTGATTGTCGGTGACACTGCCCGCTGGCTTGTGGTTGTCGGTCAGTCCGGAACTCCGGGACGAGAGTCAACACACATCATTATCAAGCCCCTCGATGCCGGGTTGGTTACCACTGCGGTCATCACTACAGACCGTAGGGTCTACCACCTTAAGCTTGTATCTCGCCGCAAGGGTTACAATCCATACGTTTCTTTCATCTACCCTGAAGATCAGAAGAAAGTCCTTGAAGCCAGCCTGAAACGTAAAAAGAAAAAAGACATTTGGGACACGACCCAGATTGAAGGGAAGAACGTGGATCTCTCCGCCCTGGACTTTAGCTACACCATAAGTGGCGATGAACCGGGATGGAAGCCCATGCGCGTTTACAATGACGGAATCAGAACTTTCATCCAGTTGCCGAGAACTTCAACCCAGACCGAAATTCCGGTGCTGTTGGTTGAAAAGGCCGGACAGGAAGCCATCGTAAACTATCGGGTCAAAGGGAACGCCATGATCGTTGACGAGATCTTTGAAAAAGCAATCCTGGTTGCCGGCACAGGATCTGAACAGGCCAAAGTTGAAATTGCACGGGTGGAGGTGACCAAATGAGAATCCTGATTCTGATCTTACTTTTAGTCTTCCCCGCTGGCTGCACCGGCATACGTAATGCTGCCAAACAAGTTGAAGTCGTTGAGCAGGCTGCCCCCATGTACGAGGATCACGAAGTTGATTCCATCGTTGAAGAAGCCGCGCTCAAGGTTGCCGCACATTATCCCCCAGGCCGGACCGTCCTGCACCTGACTGTTTCTGACAATCCATGCGGTTGGAAATTCGAAGCAGGCCTGCGCGAACAGGGTTTCCAGTTCAGCCCGAAAACCACTGATTCCAATGTGCTGGATATGAACATGAGGTTTGATTCAATCACCAATAGCACACTCTATTACCTGTATCTCGGATCATCTGATGGCTGGTCATTTGGGCAGGTCTACAACCTGACTTTTGAAGGATTCGAAAAATCCGGGCTGCTCACCCAGACCCCGGCGTTCTTTGAATTTGTCGGTGGTGATGCCGAACAAGTTGAATCACCCCTCAATGAGAACTGGTCCATAGTTCCCGGCGGGCTTCGAGATCAGCTCAAACGCTGGGCCGGTCGCTCAGAATATACGCTGGTCTGGAAAGCGAATCATGACTTTGAGATGCAATCCCACGCAACTTTCAGGGACACATTCCCAAGAGCAATAAAGCGGCTTTTTGCCCGCATGCACACCAACGGAAACTCCCTGCGAGTGACCCTTTACCAAGCCAATAAACATATTGTTGTCAGTGAGGATTAAGATGAAACGCACACTCATACTCATCATAACTCTCTTGCTTTGCAGCTGCGCTCCCATCCAGCCGTCACAACAGGAGAACTCTATAAAAAGCCGTGCGGCTTCAATGAGGGCTGCCAGCAGCAAAAAAACTGTTTCCATTGTTCATGCTCCTTATCTTGGAGCTATTCCGGTTGAGCTAACAGACAACAAGTTGCCTGCTATTTTTAGCCGGCGCGTAACTCTTACCAATCGGGTCGGAACAGCCTCCCAGATTGCAAAATGGATCAATGAGCTTGTTCCTATACATATTGAAGTTGAATCTGAACCTGAAAAAGGCCCCGTTTCTGAAGAAAGAAAGCAGACAAAACAAATACTCATGCGCATCAACTATGACGGTTCGCTCAAGAATCTGCTGAATACAGTGTGTGAATATTTCGGTATGGGCTGGGAATATGACCAACAGAGCGGAAAGATTGATATTGCGCGTCTGCAAACCAAATCATTCAACCTTGCCGTTGCTCCGGGCAATATCAAGTACGAATCGACCATCACCAATAAATCCCAGACATCCGGCAGCTCTTCCGACTCCAGCAGCATGGAAGGAGTCAGCCAGACCACCAGAACCTCGGACAGCGTAAGCCAGACATCCCAGACCAACAGAGCCAGATTTGAAGGCAATGTTTGGAAGGACACGGAAAAAGCAATTTCAGCAATGCTCTCCAAAGACGGCAGGGTTGTTATTAACGAAGCTGCCGGGATGGTCACAGTCACCGACACAGCCACAGTTCTGCGCAGAGTCGGAAACTATATAACATCCCTGAACACTAAGATGGGCAGACAAGTTGCTCTGGCCGTCAAAGTCTGGGCCTTGGAGATTAATCGTAACGCTGATGTAGGCTTTGATATTGAATCCGTCCTGAAAGCCGGACAATCAAGCTTTAGTCTTCTCGGAGGCCAGCCCTACAGCACCATTTCCGGAGCCGGGACTCTGACCGCCGCAATTCTGGACGGCAACTGGAAAGACACTAGTCTTATGCTGCGTGCGCTTAAACAGCGCGGGCGCACCACCCTGCTTACTTCCGGTTCGGGGATTGTCATGAACAATCAGGCTCTTCCCGTTCAGGTGGTCAAGCGGGACTCGTATCTCGCCGGAATCAGTTCCACCACTACAGAAAACTCCATGCAAACCTCGGAACTTACCCCAGGTGAAGTTTCCACCGGCTTCAGCATGACGGTGATCCCGCACATCATGAATAACCGTAAGGCTATTCTGCAATACAACATTACCCTTTCTTCCCTTGATTCAATGGATGAGTTCACATCCGGAGATCTGACTATCCAGCTTCCGCAGGTTTCGACCCGCAGTTTCAGCCAGCGAGTCAAAATGAAATGCGGTCAGACACTTGTTCTCGCCGGGTTCGAGCAGGAAAGCGATCAGCAGTCCAAAGGTATCGGTATCAGCGCAGGCGGACATAGCCAAAATTATGGCAAAAGCCTGATCATTATCACCATTGAGATGGAAAGTGCCGGGGTCTAACATGCGCACTATCAAAATACATAAGAAAGTATACGCCATAGGGTTCTGGTGGCAGCTCCTTGAAGGGAAAGGCAAAAAACAGCTTTTTGAAAAGGCCAGGACTGTTGCCGAAGACTTTAACGACAGCAAGTACAACTGCCTTGTTCCCCGCAAACAACAATACGGCCTTGGCTCCTGCGAAGAAGGGAAAATTAAACGACTCCCCTCTCTGGCCTGTGCTCTGGTGGAAAGATCAACTGCAACATGGATCGGGATGTTCTGCCTTGCTGAAGATATTTGGTGGGTCTGTGCGGTCAGCAAAAAAACCATTGTTGCAGAAGGTGACCAGTACTTCAGCTCCCGGATTGAAGCAGAAGCCCACTTTAAAAGCCTGAAGTCAATGTCCAGCTGGGAGAATGAAATCATCTGCGAAACAGTGGATGATTCCATGTCCCATTTTGAAGGGCTGCTCAAAGCTTCAGAACGGGTCCATCCTCTCTACCCTGAACACTCCAACCTTAAATATCTGGTTGCAGCAGCTATCGCTGTTACCGCCTGTGTGGGTTGGTACTTATGGAGTTCCCACCAACAAGAACTGTTGGAAGCGGAACAGCGCAGGATCGCCTACGAAGCCCGCCAGAAACAACTCCGTCAGCAGGAAACCGCCAAGAACGATCCGGAACAGATCTTTGCAATGGGCTGGAAGGAAAAACCATTACCTTCAGACTTTGCCCATGAGTTCCAGCGTGCGGTCGATAATTCCGAGCCGTACACCCTTGGCTGGAAGCTTAATTCCATTATCCGTGATGAGAACGGGATCTACATGTCCTGGCTGCATCAGGAAGGAGCGGGTTTCACCAACCGCCCGACCGTTGAAAGTATCAACTCCACTCTGGGCGCAAAGCCAGAACTGGCAGACCTGACCATCAACTACCCCGAGGCCGGCAAACGGCCGCAACAAAGTCTTACCCCTAAAGACGTTGCAACAGCCCAGCTTTACGAACTGACCCGCAACCTTGGAGCCAGACTAAACCTCACATGGCAGTCTCCTGAGACCCAAAAGCTGAATAACAAGATTCTCAAAAAAGCCGTTACCGTCACCGCTCCTTGGGTCAAAGGTGAGTGGAAACTTTCCGCTCTCCCGGTAGGGGTAATGATTGAAGACACTCTCTTCAAAGCAATGGACTCCATTCCCTGCCTGGTCGTTTCAAAGATCGACTTCACCAACAACCAATGCTCATTGGAGGGCCAGATTTATGCGAGTTACTAGCCTGCTTTTTCTGCTCTTGCTTATTGCCATACCTGCTTTTGCCAATGATCTGGCCGGCCATGAAATACCCGACCAAGATCTCGGTGAGGACCTGCTTATTGAAATGGCAGCTCAGACCAACTCAACGCAAAAGTTCAGTGTTGCCGGATCAACAAACGCAACCAATGGAACCGCTGATTCCAATGCGACAAACAGTGGGGCGATTGCTGCATTCATGGCCAACTCAAACAGCACAGAAAAGAGCCAAGAACAGGAACCTACGGAATCAACAGCAAACGCGACTGCTGGAACCGAAAAGACGGTTGCACAGCAGCCCGCAAACATTACGAGACCGGCAGTGACCATCAGTGATGTGAACTACATACGCAACCTGATTGAATACAAAAAACTGGAAGTGGCTCTTGCCAAGCAGAACAAGGAACTGATTGAGCTGACCACTCCTGTTTTACCTGCCGTCATGCCCAAAACCAAGGCCAGCTCAAAAAGAAGATGCAACCCGGCATGGCCCAAAGTTGTCTCCATTCAGGGTGTTGACGGAAGGCTTTCCGCTACCCTTTCAAGCTCCGCAGGTCTTGAGACCGTGCACGTAGGCGACAAAGCCGGTCCCGGTAAAATCGTATCCATAACCCCCAGGAAAGTTCTGGCCCGCGCAAACGGCAGGAACATTGCCTTGAAGTTCAAGGAGTAACTAATGACAAACACTGAAATTCCGGCAAGCCTTCAGGAGAGAGTTCTTTTTCTGGACGGCAAAATCTACATCTCCGCTGAAGTGGAAGATGACGCTATCCTTATGTCCTTTCTAAGCTATGCAGCGCGTAAAGGATTTAAAGAGAATAAACGACTCAAACCTGAAGAATTTCAAAAGCTGCGTAAAAAACACTTCGTAAGAGTCGAAACAAACAGCGACATCCAAGATCTCGCTATTGAGATCATTGCAGACGCATATAATGAAGGAGCGTCTGATATCCATATCGGTGACTACGGTCCCTTTGCTTCCATCCAGTTCCGCAAACTTGGTATGCTGCAAAATCATCGCGAACTCATGGGTGAAACCGGACGCAAGGTCATCACGGCCATGTACCAGACCATGTCCAATAGCGCTGACACAACCTTCATTGCCAAGGAAAGACAGGACGGCAGGATCGTCAGCAGCGATTATCTCCCGGCTGAAGTACATTCCATCCGTCTGCATACTGAACCGCTTGAATGTTCCATGGCCGAGAATGGAATTGGAACATTCATGGCGCTGCGTCTGCTTTACGACCGCACCACAGCAACGGGTAGCCTTGAACAAAGACTTGGGACTCTCGGCTATTCGGATCGGCACATCCGCCGTTTCCAATTCCTTACCCAGCGTTCAGGGCTAAGTCTGCTTTCCGGTCCCACCGGGCATGGTAAATCAACCGCCCTTAAACACATAATGGAAAGCATGGCCGAGGATCACCCGGAAAAGAACTTCCTCGCCATTGAAGATCCGCCGGAATACCCATTGGAACGTGTGAAGCAGGTCAGGGTCAGCACCAATGATCAAGATGACAATCGCGGGGCGGCCTACCGAAACGCCATTGCCGGAGCTATGCGCTCTGACCCTGATGTAATCATGATTGGAGAAATCCGTTACCCGGAAGCAGCATCTGCCGCCCTTGATGCCGCTCAGACCGGGCATGGTGTCTGGACAACAGTCCATGCCAACTCCGCCTTCGGGATTATCCAGCGAATGGTTTCCCTGCTGCGTGCGGCCCAATATCCTGATCCGCTTGAATATCTATGCGACCATACTGTTTTGTCCGGCCTGCACCATCAGCGGCTTGTTCCGGTTCTCTGCCCCAATTGCAAACAACCGATCATGGAAATCACAAAGCTTGATCCGGACAATGACCTGCGCCGCAAACACCTTCCACAAGCAGTGCTGAACCGTTTGATGCGTGCCGTAAATAAAATGGGCGACAAGAACGTCCATATCCGCGGTGAAGGATGTGCAGAGTGTTCCGGCATGGGCATTATCGGCCAGACCGTGGCCTCTGAGATCGTCACCACTGACCATGTGATCCTGCGCAACATCCGCGCTGGAAACATGGAGGCTGCCTACAAACACTGGCGTCATGAGCAGAACGGCCAGACCTTTGTCAGCCACGCCATTGACCTCATCGAGCAGGGAATCATTGATCCCTATCTCACTGAACTGCGCCTTGGTGTTCCCTTGAACTATGCCAAGGCCTTTGATGATTTCCACCTGTCCGCCAAGGATCTGGACGAACTGGCCGGCTCAAAGAAAGTGGAGGCTCCCAATGGTGCATCCTGATCTGACCTACCTTACGGCCAAACTTTTCTTCGGTGAATCTGTACGCATCCGCTTTTACAGAAAACTGGCTGCCCTAACACGGCATGGCGTAAGCGTGGTTGATAGCGTTTCAGAGCTGAGAGAAAGATACGCCAAACAACGAAGCCCCCTTGCACGAGTGCTATCCGAAGTTTCCGCCCGTCTGGAATCCGGAAACAAGATTTATGAAGCCATGCACGGATTCATTCCCGCAGAGGAAGTCATGCTCATCAACAGCGGAGTGAACTCAGGAAAACTGTATCAAGCACTTGAACTCGCTGTTCACTTGATTCAGGCCCGGATGAAAATCATCAGCTCCATGCGCAAGGCCTTGGCATATCCGGCTCTTTTGATCTGCGCCCTCATTACCCTGCTGCTGGTTCTCTCCAGATATGCCATGCCCAAATTCGCCCAGCTTTCAAATCCTGAACAATGGGCAGGAGGAGCAAAAATTCTCTACAGGGTATCGAACTTTATTGATTCTACTGCAGGAACCTCACTTCTTATCGGAATCATACTGGCTTTCCTGCTTTGTCTTGCGACGATCAAAGTCTGGACCGGAAAGATCCGCGTACACTTTGACTCTGCCCCCCCCTGGTCTTTCTACCGACTGATCATCGGCAGCCTCTGGCTCTTCACCCTTTCAACTCTCATGAAATCAGGGATTCAGCTTTCACAGGCTATCAATGAAATGCTGTCTACTCCGGGAACCAGCCCATGGCTCAAGGAACGACTTATGGCTGTAAAGGCCCAGCTAAATCTCGGTAAAGGGCTGGGGCAGGCGCTTGACGATTCAGGTTACCAGTTCCCTACCGCAGAAATCATTGAGGACCTGCGCATTTATTCACGGCTCCCAAACTTTGACAGCCAGCTGCACCTCATTGCTGAAGAAATGCTGGAAGAAGGAATCGAGAAAATCAAAGCGCAAGCCAAATTCATAAACATTTTCTGCATCATCAGCATTGTCGCGGTGGTGTCCAATATCGTTCTGGCAATTTCCTCAATTCAACAACAGCTCGGCCAACCCATGGCCTACTAGGAGAACACTAATGACTTTACTCGAAACAGTTGGCGCACTGCTTATTGCCGCAATCGTACTCGGCGGTTCCGCCTTCATGCTTAAAAAAGGAATTGAAAGCGACAAAGTCACAAGCGCACAGCAGAACCTTTCCACCTTCAGGCTCGACATAAAGAACCTTTACAAGGGCGAACCTGATTTCGCAGGTCTGACCACAAGTATAGCCGTAACCAACAAAGTAGTCCCCGACGGCATGCTCAAAAGCAGCGGTGATGTTCGTAACGTATGGAACGGTGATGTTGCCGTTGCCGCCGGCACAGACCCGACCACCTTCACCATCACCCACAATAATGTTCCTGAATACGCCTGCGTAAAAATGGCCACATTTCAGGCTGAATCATGGGAAGCAATCACCGTAAACGGCGTTGAAATTACTCAGGGAAGCGGAATGGTTGCCGCAATTTCCGAACAACTCGCAGAAAGCAACACCATCGTCTTCACTTCCAACTAGCAGAGGCTGTAAATGGGACTCAAAAGTGCATCATTCACTGATTTAATTCTTCATGAAAGCGGGGAGGCTTTCATGAAAGGTTGCGATTCCTGCGGCCAGAAACTTGTTCCCTGCGCGGAGGACATCAAAAAAGAAATTGAAATTCTGCATAAGGAAGTCCTCAGAGTTCATGAAGAAAGTGGACGACACACTTTCCGGGTCATTCATGAAGAAATCGGCTACCGAGTCGCCCTTTACGAAGGAGTAGACTGGGGAAGTGGTAAAGTTTTCTTCCTGCGCCGCATTCAAGAGCAGGTCGAGAACTTCAACAAAATCGGCATGCCGGAACCGCTTGCAAAATGGCTTCTCTCTGAAAAGCAGAGCAAGGGACTGGTGCTTTTCACCGGTGCGCAGGCCTCCGGCAAAACCTTCAGTGCTTCTTCTCTGGTGGCGACCCGCCTTTCAACCCTTGGCGGCCACGGGGTCAGTTTTGAAAACCCTGCTGAAATGCCCCTTGACGGTAAACATGGTGATTTCGGTTTCTGCTTTCAAGCTGAGATTGAGCGCGAGGAAGATTTGGCGGAAGGGATTGAACGGTCGCACCGTTTCGCCTCCCCAAATATCATCTATATAGGGGAAATCCGCAGCAAATACGCTGCAAGCGAAGCCCTGCGAGTCTGCCTTGGTTCAGACAAACAGATTGTCATCGCCACCATGCACGGCTTCGACCTTGTGACCGCCCTTGAACGGCTGGTGACCATGGCCCGTGAAATCGACGGAGAGATCGCCAGCCAGAACCTTGCCCAGGGCCTGCTTGCTGTAGTGCATCAGCAACTTGAACAAGACGAAGACGGCAAAAAAGTTCTGAAAGTGCCTCAATTTCTTCTGGCCCCTTTCACGGAGAAATATCTCGGCCTACGCGCCAAGATCAAAAACAATGAAATGTCCGGTCTTCAGGAAGAAATGCGAGAGCAGGAAAATTCTATCCAATTCATGGGGATTGATTCCATATGAAGACTCTCGCCGCCCTCTTCTCACTGCTTGGCGTGTTGGCATTAATGACACCGCAAATGCTGCTTCATCCTCGATCTGATGAAGCAGTTGCGAGGGCGATTGCCCTTAATTTCTGCCTCTACCGCAATGCCGTAAACCACTACGTCATTAAGCACCCCACGACTGCAAATGGAATTCTCGTTCCTAAGTCACTCCTTGACCTGCCGTCCGGTTGGAAGTCCCTGCGTGCATGGACCAACCGACCGGATGGCGGGACTTTATACGTCTGGGGACCGGTCAATGAAAATGAAGCAGGTACAATCATGGATATGTTCAATGATTCATACGCCGTAGGAATTAAACGAAATGGCTCACTAGTCACTGACCATGGAATAGGCATAGCCCTGCCTGATTACATTCCTAGCGGCAGCATCGTCAGCGTAATTACTCCGTAGGAGCTAAGATGAGAATCAACGTTAAAAATAAACAGACCGGTATGGGCATGGTGGATGCGCTGGGCGCACTGCTGATTATCGCAATGATGATGCCCATGCTTGGAAACATGATGGACCGTGGTTTTCAGTATGTGGATGAAAAAAACGTAAGCAGTCATCTTGCAGCAGTGCTTGATGCTGCTTCCGGTTATGCAAAAGAGCATTACCCGGAACTGATCAATTCATCCACAGCCAGCAGTGCAACCACAGTGACCATGGACCAGCTCCGTGCGGGTAATTACCTGCCGGCAGGTTTTCAGAACCGTAACGCCTGGGGCCAACGATATGGAATCTACGTGCTGGAACCAAACGCAGAAGATTTGCAGGTTATTGTTCTAACTTATGACGGACGAACATCCACAGCCAAAAACAAGCGTTTCGGCACAGCTTCCGCGCCCTCTGCCGCTGCCATGGTAGGCGGTTCCGGTGGCTACATTCCTACCGGTGATCTTCCCGGGCAAAGTCCCACTGAGCTGCGCGGATCTCAAGGCGGCTGGGTTGTAAACCTTGCCGGAACAAATATCCCCGTTCCAAGCCCCGGCCATATCGGTGGGCGCTCCTTCCTGCGTGAAGGAGAGTTAAGCCAGGATTTCCTCTACCGGGTAGAGGTTCCCGGACACCCGGAACTGAATGAAATGTCCACTGAACTGGATATGACCGACCACGCCATAGAAAACGTGAAGGAAATCCATTTTGAAAAACACACCATCAATGACATCGACGCAAGCGGCTTTTGCGGTGATCCCGACAAAGAAGGACGTGTCTTCATGGACCCGAACATCGGCCTCTATGTCTGCCGCAATGGAGAGCCTCAGGTAATTGCCGACAGCGGAAATTCACAGCTTTTTAAAAACGCGACCTACGCTGTTGATGGCCAGCTCATTCCTAAACCGACCTGCCCTCCAGGTGTAAATTCTACGCCTCAAATCTTTGTGGCGCCGGCTGTTATGTCTGAAGGGCCTATTTCCAAATCTTTTGTCGCTGTCCAATCATGGGCCACAGACGAAGGAGCGAATTGGCGTGTTCACCTTAGAATCAAAAACGTTAATGACGACTGGGTATTTCCGCCCGACGGATACGGTCAAGTCATGGTCCTCACAACCTGCAATTAACGGAGATTATTATGATCAATAGATACTTAAGACAGCTCTTTATTTTGGGACTTTTAATTTTCATCTTCAACATCTGCCCGCTTTCCAATGCAAAAGCAGGAGACGCCACCAGCTTTAATCCAACAGCAGTAGCTGTAAAAGCTCAAAACAACGGCATCCCCATAGGCGGAGTTATTCCATGGCCGGCAGGAGATGTTCCTGAGCATTACCTTGAATGCAACGGACAATCCACCGCCGGATATCCTGAGCTTGCGGCTGCTGTTGGTGGGAATGTTCCAGACCTTAGAGGAGAATTTGTTCGAGGCTGGGATCATGGCAAAGGAACTGATTCAGGCAGATCAATCATGTCCAGCCAGAATGCAGCAATGCAATCACATTCGCATGGCGTAAATATTCCAGTTTCTGTGACAGTACCTGTTAGCCTGAACGTTTCTACAAGAGTCTCAATGACCGTTTCCACGAGTGGCGGAGGGGGTGGTACGTTATGGGTCAATGATGGTGGAGGCAATGGTGGTGGGCACAATGGGATTCAAGGGCTTGTTGAGGTGAATGGAAGAGCACACACGCCCGTTTCGGTTGGTGGCGGGAGTAGTGGTGGCGGGTCTGGAACAGGAACTGGTTATGGCTCTGCGTCCGGTTCTGGAACAGGTACTGCCGTTGTGTCCGGATCAACCGGAAGTGCCGGAAGCGGATCGGAAACAAGACCCCGTAACGTATCAATGATGTACATCATCAGGGCTGAATAGGAACCGATCATGTCAGATTCTCCTAATAGCCTTACATATCTGCCTAGAAGCGGTAGAAACAACAGAATAATTATTATCATCTTGGTCATATCCATGATGCTTGTCGCTGTCATGGGCTACTCTATGTACAACTCCAGCCAAAAGACCAAAGCGGCAAAGGAAAAGAAACCTGCTGTAACCGAATCGGACATTAAACAAACTCTGAGTGAACCAGAGGCATTCGGTCTTTCCCTTCCACCAAAAGAAGAAGAGAAGGAAGAACCGAAAATACCGGCTCAAGAAAGACCTCTGGTCACTGTTGTGCGGCCAACTGAACCAACTGAAGCGGAAAAACAGCGCATGAAAGAGTTTGCGGAACTGCGCACTTTCAAACTGGAAAGAATGAAAGCAGCGCTGGCCGCTCCGCTTAAGGTACAAACTGCACTACCCGAAAAAAAACAACAGATCGTCCAGGCATCTATGGATGATGTGCGCTCACGCCATCCATTGGTAGTGCCGAACATGTCCACAGATGTTGCCAATCAACCAAGCGACCAGCAGGACAAGGAAGAATTTCTCAATTCCCGCGCGGCCAAGGACGGTTCATGGCAACTACCTTATGAGAGGGTTCCCGGTAAAAGATTCGAGCTGAAAACCGGAGCAGTCATCAATGGAATCATGATCTCCGGCATCAACTCAGATCTTCCCGGACAGATAATCGGGCAAGTCAGCCAGAATATCTATGACACTGCCAGCGGACAATTCCTGCTTATCCCGCAAGGTTCACGCATGATCGGGGTTTATGATTCAAGAGTTGCTGCCGGGCAAACCCGTGTCCTTGTCGCATGGAACAGAATTATTTTTCCTGACGGTTCGTCCATCACCCTCGGCATCATGCCCGGTACAGATGTCGGCGGCTATGCTGGTTATTCAGGCGAAGTGGACAACCACTATCTGCGTATCTTCGGGTCTTCAGCAATCATGAGTGTGATCAGTGGCGGCATGGCATACGCTATGGACAAATTCAACAAGAGTTCGTCTTCAAATGACAACCCCAGCCTGCAAGATGAGCTAGGCTCCGCACTTTCAAGCCAGCTCGGTCAGTCTACTCTATCGCTGTTGCAGAACAACATGAGTGTAAAACCTGCCATCAGTACCGCACCGGGTAAGCGATTCAACATGGTAGTGACCAAGGACATCGTTTTCGCACGTCCATACAAGCCATACAAAAGGAGCTGAAAATGAATACTCAGTATGGACTTGGCAAAAAGAAAAAAAAGGCTTGGACAGGCTTAATGTACATGGTCTTCACAGTTTTACTGGCCTTTTTTGCCATGGGGTACGCCACACAGAATGCTGCAGAACTTTACGGATACCACAAAGCCCTTGGCCCGACTGCATACAAGCAGTTCTACTGGCCATGGATGATATTCTTCTGGATTCAATTCCTGCAACCACACAAGTTGCTTGATACCATTATGTCAGAAGCTGAAATGATTTTTGTCTTTCCGCAGCTTATTGCACTATTTCTCCTTGCTTCAACCATGAGAAAAATCAAAGGAGTTGATGACATCCATGGGACTGCGCATTGGGCCGAGAAAAAAGAGATCAAGAAAGCCGGTCTACTCGAAGGCTCCGGAGCCTACGTAGGAGGCTGGCAAGATAAGAAAGTACTCCGCTACTTACGCCACAATGGACCGGAACACATCATAGCCTTTGCTCCCACCAGATCGGGTAAAGGTGTCGGTCTGGTTCTGCCCACCCTGCTCTCATGGGGAGAAAGCTCAATCGTGCTCGACATCAAAGGAGAAAACTGGGCTTTAACTTCCGGCTGGCGCAAACAGCAGGGCCATAAAGTCATGAAGTTTGATCCCACAGATACAAACGGAAGTTCCGCTCGTTACAATCCTCTGGCTGAAATCAGGCTCGGTGGACCCCATGCAATACCTGATGCCCAAAACATCGCCAGTATGATTGTTGATCCTGACGGCAAAGGACTCAAGGACTACTGGAACAAGGCCGCATTCTCATTCCTCGGCGGAACCATGCTTCACTGCCTGATTCATTTTCAGATTCATGAAGGACGTCATGCCACTTTAAATGACCTGTCCCTCATGCTTGCTGATGAAGACCGGGATATGTCCGAGCTGTTTGAAGAAATGCTCACCTATGACCATGTGGAATATCTGCAAACACTCTTCGGCGACTCCATGAACAATGAATCAATGGTCGCCATACGGAAATTTATCGCCGCCGCAGCACGCGAAATGCTAAACAAAGCCGATGCCGAACTTTCCGGTGTTGTCTCAACCGCAGTGGCCAACATGGCCCTTTATCGTGACCCGGTAGTCAACTGGGCCACTTCCGGCTGTGATTTCCATATCGCGGATCTCATGAACTCGGACGATCCGGTCTCGCTATATCTGGTTATCCGCCCTTCAGACATCGACCGCTTACGGCCGCTGGTCAGACTGATCCTGAACATCGTTCTGCGCCGGCTGACCGAAGAAATGGAATTTTCAAACGGGCAGGTCAAAGCCAACTACAAGCACCGCCTTCTGCTCATGCTCGATGAGTTCACATCCCTTGGCCGCATGGAAATCTTTGAACGCGCCCTAGCCTTCATGGCCGGCTACGGAATAAAGGCCTACATCATCGTGCAGGATCTTGCCCAGCTTCAATCCGCTTACGGCAAGGAAGAATCCATCATGAGCAACTGCCATCTGCGCATTGCTTACGCTCCCAACAAAATCGAAACCGCGCAGGTCCTTTCCAAAATGACCGGCGAAGCCACCGTAATCCAGAAAAAGACTTCCATTTCCGGCACACGCAGCGGTCACTTGAACAGGGCCAACGTCAGCATTTCCGAAGCTAAACGCGCCCTGCTCACCCCTGACGAATGTATGCGCCTTCCAGGTGCTGAAAAAGACCGTCAGGGCAATATTACCAAGGCAGGGGACATGCTCATTTTCTGCGCCGGATTTGCACCAATATACGGCACGCAGATCCTGTTCTTCCTTGATCCTGAGTTCCTTAAACGCTCAAAGATTCCGGCCCCGGAGAAATCAGATCTGCTCAAGGAGCAAACCGCTGAGCCAGCTGTATCCGACCAGCCCGGCAATGAAACGACCAATATACCGGAGAGTGAACCGGAAGTGGATCTGGATGCAGAGATGGAAGAACTCGCCACTGAACAGTTCGTCAGTGAGGACATAGACCATGAAAATTACTGAAATTGAAACCCTGCTCCCGGTTCGCTTCCCACGTAAGGCCTGCCGAACCTGCCCGGCATGCGCTGCATGGATGGCGGCACACGGAACAAGAAAAATAGGACGGCCCGGTTGTCCGCTTTGTCATGGTGATGGCCGTGTTCCCTATATGTTCCTTCCGCCTGAACAGGTTTCAGGCAGGGAACTTGTAGAAGCTGGGCATGAAGCCATTCCTGTGCTCAAACCGATTTTCGGAAACTGCAAAGAACCCGGCAAACACCGGGCTATGCAGATGGGCAATAGCGTGCGCTGCCCTGGCTGTGATGATCTCTGCATAATGCCTGAAGGAATTGAACCCGGTGATTTGATCTCAACCAAGCAGGCCAAAGTGAAGAGCTATGCACATAGTCCGCTAACGGCAATGTCCTGAAACGCATGCTCCAAGAGACTTGGACTTTGGCAAGCTGCTTCATGTCCATTCTCTAGGTAATAATTTTAATTAGGTTAAACGCCCGGAAAGACCCGGTTCTTTAATCTAAATTTCTCAACTGAACTTGATCTGCAAGGAATCAGTCTATGACTGCAACGGCACAAAAATACGACCCCAAAAGCTATGGTAACTGTGGTGATCAGTATCTGGCTCATGCTGATACCGATCATCTGAAAAAGCTTATGCGCCGTGACATTGCCGGATTTTATAACCGCCTTTCCGTCACCGGCAAAAGGATACTTGCCGCCCTTATCCAATCCGCTCCGAATTCGGGGTCGGACGAGCCGTTTCCTTTTGTGATCTCCAGTCTGCAACACAATGCCAAATGCAGTAAATTAAGCGTCCTGCGCACTATTCCCAAGGGCGAGAAAGCGGGACTTTTCCAATGTAAAAACCATAAGTCCGGTCGCAGACACGGCAGCATCATTACCTTATATAATGAACGCTGCGAGTATTTCCTTAGTCTTTACAAACAGGAATACGGGCTGCTGACTGATACCGATCATGATCGGTATCAAGTGCGAGGTGTTACCAATGCTGACCGGTATCAAATCAACTTTGGTAACAGGCAGCATCAACAAGGCAAAGTTGCCCGGTCTTTAAACCTTGCCGACAACACGGACCTGCTCTTTTCCCGTTTATCCGATCAGGGTAAGCGTGTCTTCGGTATCATTTCCTCAATTGCAAAGCAGACTGAACAGGATGAAGTATCCCTTGTAATTCAATCTGTTGCCAGAGATGCGGCATGCAGCGAAGTCACAGCGCGACGAGTCTTCAAGCAAGGTCACGAAGCCGGAATTTACACAAAAAGACAGCACGAGCGCGGCCCCCGGTTTGGCATTATCCTTAAGCTGAACAGTAATCCCATGAAGCGCATGCTGGAGCTGCTGCACGCCTTTCCAGTCCAGCATGTTACCAATGCTGATCGGTATCAGGCAGGTGTTACCGAACATGACCGGTATCATGACCGTAATGATACCGATCCTGATACCAAACGTGACCGGTATCCTGTTACTAATGCTATTTTAGACCACAAACAAGCCGTTAGCCCCTGCCAATCAAGGGCTGACAGCAATTCCGCGCAACAACCTGTTACCAATGCTGATCGGTATCAAAACCCGGTACTATTAGATAGACAGATTAAAAATCTATCTGGTTCTGAAGAAAATGAAGAAGAACGCTGGGCGCGCCGGCTGCTGTCAATCAGCACAGACGAATTTCAAATTATCTGGCCCCGACTCCATCATGAGAGGTTCGGACCGGATCAGATCAGCCAGATCATTCAGCACCGCCTGAGTTTCAACGAAACAATTCTGGATATCGAGAACTCCCTGCACGCCGCAGAATGGGAACTGGAACACGACACTTTCCCGGAAGCCCGTAAAGGCCCCTGCAATTATCTTTTCGCCACCCTGAAAAGCAAAGGAACGTGGCGCAGACCCGTTGGTTTCCAGACTCCAAACGAACAGGCCCTTGCCAATGCCAAGAAGGAAAAAGCGGTCATCCGTGAATTACAGGAGCTGGACAGAAAGAAATCCAAGGAAGCTGATCAGGCTGCACAGAATGAAAAATTTGAAGCATGGTTAAAAACGCAGACTCCTGAAGATCTGGAAGCAATTGACGCTCTCTGCTCCATGCGCGTCAGCACTGAAGCCACAAAGCGTTCATGGCGTAAATCCTACTGGACCAAAAATATCAGCAGGAATGCAGCATGAAAAAAGTGCTGCTGATCCTTTTCTTTCTTCATGCACTGGGAGTCGTCTACCTGCTGCATGGTCTGGGATATCGGATAAATCTTACCGATTCAATGCCCCATGGAATTTACCAGATTGTACCCGGCAAACCCGATCGCGGAGATCTGATCACCTTCAGTCTTGCTGAAGATAATCCCTATTACCAAATTTCCCTTGAGCGGCACTATCTGGGCCTGAACGGAAACAGACCGCTGCTTAAAATTCTGGCAGGCCTGCCCGGTGATTCCATTGAAATAACCGACAACGGTGTTCACATAAATTCCGAACTGCTTCCGCTCACGCAAGCCAAGATCTGCGACGGCCGTGGTAGGCAACTTCCAATTTTTCTGAAATCCACTGTTATCCCCTCTGCCAAAGGTCTGGCTCTGTCCACATACACCGAAAACAGCTTTGATGGCCGTTACTTCGGACTGGTGGACATGGATCAGGTGCGGAGGGTCATACCCATTCTAACCTTCAGGCTGTTGAAAAACAGCGATCTGCTGCGTTGCTGCGAAAAATCCAAACCCTCGCGTATGTCAAATACGCATCGGCCTTGTATTTTTCTTGCGCCTTGCATCTCACCATTTTTGAACAGCCTGTTTAACTTGGAGTAAAAAAATGCGTCTATTCATCGCAGAAAAAAAAGATGTGGCCTTAGCCATATCACAAGCTCTCGGCGGACCGGATAAGCCGACCGGAGCTGCCTTCAATGTAAACGGAGACCGTATCACATGGCTCTGGGGTCATGTGCTGCGGTTGACTGATCCGGAAGAACACGACGAGCGTTACAAGCTCTGGGATCTGAAGAGTCTGCCTATGAAATGGCCGGTGACCTACGCCCCGGAACCAAGGCATGCCGACCATCTCAAAAAGATCATCGCTCTCGCCCATCAGGCCGGCGAACTGATCAATGCCGGAGACCCGGACCCGGAAGGTCAACGGCTGGTCGATGAAGTTATCGAGTTTGCAGGTCTGCTGGAAAAACCGACCAGAAGGCTGCTGATCAACGACAACAACGGATCTGCCATCCTCAAAGCTCTTAAGAACATGGAAAGCAACAGTAAGTTCCATGGTCTGTCCATGTCAGCGCTGGCCCGGGCAGTATGCGACCAGCGGTATGGCTACAACCTGACCCGCTGCTATTCCACGCTGGCCCAGAAAAGAGGCTATCAGGGCGTACTTTCGGTTGGTCGGGTCCAGACTCCCATCCTCGGTCTGGTCGTCGCACGTGACCGCGCCCATGAAGGACACGAAAAGCAGGCATATCATACGGTCAAAGCACAGATTGATATGCCGGGCCAGTTGGTTGAAGCCGAATACATTCCCGCCGACGATGCACCGGTGGATGAAAAAGGCCGGATTGCGGATGCGGTATTTGGGAAAAAGATTGCGAATGAGGTTCAAGGGAAGCCGGCCACGGTTCTTTCCGTGCAGACTTCCGAGCGCAAGAACGATCCTCCCCTGCCCTACAACCTGCTTGCATTGCAGGCCGATGCCGCCGGACTCTGGAACTACAAACCCAAGAAGGTGCTGGAGATCACCCAGCGGCTGCGCGACCAGCATAAAGCGATCACCTACAACCGCAGTGATTGCCGTTACCTCAACGATGAACGGCACGAAGAAGCAGCGGAGCTTTTGCAAGCTCTAACCCCGGCTTTCGGGGATATGGCCGAATACGCCGCCCCGGAGCGCAAATCAAAAGCGTTCAATTCGAAAAAAGTCACCGCACACCACGCCATCATCCCGACCATGAATGTTCCGCAATTGGATAAACTGAACGAAGACGAACGGCGCATTTATGACCTCATCGTAAAGCTCTACATTGCTCAGTTTTATCCCCCGGCAGAATTTGAGACCACAAAAGTGGAACTGGAAATCGCCGGTCACAGATTCAAGGCGGAAGGCAGACTTAACAACTCACCGGGCTGGCGGCTGATCGATGAGCAGTATCTCAACGAATACGATAAGGCTGAGAAAATGACTCAGTTGCACAAGCTCCAGCAGAATGATTCAGGCACGGTGGAATCCGCCGAGTCAGTGAGGTCATTCACCAAGCCCCCGGCGCTCTACACCATGAAAACACTGCTTAAGGATTTAACCGCAGTCGCTAAGTATGTAACCGACCCTGAAATCAAGAAGCTGTTCATGGACAAGGATAGTGACAAGCAGGACGAGTCCGGTGGAATCGGAACTCCGGCCACACGAGATTCCCATATTGAAACGCTCTTCAGACGTGGCTTTGTCATGGAGAAGGACAAGAAGGTCATCAGCACTGAGCTTGGCCGGGAATTTCATGATGCCCTACCGGATTTCGCCGTTAAGCCGGACATGACCGCCCTCTGGCATGAAAAGCAGAAACAGATTGAAGCCGGGCAGCTGAACTATCTCCAGCTCATGGATGAAGTTGATGAATCGGTCGCACAGGAGATCGAGCGCGTTAAACGTGAAGGCCTGAACATCAAAAGCAATGCGGTGCAATGCCCCAAATGCAAAACCGGATACCTGAAACCCCGCAAAGGTAAGACAAAATTCTGGGGCTGCTCCAACTATCCTGATTGCAACGCCACCTTTCCCAACAAAGCCGGCAAACCGGATCTCAAGGCCAAGCCAGCCCAAAAACTTGAAGCATCTACGGAACACAAATGCCCGGATTGCGGCAAAGGTTTAATACGCAGACCTGCCAAGCGCAAAGGATTGTTCTGGTGGGGGTGCAGCGGGTTCCCGGACTGCAAATTCCGCTGCTTTGATGAGAAAGGAAAACCGAAACTGGAAAGCTAACCCTCAAACCCAAGGAGAACAAATGAGCCAAGACGAAATCAAAAAACACCTCAAAGAACAGGCCGACCAGCTCACCGATGAACTGGAAGAAAATCCCGGAGCGGCCATAGAAGTCGATCCGGAACTGGCCGACTACATGGGAGCCTTTGAAGAAGACGCGCTCACAGCGGAAGAGGCAGAGGACGCATCATTCGACCCCTTTGAGCCTGAAGACACAGAACCGGAGGAATGAGCACATGGCTAAGGATAAAACGCATTACTATCAACGTTTTGCAGAAGAAATCATTGATAAACTGGAGAAAGGAACCGCGCCCTGGCAACGACCTTGGAAAGCTGGAGAATTTCAGCCGGCTTTCAACCCGGTATCCGGAGCAGTCTACCGGGGAATCAACCAGATCATGCTTAGTTCTGACGGCCTAAATGATCCCAGATTCATGACCTACAAGCAGGCTGAATCAAAGGGTTGGCAGGTTCGCAAGGGTTCAAAGTCGAAGATTATAGTCTTTTGGCAGATGTCACAGATCAGCGTTGTAAAAGACGAAGACGGTAAGCCGGAACGGGACGAAGAAGGGAACGTGAAGGCTGAACAGATCCAGCTTCAGAAACCGATCCTGCGCTTTTCCAATGTCTTCCACGCCAGCCAAATTGACGGAATCCCTGAATGGGATGGCCGGGAAATATCATGGAATCCGGACGAACGAGCTGAAGCCATCTTGGAAAATTCCGGTGCTAGCATCTCACACGATCAGCGCAACCGGGCATTCTACAAGCCTTCTTCTGATGAAATCCACCTCCCCCCGCACGCAGCCTTTGACAGTCCCGACAAATACTACAGCACTGCCCTGCATGAGCTGGGACACTGGACCGGGCATGAATCCCGACTTGATCGTGAATTTGGTCCGTTCGGTTCCGAGATCTACGCCAAGGAAGAACTGCGCGCCGAAATTGCAAGCTGGATGACCAGTGCAGAACTCGGCATCAGCCATAATCCGGAGCAACATGCCAGTTATGTAAAAAGCTGGGTCAAAGTTCTGAAGGAAGATCCTTATGAGATCGTCCGCGCCTGTCAGAGCGCGGAAAAGATTAAGGATTACACCCTCGGTCTGGAAAAAGAACGCGCTCAGGAACAAACCAAGGAGCAAGGCATGTCAGTTTCTGCCCCTGATAAGGCAAAGCTGGAACAGCGCGAATCAAAATATGGAGTTCCGGAGAACGGTAAGACATGGCTCAAGGTTCCCTTCTCTGAGAAAAATCAGGCAAAGCAGCTCGGTGCCAAATGGGACCAGACTCAAAAGATGTGGTTTGCCCCTGAAGGAGAAGACGTCCAAAAATTCGCTGCATGGCTACCGGAAAACAAAGCCGTTGCGCAGCAAAAGGAAACACCGCAGGAACCCCGACTTGCCACAGAAAAGACCTATCTCAATGTTCCATATCGTGAAAAAGGACAGGCCAAGAAGCTCGGCGCACGCTGGGATAAATCCGAGAAGCTGTGGTTTGCAAGCTCCGGAACAGACCTCACGCCGCTGGCTAAATGGTTGCCCAAAGAAAAGGTCAATGCCCCGCAAACAAACGCGGTGCAGGAATTCACCAAGGCATTGCAGGAAGCCGGTCTCGATCTTCAAGGCCAGCAGCCGATCATGGACGGAACGCTCCAGCGCGTGCCGGTCATCGATGGCAAGCCCAATTCAAAAGACGGCGCATACAAAGGATTTCTGGATGCCCGCCCCGCCGGATTCATTCAGAATCACAAAACCGGGCTGAAAATGAATTGGAAAGCTGATGGCCATGAACTGAGCGCGGAAGAAAAAGCCCTACTCAAGGCGCAAGCCGCCCAAAAAAGAATTGAACGCGAAAAGGCCCTCGCCGAACAGCGCGAGAAGGCTTCAAAACGTTCTTTCGCCAAGTGGACCAACGCTAAGTGGGCCACCAAGCAGCAGGAATACCTCCAGAAAAAAGGTGTGCCGGCATACGGGGTCAAGGTCAATGAACGCGGAGATCTGCTTGTACCGGGACGCGATACGAACAGCCATATCCACACCCTACAAACCATCACTCCGGACGGAAAGCTCTTTGAAAAAGGCGGTCTGAAGGCGGGAATGTTCCACACAATTGATCCCGGAGAAAAGATCGCCAAAGGCGGGCCGATCCTCGTTGCCGAGGGTTACGCCACTGCGGCCAGTGCGCATATGGCAAGCAACATGCCCACTGTTGTGGCTTTTGATGCTTCCAATCTTGAGCCGGTCGCCAAAGCTTTGAAGGCCAAATATCCTAAAAGCTCCATAGTGCTGGTCAGTGACAACGATCATCACCTCGAAAAGAATGTCGGGATTGAAAAAGCCGAAGCAGCAGCCAAAGCTGTAGGCGGTCTGATGACAACACCCAAGTTCAATAAAGCAGAAAAAGAGCAAGGCCTCTCCGACTTCAATGATCTGCACAAATCGCGCGGAATCGGCGAAGTGCAAAAGCAAATGTCCCAGACCATCAAAATGGCAAAATCCATGAAGGCAGGAGCACTGCCACTGGCTATGGCAATGTAAATTAACAAAGCGGGTCTGAGGGGGGCCGCTTAAGCAAGAGGGAAATATTATGAGTAAGAACGATCACACCAATTCACTGCAAAACCCGGCATACGCCATAAAAGATGGTCATGAACTAGTCCTATGTGATGAATGCGGTGAAGAACTTGTTTTTTCTATGCAGGATAACTACCATCAATTTGCACTAGGACTTCGCACAGTCCTGTATTGTCTGCGTGTGGCAGAAGTAGAAGGCAACATTCCACCGCTCCCGGAAGATTGGTGGTTAGATGTTGAGTTCAGACACTCTCTGGACAACATTTTCAAGAACTATCCTAAGCGAGAATAGTAAGTGAACATATACAAGCTCAAACCCAGCGACACTAAATTTAAGATGCTATCCCGTAAAGGATTTGAAATGAGTACCAAAAAACTTCCCCCACATTACGAGAAGCAGGATAATAACGAGCTCCACTTTGCCGTCTGCCCAGCCTGCAATAATCCTGTACAAATAATAGGTTTAAACAAGAGGCTACAGCACACAGACCGCCCCTACGCGAAACATTACCACAAAAGTATACAGGGACTTGCCGACTTCGATAAAGAAGCCTTTGAAAGCTGCTCGCTAGCTCATCCCAGAGACGATCTCTCCAAGAACAGCCGCAAACCTGCATGCACTGAACGTGAAAGACAAATACTAACCTCTCTGCAAGAAAACTTTGATCAGGTTGCGTATCTTTTCCAGCTCTATTCTGGGATTGTAATGACCCCTTATTTAGCTGAAGAGATGCTCAAATGGTATGTAGCAGAGCAAGGCCATCTTTACAGGGGTGGTAGTCTTATAAATGCCCCATGGGTATTTGTTTATTTATCCAAAGCACAAAATTTATGGGGCAGAAAAATCAAAGATGCCGAGCTACGTGAAACACTCTGCGAAAAAGTCCCAACTGGAACTATCAATGATAAAGATCAATTCGTAACGACAGGTCACGAAAAAGTCTTTTTCTGGTTTGCCAAACATAAACAAACCAAGTCCGCAGACAACAATCTCAAAGAAACCATGCAACTATTTGTAACCTGCGATGACAAAGATATTTTCAAGAAAACAATTACTTTTGACTATGAGCTTTTCCAAAGACTTATGAATACACCGGATGAAAGAAGAATATACAAAGAAAAGTTCACTGAGCTGGCCCAGAAATACCTTGGATAGACTCAAACATTTGACTTTACCTGTAACAAATTTCAATATCAAAAAAGCGGTGAGATTAATTCCTGACACCGAACACCAATTACCTCATAACAGGAGAAACATATGGCAAAGTACACCCGTGAAGAAGAATTCAAAATCATTCAGAAAATCAGAAGTCTGGATGCTGAAGGCAAACACGACGAAGCTTACGAACTGCGCTATAAGCTTCCGCTTCCACCCCACCTTGCAATGGCCCTTAAAGACACAGTTGGTGCAGAAGAATTGAAAAACTCAAAATTCGATTTATCGGAGGCAAACGAAGCCTATGGCAAAGACTGGCTTGCTCTTTAGATTAGCGGCAAAACTTGCTGACGACTGGAAATCGTATCAGCAAAAGGAAACAACACCTGAAGCCCTAGCTTTTCAGGACGGCCTCAAAGGCACACTGGGTATGTATAAGGAACTGGCTGAAGCTCAAGATCCTGAAGCCATCTTGAAAGCTGAACAGATCGCCCTGATTCAGGAAAAGGAATTCGCCAACTCAGCAGAGATGGTCAACAGCATCAAGCCAGGCCTAACTCAGATTGAAGAGGCCAGACAATCGCTGGAGCTGGTCCATGACAGTGACGCCTACCAGAAGGCTGCATCCACATATGCCGGCAAGAGGAAGCAAGGCGGCCTGCCTCTGGACGGTTTCAGAGAGTTTATCAAAAGCCATCAGGCCAGACTGACCAACCGACTTAAGGCTGACGGTTCTCACGAAGAAAAAAACATCCTCCGCCAGCGCAAGAACAATCTCAAAGTCGCAACCGAGGCTTACATCAAACTACAGAGAAAAGCCCTCAGCATTGGGAATGCAAAGAGCAAGGCTATGGCTAGATAGCATCGCAGGGAACTCTGAGGGGGGATTCCTGCAACACTACCCTATTCCGCACATTTTGTTGTCTACGACCAATTTAATTCCCAAAAAACGCAACACCTCTTGACAAAGCGTTGCGTCATGCGCAACATATAGATTAATAGCGATGATTAAAACATTTAAACACAAAGGTCTGGAAAAATTTTATCGATCCGGTTCAACATCTGGGATACAGGCCAAGCATTCCAAGCGGTTAAGAATCCAGCTTTCCGTCATCGATACGGCTCAGGAAGCTGAAGATGTCAATCTTCCCGGATTCAGACTGCATAAACTCAAAGGTAGCCGGGCAGACCTCTGGTCAATAACTGTTAACGGCAATTGGCGGCTGACATTTGAGTTCCGCGATGGAAATGCCTACATTTTAAACTACGAGGATTACCACTAATGACTATGTACAATCCCCCGCACCCCGGTGAGCTTATCAGCTCCGTATACATGGAAGAATACAATCTCAGCTGCCGCAAGCTGGCAATGAAACTTGGCGTGGCTCCCTCCACTCTCGCCCGTGTTCTGAACGCCAAGAGCGCGGTATCCCCCGAAATGGCCCTGCGCCTTTCAAAGGTTCTCGGACGTACCCCTGAAAGCTGGCTGGCCATGCAGGCAAACTATGATCTTGGCAAAGTGCGTAGTCAGGTTGATCTCTCCGGAGTTACTCCTGTAGAACGCGGGGCAGTGATGTGACTTTGAGGATAATTCCTTGCTACAGCTAGCCTCTTCCACGCATTTGTCCTCTTCTACCAATCTCATTCCCCAAAACCTTAACATTTCGCCCAAACATCATCCGCGCAAATCCCTGCGCGACCTGCGCGGCCGCAGGATCATTCACGCTGAAGAAAATTTTATCTCCATTATCTTTGACCATGGAACCATTCTTCAAGGTATAAAGTACGTTTCCAGAGGAATCTACGCGCCAAGTCATATTATCAAGATTGCGCTTTCTGGGATCGTCAGTGCGCTTAGCTTCTTCAGCCTGCAACTGGAGCATCTTGGAAATGGACAACAGCTTACGCTTATCCTTCCAAGCTAGGCTTGAATCTGATCTAAACTGACTTTGCTTGATCTTCATATCAGAGACTTTCGTTGCCTGGCTATCGATAATAGGAGCTGGATTACTCTGAATCGGTTCTTTTTTCGACCGCAGGACCTTCAGGGCTATTTCATCACCGCTCTCAGCCTTCCATTTCAGAAAATCATTCCAGCGGTTGAACGGGATCTGCTGACGCAGCTCCGCGCGCTTTCCGGACATTTCCTTTTTGAGAGCTTCAATAGCCTCTGTCTTTCTGCCGGCAGCGAGAGCAATCAAGCGGCTGCGGTCTTTGATCCTGAGTTTTTTATCGTCCTTAAGAGCCTTAATCTTGCCATCCCAATAAGAGCTGGTCTGCTTCCAACGGCCATCCTGCTCTTCGCGTAAATCCTCATAAGCCTTTTTCCTCCCGCCAACAGCAGCACGATATTCAGCATAAAGCTCACCCTGATGCTTATGCAGCGGTCGGGAAACGTACCTATCCTTCTCGCTGACCACAATCCCCTTGGACAACTGATAGTTCCCAAGCTGGGCCTCAAGTTTAGACTTGGTAAAATTTCGGTCAAGCCGACTGGCTTTGATGGCTATCTTGGAATGACGATCCTTGATACTGCATCCGTTCCCGCGCAAACGAACTTCGATCCCAATCTCTGCAAGAGACATATGGAATTGATGCCAGTTCTGCGCCTTATCCAGTGACTTCAAGATAAAATCCTTGCGTTCCTTCACATAGGAATCAAAAGACTGCTGGCCGGAGTGAGCTTCATAAGTCGCTGCCCGGTCATTGCTGCGCTTCGGCTCCTGATCCTTCTTCCTGCCGTTATCGAACTTCAGGCCAAACTTCAGCTCCAGCTCACGGTGCAGCCGATCCCGCTTGTAGAAATCCCGGTAAGGCTCGTGGCGGGTCAGCTTCTCCGGATGAATCATATTATATGCAATGTGCATATGGATGTTGTTGGTATTTTTGTGGACACCACAATGCCGCTGGTGCTCTTCAAAACCCAAGGCCTTGGAGAACTCCTGCTCAATCTCTTTAAAATCCTTCTCCGTGAGGACAGACTCATCTTCCGGCCTAAAGGAAACGATCAGATGATAGGTCTTCTCCTTGCCGGTGCGCTGATTCAAATCCTGAGTGTCGAGAACTTCCTGAATAGCCAGCTCGTAATCTTCACCGGCCCAGCAGCCTGCGCACCAAGACATCAAGGTCTTTTCGCCCTTGTGCTTGGCATCGGCAATGTAATCGGCCAACCGCCGATAATTATCATTTTGAGGCTTACAGGAAATTCTACGACTGATCATATGGTTCGGACCTTCTGAACTATTTCTTTCTGAAGTCGACGGAGATCTTCCAGCAAAGCTTCAACATCTGTCCGGTGCTGGTCATCATCAAGAATCCACATTTTGAGCAGACCACCCAAACGCCCCTGATCGGCATTAAGCTTTAGAAGCTCCCGGCGGGCCTGCTGGTCAGTACGGCTCTTAATTTCATGTCCCAGACAAACGGCCTTGGCAAAGGCAGACAGCGAAAGACTGCACTGCTGCGCAGTCTCGCGGATCTGTTTGTATTCCTCGTCGGAAACGTAGGTTTTAATAACTTGCTTCTTGCTGGGCATGATTTCTACCGGATTCATTGTTAATGCCTTCCCAGATAATGCTGACCGCATGAGGAACGTACGATTTGGGCAAACACTCCAATGAATCAATGCACATGTCCTCGCACAAAATCCCAAGCAGCTCGTCACGGGAGGACTTACCGCAATAAGCCCAGTAATCAAGCAAACCATTGACCGGAGACAACTCCTTCTTCGAGCAGATGTCCTTACCGCGCATTTTAGGCGGAACAATGCGCATGCACATCCTGAGATAAGTCCATGCGCTTTCCATGGCCAATGCATCCATTTCATAAAGATCTGGAACCCGGACCACCCCTTCGATCTGCCGTTTGCCCTGTTCCCAGCTGATGCCTTCCAGAAAGCACCAGTAGCGGGCGACACCTTCAAACGCCCTCACAGCCTCCGGCTTTGCTTTCTTGTACAGAAGCTTTCCCTCCGCCGGCGGAATAGTCAGCCTGGCTTCCATGGCATTGAATGCTTCAAGAAACTTGATTTTCCACTCCATTGCCTTATGGCCAGTAAAGCCCATAGCAAGAAGCGAAAAGCCGTCACGAGTCATGTTGAAAGATCGTTCTTTTCGTGTTCCGCCATTAGGCTGGGCAACGTCAATTGATGTGGGCGCAAAATTGCGCTCACTAAATTCATCTGGAATTTCAAGATTACGGATAGCTTTTAAAACATCCTTATGCTGTTTTTCAAAACGCTCAGCTACCATCACTGATGAAACCATCGGCTGGTTGTTTTCCATTACCAACTCTACAACAACTTGCATTTCCTTGTTTTCACTATCTTTTTTACTCATCTCACATACTCCATATAATTTGCAGTTTATGTCAGCGCAAAATTGAGCCGTCCTCAATTTCACCAGCAACATGCGTTGAGCCGAAGGCGAATAAGCCAACCTCAGCCCCATGGCTGAGCAGGACGTAAGGTCGACCACCTGAAAAGGTGGGACTACCTTACCTGTCCTGCCTTCGGACTCCGGGAGATTATATGAGATTTTCCGTTATTTCGGAACACCTTTTAAAAAATATCCTATAATAACAGATAGTAACAAACAGTAACCGATAATAACCAAAAGTAGCCCATGATAACTTAAGAATCAGTCCTAAAAGTCATGGAAGAAGGAAAGTAAGAAAATACAGACCCAAAAAACAAGAACTTGCGGCAGGGGAAGATCAAAGGCCAGATGAATAAACAGTGTGCAGAAAACTGCATTCTACGTAAAGCATAACGCAAACAACACCAAAACTACCAAAAAGCCGCCTTGAAATTTCAGGGCGGCTTTTTCATTTCAGTCCGCTGTCATTGTGCGGAATCGTTCAACACAACCGTCCTACGAAGAGTAGGCAGCTTTTTTGAGTTTCAATCCGCTGTCATTGTGCGGAATCATTCAACGCATACTTCCTGCCATATATGACATTACCATACGTTTCAATCCGCTGTCATTGTGCGGAATCATTCAACGAGTGGAAAAAGGGGTTTTCCCGACCGTGAAGATGTTTCAATCCGCTGTCATTGTGCGGAATCATTCAACGGTGGTATTTGGAGGGACCGCCCTCTATTATGGTTTCAATCCGCTGTCATTATGCGGAATCATTCAACGGGTACCGTTTTTTATACCCAGTTAAACTAATACCTTATATACCCCCATTTTTCACTCATTTCAAGTAGCACAAATTAACTTACTGGTCACACAAAACACACCACAAACTCGCATTTCGCGACCAACATCTTTTACCCTATTTTCAGAGGCTTAGTAAAAAAGCATCACATATAAACAAAATTACCAGCTTCAAAAAACTGCAATCGGCAAAAAATTAACATTCCCGAATGAAATCGAGCTATTTGTTATGGCTCTGTAATTTTACGGCTGCTGCATGCTTTCCTGCCTTACGCCATGATCAAATCAAAAGGAGGAAGTCATGTACAAAGCACCTTATTTCATCTCTTTTGACATCACCAAAAACAAGACCCGCCGTAAGGTCTGGAAAATTCTTAAAGAATGGAACATTGCCAGCCAAAAATCAGCATCAATCTGTAGCCTAAGCCTGCGTCAGGCACAGGAACTATTCGGGCAACTGCAAAACACCATTGATGAAGACGACAGCCTACTCATGGCCCGGCTAACTTCATTAGAGAAAACTTTCGCGCGCAAACTAATTCACAACGAACAATAAATATCGACAATGCCTTAGAGCTTCATCCGCAAAGGACACGCACCATCCCGCCTGACAAACAATTTATCTTTCTTGGAAAGGAAATTCGCTAAACGAAAGCCGCCCTGAAATCTCAGGGCGGCTTTTTCATTTCAATCCGCTGTCATTATGCGGAATCATTCAACTTATTAGGGATTCCAAACTCACGCATGGTTCCGTTTCAATCCGCTGTCATTATGCGGAATCATTCAACGAAGTTTCTTTTCACCTTGTTCCTCTAAGTTCCGTTTCAATCTGCTGTCATTACGCAGAATCGTTCAACATAGTGCCTGGTTGAAAGGAAAGGGGCAGAAAGTGTTTCAATCTGCTGTCATTACGCAGAATCGTTCAACAAAATTAGTTCTTCTGATGTAGCAAGAAGTAGAGTTTCAATCTGCTGTCATTACGCAGAATCGTTCAACGGGTACCCATTTTTATACTCCATTAAACTAATACCTTATATACCCCCATTTTTCACTCATTTCAAGTAGCACAAATTAACTTACTGGTCACACAAAACACACCACAAACTCGTATTTCGCGACCAACAGCTTTTACTATTTTTTCAGGTGATTATTGAAAAAATATCCCATATAAGCAAAATCACACCCATCAAAAAACTGCAATCGGCAAAAAATTAACATTCCCGAATGAAATCGAGCTATTTGTTATGGCTCTGTAATTTTACGGCTGCTGCATGCTTCCTATCCTTACGCCATGATCAAATCAAAAGGAGGAAGTCATGTACAAAGCACCTTATTTCATCTCTTTTGACATCACCAAAAACAAGACCCGACGTAAGGTCTGAAAAATTCTTGAAGAATGGAACATTGCCAGCCAGAAATCAGCATCAATCTGTAGCCTAAGCCTGCGTCAGGCACAGGAACTATTCGGGCAACTGCAAAATACCATTGATGAAGACGACAGCCTGCTCATGGCCCGGCTGACTTCATTAGAGAAAACTTTCGCGCGCAAACTAATTCACAACGAACAATAAATATCGACAATGATTTAGAGCCGCATCCGCAAAAGACACGCATAGTCCCGCCCGACAAGCAGTTTTCTTTCTTGGAAAGGAAATTCGCTAAACGAAAGCCGCCCTGAAATCTCAAGGCGGCTTTTTCATTTCAATCCGCTGTCATTATGCGGAATCGTTCAACAAAAACTGATTCAGCTTGTCACCTTCAAAATCGGTTTCAATCCGCTGTCATTATGCGGAATCGTTCAACATGGCATACAACAACACACACCTAGATTACGAGTTTCAATCCGCTGTCATTGTGCAGAATCGTTCAACAGAACTGGCCGCATAAAAACTTCGACTGGAAGTTGTTTCAATCCGCTGTCATTACGCGGAATCACTCAACCCCACAGATGCTCACATGTTTCTTTAGCTCTTGGTTTCAATCCGCTGTCATTACGCACCCCCTAAATATCCCAATCCCCCACTCATTTCAAGCACTGTACGGAAAAACTCCCCAAGCCGTGGGAGGTTTTGCTGCCGATATGCACGAGGCTTCCGGCGTAGAGTATCGGCAGGTAGCAGCCTGGTACGGAGTAGTAGCGCGCGGGGCCGATCATGCCTGTGAGATCTATATTTTCCCCCTGTCGCAGGGAATGCCTGCTCGCTGCCATGCGACTCAAGCAGTGCCGGGATTCGATTTTCTTTGCTGTTTCCCAGAACTCGGGCGCGAACCTGCCCATCTCTGCATTTGCGTACCAACGTTGAATATTGCGGAAACGGGTCACAGAGCGGCTGAGCAGCTCGTAAAAGGACAAAGACCGCAACATATTTCTGCCCTCGCCCATCACCTGAAAAGGAGTCTCGAAACGGACCTCAATATCATAGCTGGCATCCAGCTGGATTTCACCCGGCATTGCGGCTGCACAGGCTTCCAGAGTGGAAACACTGCTGTAATCCAGCTGGGAGCAATCGCCGGAAGGGAGGATTGATTTCGGTTCGGCAGCAGCAAAAGGCAGGATATGATCGATCTGATTCTGCGCCCACCATTCGGAATCAACTGCCGGAAAAGAAAGATCACTGATCACATTGCACAGCTCAGGAACAAGCTCTTCGACCAGATCCTCTGCGTTTCCGAAAATATTCACATCCAGATGATAGCCCTGCCAGCCCTGCTGCGGCTGGCCTTCCCGACCGAGCCGAAAAACAAAAGCAGGCGAGATATTCAGGATTTTACCCCTGTTCTCAAAAACAGGCATAAATGCCCGTGGATACATACAGCTCTCAGCATGCGGACAGCTCCTGCAATCCCGGTCCCGGAAATCCTGATAGCCGTTTTCGGCGCAAAGTCTCCCCTTCAGGAGCAGCCCCAGCCGGGAACGAACCCTATTGACCATCCATGAGTAATTACCGTCCACCTCCCTCACGAAAAAGGGCCAGTAAGCCGGGCCTTCAAAAGAAATACGGAAGCGGCGGATATCTGTGCTCAGTACCGGGCAGTAGGAATCAAAGTGCGATGTGTATGAATGTGGTTGCATATGCGCTGTTATATAAACAACTTCCTGTGATTTCGCAAAGTAAGATAAATGGGATGTGCTTTGAATGCCTCAATTGGCAAACTATCCAACAGGAAAATTAAATGTCAATCGCAACGGCCTTTAAACCCGTGCCTGCACGGACACCTCTTTTGAGCATGGAAGTTCTCGTCGCCTGGGTCAAACAACAAAGTCAAAACCCGTGCCTGCACGGACACCTCTTTTGAGGCAATCCTTGTCGGCGAAGGGATGGTAATCATGTGGTCAAAACCCGTGCCTGCACGGACACCTCTTTTGAGCTTGAAAAACAGTCCTGCGGGTCAATGTGCGCGGGTCAAAACCCGTGCCTGCACGGACACCTCTTTTGAGTGATATCTTAATAATTGATACATATTCCTCTGAGTCAAAACCCGTGCCTGCACGGACACCTCTTTTGAGTTCATGTGGGACAACCAGCACTTTGATGATGCCAGTCAAAACCCGTGCCTGCACGGACACCTCTTTTAAGCCTGAGCATGAAAGACGCTATGAATGCCTTTGCCGGTCAAAACCCGTGCCTGCACGGACACCTCTTTTAAGTTTGAAGAACCCCGCACTAAAAGCTCTTTTATATGTCAAAACCCGTGCCTGCACGGACACCTCTTTTAAGAGGTTGCCTTTTTTCTACTCCATTTACAGCACCTTGCAAAGCCATTTTCAGCTACGTACGCTGAGTGAACACTTTTCCACACCCTTTTTCAGGACGTAGTTTTCGCTCTCAACTTTTTCATTTTTTATACCGTTATTCCAGCACATTAAAAAACCGGAAAATTCCGTCAAAATAATTATCCACAGGAAAATCGCTCAAAAAAAGTTGAGAGCACACTCAGTTTTTATCAATACAAAAAAGCTAAATTATTTCAACCTCACCTAAAGCAAGATTCTTTTCTCCGCTCCGAAAAAATTTCAATTCGTCCCGGTCCTGAACCCAATTTCGTAAATTCCGCACCTGTGCATCAAGCAATTGCGCAAATGTGCCGGACTCTGTAGCTATACGGATACACATTTCCCTTTCAAAATGTTCCAGCACCTTCCCCATGCTCGCCCCCGCCAGCTTGAATTTCGTCGATGTTACATTCTCAAAATCATTTGCTGTTACAATATTCTTATTCAGCAACCGCACTGCAAAGCGGTCCATCCTCGCCCGAAAAGGTTCCTGTAAATCTGCAACCAGTGACTCATAATTATTTTCATCACTATGCAAAATTCCCAGATACGGATTCATTCCCCGGACTCGAAGCATGGAATTAATTCGATTAAAGAGCAGAGAGTAACAGCAATCCAGCAACGTATTCAGCTTATCCGGCTTGTAAAGCTGAATCCTGTTCTCGGTCTTGAAGGACTCATCCTGAATAAGAGTATTCAGAGCAGCAAAACAAACTTTTGCCGCGTTTCCCTCAATCCCGAACAGGTGTTCTTTACCGCTGGACTGCTGAACGCGTTCAGCATAGTGCTCGAGTTGCCCGACTACATTCTCCGGCAGGTCACGGGCTGAGAGCCACTTAATATAATTATTAATTTTGGCACTGACCAATCTTTTACAGATTCGCTCCCTTTCATCCTGCCCCATTGAATTATGACGTGCCATGTGCTGACCGGAAACAGCATGAAAATGTTTTGACTCAGGATAAAGGGTATTTATGTAATGACCGGACGGAGTGCAGAAAGTAATAGGAATTTTCTCATAACTGCACTTCTGGATAAGCTTGGTGGATACCGCGCTGTTGCCGTAAATAACAATCTCATTGGTTCGCTCAAACGGAACCCGCGCTATGAAGCTGCCGTTCTTTCTGATTGCCAGACAATCAACATCGACACCGAGCGAGGCAAAATGGTTGCAGACGTAAACAGTCCTCTTCAACTGCGCCTGCTCTATACTCTCCCATGCAAGGTCACTATCCAGCTCTATACCCAAAAATTTGAAGCCGGGATCAATATTGCTGATACGGGTCTTTCCTTCTTTCAACTGCAAACCAAGCGGCTTAAGTACAGCCTGCATATCGTCATATGCACTGCGACATTCATCTTCGCTACGAGCCAGCACTACAAAATCGTCTGCGTAGCGAATGAAACGATATCCAAGTTCATCCATGCGTTCGTCCACGCTGTCCAGATACAAATTCGACAACAACGGGGATAACGAGCTGCCCTGAACCAAACCTTTTGCATTCTCCCCCTCATCCGCAAATCCGGCATTAATACAGGACTTCAGAGCCTTGAGAGTCATCTTATCTGCCTGCGGCAAGGCGTCATGAAGCTTGAGGAGCATGGTAGGCCGGTCAATGTCATCAAAAAATGAATCAATGTCCGACTCAAACACATAGCGGCATCCTTCGCGAATAGCCTGCTGGATCATCATTTTGGCATCTTCGCGGGACCTTCCCTTACGAAATCCAACGGAAGAATGCTCAAACATCCGGTCCATAACAGGTGAAAGCAATTGATGTAACAGCTTTTGCGCCAGACTATCCTCTGAGGAAACCGTCCCCAGAGTCCGCCTGCCCCCGAGCGGCTTGTCCACTTCAAAAGGAACTGCCGGGGAGCATTCAAATTCTCCATTCACAATACGATCGCGCATTTCAAAAACCGCTTTTTCAATGGAGCCATAATCCCGCTCAAGAGCCGCAGAAAAATCATTATCGCGATCAAGTCTGGAAGCTGCTACTCCCAGTGCATAATCATCCCGCAGCAGCGCATCAAAATACGGCATTTCAGCCTTAAGTAGATAAAAGCCTAACCCTGTTGCGCTTCTGCGTCCGGCATGAATGCGCGAACAAAGCAACAGCAGCGGCAAAATCTTTTGCAACTGCCCCTTCAGATACAACGGGCCGCTCATCCCATTAATGTATCGGGTACCTGCACCACTTTTGGACTTTTGTCCGAACTGCTCATAGCTCCAAAAATATGGATGAATTTCCACTTCATTGATAAGTTCCGGTGCAAGCTCCAGATTCAGCCCGAAGAACGTATTTACCTGACGGCAGAAGGAATTAAAAAACCGCTCCCTTTCAATCATCCACCCCCTTTTTTTGTCAGTAGGGACAAAAGCAAAAGGTGTTTTGAAATCAAGACAAATTTCATCCTGACTTACATCCCCGGAAAAATCCCCTTCAATGTCTGCAAGCTGCTCAGTCCGCACCGCCCCCAACCGGCTAAGTTCAAAATTATTGTACGGATCAGCAAGGTGGTCCGCCAATCCCTTAGTGAAAGAATCCACCTGCTGTTGCTCGGCATCCGGGAAAATTAATTCAACATCATAGCAGGAATCTTTGTGAATCCTGTTCCCGAACGGCGCACCATCAGGATGAAAGCAATATTTCAACCCACGCAGCCCGGATTTTCGAAGCGCGTGCTTAAAGATAGCATCCAGCACAAAAAGCGGATGCTGCTTCGCAAACTTATTGCGGGTATTGGTCAGGGAAATTTTAAGGCTGTGCCACTGGAGGGAGTAAAGCGAAGTTAAGTCATTAATCATAAAAATAATTTGCCCCCAACGCATAGAGGCGTCAAGGGCAAATTATGGGGTTGGCGTCTGCGTTGAAACAGATTGCTCTTTTGAGTCATTTGATGGAACGAGGACAACAACTGTTGTTATGTGTCAAAACCTGATCCGAATCAGACACCTCTTTTGCGTGAGTTCTTTGAAGACAAAATCCAGTTTGCCTAGTCATAACCCGATCCAGATCGGACACCTCTTTTGAGACTTGGTGATATCTTGAAACATAAAAGAGTTTTGTCAAAACCCGTGCCTGCACGGAACCCTCTTTTGAGTGAGAGTAACGCTAAACCACCAAATCTCATCCCTCTATCCTTGTCAAAACCCGATCCAAATCAGAAATCTCCTTTGAACTACGAAACCGCCGCAAAACTGGCGAGAGCGTGGTCAAAACCTGATCCGAATCAGACACCTCTTTTGAGAGGTCGTCTTTTTTCTACCCCATTTCCAACACCTTGCAAAGCCATTTTCAGCTACGTCCGCTGAGTGACCGCTTCTCCACACCCTTTTTAGGGACGTAGTTTTCGCTCGCAACTTTTCCATTTTTTACGATGTTATTTCAAAGCGTTGCAAACGCACAAAATCCGAACACAAAAGTTATTCACAGGAAAATTGCTCAAAAAAAGTTGAGAGCACGCTCAGTTTTGGTGCTGGAGATAATGGTTTGATTTAATGCGGGAAAAGAGAACTCCCGCTTTCCACGGGATAAGGAGAGCGGGAATCCTTAATTACGACGAAAACGAAGATGAAGACGACGAAGAGTCAAAACCCGTGTCTACACGGACACCTCTTTTGAGAAGCAATAAAACAAGCCAGAAAAGCTCTTAAAAGGTCAAAACCCGTGTCTACACGGACATCTCTTTTGAGCCACTAAAATCGAAGTGTGTATGTCTAAGGACCAGTCAAAACCCGTGTCTACACGGACATCTCTTTTGAGTCTGGAAAGAACATAAAGACAAAATTAACAAGTCAGTCAAAACCCGTGCCTGCACGGACATCTCTTTTGAGTAGAAAATGAACCGGATAAGGTCGGTGGCAAGACGTCAAAACCCGTGCCTGCACGGACATCTCTTTTGAGATGTCTGTGGATATTGCTGGTATTTCAATCATTGAGTCAAAACCCGTGCCTGCACGGACACCTCTTTTGAGCAATGGCGATTGTAGGAGCACACCACATAACCGGGTCAAAACCCGTGCCTGCACGGACACCTCTTTTGAGAAACGCAAACCGTCTCTCAAGTGGAGGAGAGAGCGTCAAAACCCGTGCCTGCACGGACATCTCTTTTGAGTGATATAGAAGGCCTCCCGCCTTCATCCTCTAATAGTCAAAACCCGTGCCTGCACGGACATCTCTTTTGAGAGGTCGTCTTTTTTCTACTCCATTTCCAGCACCTTGCAAAGCCATTTTCAGCTACGTCCGCTGAGTAAGCACTTTTCCACACCCTTTTTAGGGACGTAGTTTCAGCTCGCAACTTTTCCAATTTTTATATCGCTATTTCAGCACATTACAAAATCACAAAATTACCCCGCAAAAGTTATTCACAGGAAAATTGCTCAAAAAAAGTTGAGAGCACACTCAGTTTTTTATGCTGGAGTAAGGATCTGAATTTATGCGGAAAAAGAGAACTCCCGCTGACCCCGGTTTGGGGAGAGCGGGAATCCTTAATTATGACGAAAACGAAGATGAAGACGACGAAGAGTCAAAACCCGTGCCTACACGGACACCTCTTTTGAGTAGCAATATCAATGCCCGACAGCCTACGCCAAGCGTCAAAACCCGTGCCTGCACGGACACCTCTTTTGAGACGGATGATATCTGGTCTTTATACCGGTGGTTTGTCAAAACCCGTGTCTACACGGACACCTCTTTTGAGAACTGGCAACACATACCAAAAATCAAGAAATCAGCTTGCCTTCTTTCACAAAAATCTTCTGATTCATCAATTCTCCCTCTGGAGATTTCTTTTTTTTAGGCTTCATAAATTCCTCACCGGATGAGTTATAGACACGTTTAAAACCATCCTGTGTTTCCTTCAAGACCACATAATCATTTTTTTCATGCACAGGCTCAAGAATTTCCGGGACTCGTTCTAAATAAAAAGTAAGGATATATTCTTTGCAGCTACCATCCTTTGCAACCTCATCACGGCGTTCTACTTTGAAGTATTGCAAGCTGCGATCGCCATAAAGAATCTGAGCACCTAATTGCTGGCCCCATGCCCTCAGATCGTGCTCCCCTGCCACAGGAATACGCCGAGCCTCCATCAGCATACTTTTACTTTTCACACACTTAAACTCAGCAGTAAGCACTTTTTCAAGACTTTCCTCCCATGATTCACGCTTTTCTGCGACATAAAGCACCACAGCGACAGCCAAAGTAAGAGTGCCAACTATCGGTTCAAAAATATTCCAAGAAGCTGTTAATATTTCCTTGGTCCATTCGAATTTACTCCAGTCAGACAAAAGCAACGCAACAGGAACAAACACAAGTAGCAAGCAACCTATTAACCTGCTTTCCCAAAAAAAATACTTAACGAAACTTCTCTTCTTACCCATACCAAACCTCCAAGCGACACATTTATTACAAACTTCGTCTTGTATAATACAACAAGATATCGTAAGCAAACTATAAAGAATGTCTAATTAAAAAACATTCTTCTTATACTCTTGAGAAATTTCAACTTAATTATAAGCAAGAGGATAATTAATGCCAAGAATCAAGGTTGAGTTATCAGCTGAATTCATAACCCCCTGCTTCGGGGGTACGGTCAGCTCCAATACTTCTGTGAGTTACCCAGCAGAATTGCGGGAAACCTCCATTCGCGGGCAGATTAGCTGGTGGATGCGCGCTTGCGGATTGGATAAAAACGAAGTCGACTGGATTATGGGGTCAACGAAAAACGGGCAATCCCTTGTGCGCTTCCGCAAGAAATCACTAGTCAAAAACAGGATGGAAACAGAGGACTGGTGGACAGATCCCCAGTACCGTGCCTGTCCTAAATATTTGTGGTTCTTTGTGGCTCCTGCCTCCAGTTCCAGAAGGGATGAGGCCAACCGTGTAGGGCAGAAATGCATTAGCAAAGGCAGTACATTCACTCTGGAACTGAGCTGCCGTCCGGGCAAAGAGGCTGAGTTGAGGAAAATTGTCGCCTACACAATCCTCTGGATTACTTTCGGTTCCATAGGCTCCCGCTCCACCCGTGCCGGGGGCTGTATGAAATATTCCGGTATTAAGGGGTCGCCTGAGGCTGAAAATCTGATCCGTCAATTCAAAGGCCTAGAAAAAGCAGCACTGCCTGATCTTTGGAAAAAGCTGGTCCCTGAACTCGGCATGAAAACAACAACTCCGCCCTTTCGTCTGCGCTATGACGATAACGTCCGCCCGAACGAAGCCAACGCAGCTTTGGACTGGTTTGCAAATAAATGGAAAATCGTCCGTGCGGAACTGCGCAGCTCTCAGAAAGGATTCTGGGGACTTCCGTTCAAGGAAAAAATTGCGACTGAATTCGAGGACAAGGACGGAAAGACCATCAAAACCGAGCGCATGACCTCACACATCCACTTACGTCCACTAAGAACCAAAGAAGGGGACAATACCTTCTACCCTGCCGCCCTGATCTTTGATGAGCGTATGGTCTTGCAGGGAATGGATAAAGTGGCCGGTAATCGCGCCCTTGATAAATTTTTCCCAGAAGAAATCAAACTCAATGGAGGTGAGCAATAATGGCCCATCTCATAAAAATAGGCTTCGGCCCGGTGCATGGCTTCATCACAGCTGCCCGTAAACTAGAAGACCTCTGCTCCGGTAGCACCATGCTCAGTGAATTAATGAAGGAGGCAGCGAAAAAACTGGGGCAGGACCTGATTTACCCGGTTCTCCCTTCTGATAATTCCAAAGCCAATATGCCCAACATCATGCTCCTGAAAACGGACTCCGATCCAAAGGAGCTTGCGGAATCGATTATCTCCGGCATTAAGAAGCAGTTCTGCGAACAGGTGGACAAAGCTGTAAAATCGCAAGAGCTGGATATCGATACCAACCTGCTGGATGCGGTTATCAACAGGCAGACCTCGGAATTCGTAGAAACAGTCTGGAGCACGGTGGAGCTTGGTCCTTCCTTTGAGGAAACCCTTGCCGAACTGAATATGCGTTTCGATGCTGCAAAAAGGACTCGTATGTTCTCCCAGCACGCAGAGCCGGGCATGAAATGCACCTTGCAGACCAATCTTTCAGCCCTTGCCCCGAAATTCGAAAGTGGAAACCCGGACCAGAAGACCAAGGAGTGGTGGAAGAAACTTGAAGACCGGGAAATGCGCTCTTACGAAGGGCGTGCTCTCAAAAATTCGAGCAAACTCAGCCAAAAAGGGGAACGCTTCTCCTCAATCGGGCTGGCAAAGCGGGTAAAAGCCCGTGTTGATGACGGCACACATCACTTCCCATCCACATACGCGATAGCTACAGCCCTATGGCGTAAGCGGATTTTTGAAAACTGCGGCCATGAAAAATTTAACGCAGATGTTTTCAACTCATTTTTTGAAAAATGGTCTGACCTTAAAGATGGTGGCGACATCGAATTCAACACAGTCCCAGAAGATGTTATCCCGGCACTACCGGACATAAGGGATTCTGTAGAAAACCTTCCCGATAATCTAGAAATGCTGCTGACCTGCGAGGCTCAATGCTTCCGTAAAACAGAGTTCCGTAAAGGAACATCAAGTAAAGACCCCATCGCCAAAGAACGGAAAGAGCTGGTCACATGTGCCAAAAACATCGGTGCTGGATCACCTCCGGGACACTTTGTCCTGCTTGCTGCGGATGGTGATTCCATGGGACGTTTTGTGGATGCATGTGAAAGCGAGAAAGAACTTTCAGAACTGAGCAACAAGCTGAAGGATTTCTCGGAACAGGCCATCAAAACCATCGAATCACCGGAAGTCTGCGGACGGATGATTTATGCCGGGGGTGACGATGTGCTGGCGGTCATGCCTGTTGACGAGGCTATCAAAACAGCATGTGAACTTCGCCGCGCCTACCGGGAAAAGCTTGCCGGAATTGAATACACAGAGGACGGAAAGCAAATACCTGCAACTTTAAGTGCAGCCCTGCTCTATGCCCCGGACAACTACCCGCTGCACCGCCTGCTCGACAACGCGGAGGCAACCCTGAACGGAAAAGCCAAAGCTGCTGAAAAAAATGCTCTGGCAATCACAGTATACAAAGGGAATGACGAAGTCAGCGCGACGGTCCTGCCCTCTGAATTAGACGGCTGGCAATTCGACACATGGGCAGAAGGACTGGAATCCCTTTTTAACGAAAAGAAACTTTCATCCAAAACCATGCACGACCTGCACCGAGACCTGCAAATATTGGAAAGCGGTAAAAGCTGCGATCCGGACCTGATTAAATCAGTGGTTTTAGGCAGAATAGCCACTAATCGGGAATTGGATGAAACTGATATGAAATTAGTTCAAGAAAGACTTGAAGTTTTTTTCAAAGCACGTGTCAATAAATTCCGCAACAGTCCACCATCATTAATAGCCGCAACCATGATCTGCCTGCGCAACATCTGGAGGATGCAATGTTTGTAGAAATAAGCCCTCTTGATACAATATTCTGCCGGGACAGCCGCAGCTTCGGCATGGAAGAAGCACACGCCGTGGACTCGGTATTCCCACCGCCACCTTCAGTCATGTTCGGGGCCATGCGTGGAAGTATTTTCATCACTCAGGGATTCGCGAATATGAAACGGGAAAGCGGCTTCAAGCACAGCTGGCCCGCATGGTTCGGTAACACTGAATCTTCCGGCAATCTCTTCCAGAGAGGCCCGCTCCCGGTCATTGACGAACAGATTATGTTCCCGCTCCCGCTAGACGGATTCCTCGAGGAATCAGAAGCGTCTGAATACGGCTTCACGCCCTTTCAATTGCTTAACAACAATGCGTCAGCATCCAATCTGGACCTTGAATTCACGCTTGTCCCGCCAAAAGACAAGCGACTGCCCAAGCAAACTGATATCATGTGGATCAGTGCCGATGCATTGAGTAAATACCTGAATTATGGCTCAATACCGACGTTGAAAAAAGAAGCTGATATCTACCAGCAGGAAGAACTCTGGACCGCTGAACACCGCACCAATGTTGGAATTGATCCTAATACCAACGCAGGTAAGGATTCCATCCTATTTTCCTTAAAGCATGTGCGCATGAACACCAAACGCAAGGCAAAACTGCTTTGCCAATGGGGCAGCAACGACTGCGCAGAAGCAGATGAAATTCTGAAAGGAATCATCAACTGCAAAAGCAATTCCCTCTCCGTTGCCGGAGAAAGACGGACCGCTTCTGTAACAAATTCAGAACTGAAATGGCCCACGCTGCCAGCAAACGAATTTAAACCGGATGAGCAAGGTTACGTCTCATTCCGTTTATACATGGCTACCCCGGCCTACTTTGCAGGAGGCTGGAGACCGCAGCCAGCTGAAGACAATGAATGCGTCATCAAAAGCAGCGCAGGTGAAATAAAGGCAACTCTACTGGCCGCTGCGGTAGGCAAGCCGTTCTACCTTGGCGGATACGACATTCAAAAGAAACAGCAAAGACCTGCAAGAAGCTTTGTTCCCGCCGGATGCGTTTATCATTTCAAAGCCAAAGCGGATCAACTGGATATTATCAGTCAACTGAACGGTCAGGTTGTCGGAGATAACGACTTCCTGAAAGCGCAGGGCTTCGGCCTTTGTTTCGTTGGAAAACCTTCTTCAGATATACAGGAGTAAGCAATGTTTACCGAATCCAATATACTCATGTACAGATGTATGACTCCCCTGCACTGCGGAGCAACAGAAGCCGGAGACGGAATTGACCTCCCCGTTGTCCGCGAACGCTACACTAATTTCCCGATTATCCCGGCCAGCTCGCTCAAAGGAGTCTGGCGCGATATCTGCCAGCGCAATAACGGATGGGACAAAAGTAAAGACAACAACGAAGTTACAGCCGCATTCGGGCCGGACTCTGACGAAGCGGACAAAAAAAATGCCGGACTGCTCGGCTTTGTGGATGCTCAGATTCTGTATCTCCCGGTCAGGGCCAGCGTGCGCACCTTCCTGCTGCTGACCTGCCCTCTCCAGATAAACAGGTTCAATGAAGCAAGAGCGAAGAATGATCTTCCGACATACGACGTAGTGGAACATAATGATAATGGAAAAATTATCTCAGAAAGCCTAAGCGACATTGAAGAACTCTATCTTGAAGACATCAAGCTAACCGCTGACTCCACAGCGCTCGACCTGCCCACAGACGGAGTGCCAGCTCACCTCAAATCCAGACTTGCTTTGGTCTCGGACGACACCTTCGAATGGTTCGCATCCAATGCCATGGAAATACGCGCCCACAACAAACTCACCGAGTCCAAAAAATCTGACAACCTCTGGTACGCAGAATATGTCCCTGCGGAAAGCATCTTTTTCGGCCAGCTGCTTGAGAGTCCGCCATTCAACGCCCCAGCAGGTACGGCGGCAGGAACATATTCATCCAAGTTGATGGCAACAAAGCCGCATTTTTTCCAGATCGGCGGCAACGAATCCACCGGGCACGGCCTGATAAATATAATTCCTGTTAATCAGGATTAAGGAGGCCGGAATGATCAGTAAAGAAAATATTCTGGCGGAGCGGTCTTTCAAATTCATCAGCAACATAAACGAAACCAAAAGCAAAGATGAAGCCGCAGACATAAGAACAGAACTGGAAGGCCTGCCTGCAAAGATCAAAATCAACGGTCTGACCCAGACGTTGATCTATCTGCTGGAAAAATCCAAAAAAAACGAAAGCGGTAATGAGCAGAATGACCGTTACCTGCTGGGCAGAGAGCTTGTCGATTACCTAAAAGGAAGAAAGCTTGTCGATTACGAGAAGGAAAAGATCACCCATAACCATCCCGAAGATGCATATTCCATATGCAAAAAAAACCTGCGCCATGCAACCATTGAAGCTACCGCTTATCTCGCATGGCTGAAGCGCATGGCCAAGGCACTAATTGAAAAGAAAAAGACCGACGAAACCAGTACCGAGGCCGACCATGAAAGTTGACCTGCCAGCAATCCACCCTTCCCTACTGATGCATAAGATCGGGCTGCACACGCTTATTTACGATCAATTTGACCGCTCTACCCTTGAAATCGGCAAGCCAGAAAATAACGGCTATGTCGGCGACAAAAGGACCGTGCTCGATGCCCTTGTAAAATCTGTGCAGGATGACAATTTCCGCAACATCTATAAGGGCTTCTATGACCAATGGCAGGAATATCTCAAACCGGACGAAAAAATACTTATTCTTAAAGCAAAAACCGGATCAAGATTCCTTTCCGGTTTAAGCTATGGTGCCGCCATGCATGTCGGCTTCTCCTTGCATCACACTTATGGTGTTCCATACATTACCGGATCTACGGTAAAAGGTGCCTGCAGAGCTATTGCAGAACTGGACGCAAGTAAAATGGGAGACGATGAAAGTAAAAAAGAGCTGCAATTAATCAACCAGATTTACAGAGACGGAGACAAAAAAAACAACGGAAGAGTCGTTTTCCTCGATGCCTTCCCGGAGCCGTTAGCTAAAAAGACATCCCTCATGATGGAACTTGATGTAATCACCCCCCATCACACAAAAGCTAACTCTGACGAAGAAGGTTATGATTCAGCACCGGACATCGAAGAACCTGTCCCTGTGGAATTTGCTGTTGTTCCGGAGGGCATAACATACTGCTTTGCCTTCATCTGCCCGGATGAAACTGATAGAGAAATTGTAACCAGACATTGGTTCGAAGCCTGTGACGAAGGGTTCGGAGCCAAAACTTCCAGTGGATACGGTGAGTTTATACCTCTGGACCAGAGCCAGAGGCCGGAGGAAAAGAAAGATCCTAAAACGATTCTTGAAGAATTTAAAATTAAGGTGGATAGCAATAAAAGCAAATTAAACAACATGCTTTCTGAATTTGTAGACGAAATAGACGCAGAATCAACACCTGATGAAATCAAGCAGGAAATGGCTGATATTCTCGTCGCAAGCTATGGCTCTAAAAATCTAAAAAAAAGAATCAAAAAAGGTAATAAGACTGGAATAAGACTGGAAAGAATCTGGAAATCATAAACACATCCATCCCGAAATGATTTCACTTATGGGCCGTAGGACTGTTTTTTTTACGGCTCTTTTTTATTATCGACGAAGCTTATTTCGCAAAGCAAATGCAAACAGGGCTGCATTAATTGTAGCCAATAGATTTAGTCCTTTTTTTACTACGTGAGCTGAAATAGGGATATCAGTTGAATATACACCGGAACTCAAAAGTGAGTTGTCACCAATATAGGGAACAAACCAGAACCACGGTATATATTCCTGATTATAAAAAACAAATGTTACGATTAAAAAAGGAACTACAAAACAAATGCATAGCAATAGAACAAATGATATTAATGGGTTCTCACCATAACCTGATGAAAACCAATATAAATAAGTTACCCATCTGGTAAAAAAATCTCGTTTTGTTGTATTTCGCGGAGAATATACTTCATTCCTATCTTCATGATCATCACCTATACGCCTATGAGACAAGTTTAAATATTTAAAAAGCTGGACTAACCAGTGACAATCATAATTTATCCACATATCTTTTCTGATCATCTCTTTTTCCTTGTAGTGCCAAGCAGACACTTCGAGCTCATCCTTCGACTCCTGATAGACGCGCTTCAATCTTCTAAAGATATCTTCAAGCACTGCAAAGTCATTATTTTCGATTAAATCGACCTCATCCCCCACTGTTCTTATCCCATCTTCCTCCCAATAGCACGACTGAAATTTCATTTGCTCAATAGGAGCGCCAACCATAGCCATATTGCTAAGTTGCATTCCTTCGAAGGTAATCACTTCTGAACATGAAGATCCATATAGACAAAAAATATTATGAAATTTGGATTTATTAAAAAAAACGCTTTTCTGAAAAAACACATGCTGAATACTGCTGACAAATTCAAATATTGTTTCTATAAAATATACACATGAAGAAAAATCAGATTTTAATACTTCAAATCGAGATGTTATATTTATTTTTTTAAAAAAAACAAAATCGCGAAATTGTGAATCTACTATTTTAATATTGTCAAAAATAGTATCATTAAACTCTACACGTCCTATACATTCTGATCCTCCAATATAAAATTCAGGGATATTTTCAGGAGAGCGCACTGTAATTTTTTTGAATGAACACTCACAAATTTCAATACAATCATCTAGTTTAGTATCCAATACCAAATCTTTTAAAAATTTAGTATCCACGAATTTCAATCTATCAAATACTTTTTTAGGGTTAAAATGGACTCTTTCACAAAAATGACTATCTTCAAATACAGCTTCGCAACGAAATTCAACTTTATCAATACGTATCCTAGACAAATAACATTCTTTACAGAAAAAGCTAACAATGGGAATTTTAAAGTTTAAATCGACATATTCTAGAAAATGAACTCTAATAAAGGCTACACGTTTTACCTTTGCGTTATCAAAAGAAACTTTTTTTTCAAATTTAACATCACTAATATATATAGAATTACATTCACAATTATCTAATAACAGCTTATCTAATATCTCAATATAATCAAAATTAAGATCTTGAGCATGAGTTGAACTTTTAAAAGAAAGACCACCTAAAAATTTTGTTTTTCTGTTAATTTCACCAAATAAAATCTCATCCTTAAACTCGCAACAATCAAAATTTACAGTCCCATTAACAACAATAGATCCAAACTTAACTTTTCCCACAAAAACAACACCACTAAAATCAAGTGCAGGCAATCCATACTCGCTGATAGTAGCACTTATAGTAAAATCAATATCTGAACTTATAATAGCTTTTGTCATGGAACAAACCTGACAAGGAGTACCTATTTCTTCTTGATTCGTTTTGTTAATAAGCTTCTCAAGATGCTCAATCACCAATTCACTGAACTCCTGATCGCTAAACAAAATATCGCTAGCGAACCACTCCATACCCTTAAACTGCGCCTCATTCTTTATTATCTCGTCAACATCCAGCCACTCCCCTTCTGAATTCACCAACTGCCCAGGTCTGGTACTGAGGGGCTTATATTTTTTACCTTCCGGGGCATGGAAAATACAGTAACGCTCGCCATCTTTGTCAATGTAGACAACTTGATATTCCTTATCGAGAGAATCGCACCAACTATCTTTTCCCAACACAGTACACATCAATAACTATCTCCAGATCATCAGAAACAACACACAATGAAATCGAACAGCATCACTAGACCTCCTATCATTACAATTATAACAATGCAATATAACATACGCAAAAAAGCCGCCCTGAGAATTCAAGGCGGTTTTTTCATTTCAATCCACTGGCGAAGCCCATTTAGACCCTATACAATCTACGACTTCAGGTATTCCTGTAGAGTCTTAATGCCTCAATTGGCGAAGACCATTTAGACTTGCAGAGCCTACTGCAAACAGTGACGCATCAACGTCTTAATGCCTCAATTGGCGAAGCCCATTTAACCTCATGGACTAACTGGTGGATCAGGTGGCACTGGGTCTTAATGCCTCAATTGGTACCCCCACCCTACAAAATTTCAGACCGCAATTCAAACACCGGATTTTCAACTCCATGCAAAACATACCGCCCGCAGCCGTATGCCTTATTGCCGCCCACATGGACATACTGCCCATACCAGAGCAGGATTCGCCATTCTTCCGGCACATTGCTGAAGGCGACATCGCCCTGCATTCCTTGAAGCATCTTCCGCTTAGTCTTGCTGCTTGGAGCTTTGTGGTTGCCCCACAAAGGGACCTCGATCTTTACAAAATACTTGTGCGTTATCTCAACTCCATCCAGAGCAGCAAACTCTTCGAAAGACTTAAGCGGGGTAACTTTATTAATATTGCTCCAAAGCTGCTTGAAAAAATGCTGCACAACAAAGCAACGGTTCCCCTGCAAAGGGAACTGCCTGCTGAATTCATCGGGGCTGCGCATTTTTAAAGGAGATACGAACTGGAGTGTAACATCTCCACTCTGTATTCCGGATTGCAATTCCCCGATACCATTACAAGCAGGGGCAACTGCCAGTTCGCTCATTGTAATCTCAGTGAAATTTCCACCAAATATGGGAAGGTTCTCGCCCCAGTAATCAAGGCTGCGTCGCCCTATCTCGGCAAGTCTGTCAGCCCACACAGCCATACGTTCTGCCAACTCATCAGCATTATCCCCCACGCAGTTGATGCCGAAGGTATAGATCTCCCCCGCCACCATACGCATACGGCCAAATTCGCAAACAACAGGAACCATTCCAATAGGTAAGTTATGCGCACTATCTTTAGGATCTGCATATTCCCCAAACAAGGCAGCAAGAATAAGCCCGCGCACAGCATTGCCATGATAAACGGGGCATTCCACTGCACTGGTAAGAGTAAAGGAAAAACGAAACTGGCGAACGGGGATATGCATGCGAACCTTCCTGCGGGTAGACTTTATCAAGAGATAAATACTGTATACCCTCTAAAAACATATCGCAATAGATACAGGAAGTTACAAAGAGAAAAACAAGCTCCGCAATTAGGCAAAGCTTGTTTTGAATGCCTCAATTGGCGAAGCCCATTTAGACACAAAACAAATCTTCGAATCAACAGATGAACTTGTCTTAATGCCTCAATTGGCGAAGCCCATTTAGACCATTAATCCTTACACAGAGGGGGCGGATGCCGAAGATGTCTTAATGCCTCAATTGACGAAGCCCATTTAGACAGTATTGTACCAGTTTAAGAGGAAAGAAGATAATAAGTCTTAATGCCTCAATTGACGAAGCCCATTTAGACAGCACCCTCTGGGAGCCCTTTAACCATGCGGGCTAAGAAGGGCAAAAACGCTGGCGACTGAATTTGGACTTTTTTTCGACTTTTTCCACCTCAAAAAACGGCCTAAAATGGGCTTCAAACCATTAAAATTACTAACTTACGCTAGCGATTAATTTTCATTTTACACAAAACAGCTATTTTTAACAAGAATCTTGAACATTTACAAAAAGCACGGTTCAAATCCGAAATCGCTCAAGTATTTGCCGATAATCATTTTCAATTTTCGTCCTTAAGCAAGCCGGATCAGATCACAATATAATGCTTCGAATAGACACTTTGCGTAACTGTTACGCAAAACAAATAAAACATTCGGCCCTGAAGATAATATAACTATCAGGTCACATCAATAAAACTTCCGCCTTAGATTGCCTGCTTACGGGTCAAAATAAGCCAGACAGGCTGCTAATCAGAACTTAAGGAAGAAACCGTGCTATCCAGCTGATCTCCAAGGTTGGAATAATAGGACAACATGGTATCCAAAGCAGAATATTTTTCCTCCAGTCGAGTCTGATAAGCATCTATCCTTTCTTCTTCGTCATAAATTTCACCTTCAAGCTTTGAAGTGAGGTTTTCATAGCTTGCCATCAATAGCGGGATACTGCCGGTTGAAACATCGGTCAACGCTTCGCACAGATCCGCAAGCTGCCCGATCTTCCCCTGCTTTACGGTCACTGTGCTGGAATACGTACCATCAGCCAGATCCGAGATTTCCATATAAAGTCCGTTGGCGTTACTGTCGCTTCCGGCCAGTATGGTATTGCCTTCAATATACATATCCACACCGTCTATGGTTGCTGACGTAATAGTCCCGCCTGAAACAGTGTACTGCACATCAAAATCTCCTGCCCCCGTGAGGCCGGGAATGGTAGAAATCACACGCAGGTCGGAACTGTCAGTCTCCGCCTCCCCCGATGCGGCAAAAAGCAGGGCGACTGCTTCCGGATCTTCGGCAAGGGCCTCTTCCAATTCATCATAATCAATTTCAAGCTGTCCGAAAGTATCAGAACCTTCTGTACTGTCGGTAGTAATACCCACAGATGAAAGGGAGGAAAACGGGTCGCCCTCTTCAGTTTCACTATTGTAGTAAAGGAAACCGAGCCCGGCGGAAGTCAGGGCATTTTTTATGGAGCTGTATACGAGATCAAGAGTTGCATCCTTGATATATACACTATCGTCATCTTCGTCGTCTGCATCGGCAAGAGCTCCGGTAACATCCAATAAATCATAAAGGACCTGATTTACCTCAGTGACAAAATCCTCAATTGTTTCAACCATGGCATCAGTATCATAAGAGACACCGATATCAATTCCGTTGGAATCGGTCACGGCATTGAGGGTTAGGCTCATGCTGTCGATAACATCGTCAACGGTGTTGGAGCCTGATTCTATCCACTCGTCAGCTCCGGATGGAAAGCCGTCCACTTTAAGCTGGGCATTCTGCGCAGCCTGCGTATTGGTAAAAGAATCCGCAGCGTAGCCGTCAATCGCGGCCAGATCAGTCAGTACTAAGTTATTATCCGCACCGGTATCTTCCCCGCTAAGCTTGAGGTAGTAACTGGTGCCGTCACTGATCACAGCCGCTGAAATCTTGTCATCACAATCGGGATCTCTGTTAATCTGGTCCACAAGATCCTGCAGCGAGGTTCCGGCAGTGACATTCAGGGTGATGTCTTCTCCTGAGTAGGTCATGGTGATGGAAGAGTTTGAGGAGATTATCTCCTCATCAGCCGAAGAGTAAACCAGCTCCTCGGAAATCCAGATATCCTTTTTGGCCAGTTGATTGACGACCACATTGTAAGTGCCTTCTCCAGCCCCGTCTTCAATGGATGCTGCCACTTCCCCGTCTCCGGTGGTTGCAACGGAATAGGAAAGGAACTCATCCATCTCGTCATAGCTTTGCAGGGTACCGGCCAGATCAACCAGTTCATCGTCCAGAGCCTCTAGAAGGCTGCAAATGGTTTCAGCCTCCTCGAGATCTGCCTCGTACTGCTCAAGTTCGTAGCTTTCCGCTTCTACACATGACTGAATAAGATCGGTCCAGTCCGTGCCGTTACCAAGCCCGTTGATAGTAAAACCGCCGGAAGTGGAGGTGGAAGTATATGTGCTTGTTGAAACTGACATTGCCATGACTGTTCTCCTATAAATAATCCAGTATGCTCATTCCGATCACATCTGAAGTTGAACTGAGAACGGCCTGATAAATATATTCGGCCTTGCTCAGCTCAATTGTCAGGGCCGCGCTGTCCGCATCTTCCTCGTTGCTGATAGCATCACTGACCCTTTCCCGGGTATAACTGAGACTTGTACTGATAAATTCAGTCTTTTCTTCACGGGCCCCGACATCGGCCATCATATTGGTCATTTCTTTATAGGCTTCATTTACAGCAACCAGCGTATCTGCCACTGCATCCTCATTGCCTATCCACGCGTAAGCTACGGCGTCACTTATGGATTCAAATAGATTGGGATCAGAATAGGCAGTTCCGGTACCACCATCCACACCGCCAAAAATATCGCTGCCTACTGTGGTCATATCGATTTCCGTCCCCTCAGATATATTCACGGACATGGCTGCATCTGAACCGTTGTATACAGCAGAATTCCGAACAACAAAGCTGCTGCCGGTATCATCATTTTCGTCCCACGCGGTCACAGCTGTCCCGGTATTCATTTCAACGGAGACATCACCCAGTTCAAGGGTCAGATCAGTTGTTGTCAGAGAGCCGGTCAACCATGTACGCCCCCCGTCCAGCGAATAGGTATATGAGACAGTGTCCGTGCCGATGGTTCCATCGGAAGTGAATTGCACAATGACAGGATCATCCAGTTCGCCGCTGATTTCTCCGAAATCACTTTTAGCCGGGGAATCTCCGGTCACAGTAACTCCGGGAATATAGTCATAAGGTGAAGTGTCGGTGGCCTCTCCTGAAAACAGGTAATCACTGCCCATTTTTGAATTGGCTATAGCCAGCAGGGAATCAAGGTAACCCTGAATTTCTACGGAAATGGACTGCGACTGGGCATCAGTATAGGTCCCGGTAGACGCCTGCTCTATCTGCTCCAGCACAGAGGACATGGTTGTACTGGCTTTAATCAGCAATCCGTCAGCACTACCCAGATATTCACCGGCCATCTCGGCATTATTGTAGTATTGCTCAAGGGCTGCATCGTAGCCTCGCAGGTTGACGACATTGGCCATTCCTGCCGGGTCGTCGGAGGGAGCGTTGATTTCCTTCTGGGTGGAGACCCAAGAGTTGACATCCATGTAATCATTTAACGATTTAGAGACGCTGTTCATGGTCTGCGAGTAAATCTGCGAAGTGCTTATTCTCATAGCAGGCCTCCTTACATGATGCCCAGAACGGTCTCGAACATTTCTTGCGTAACCGAGATAATCTGACAGGCAGCCTGGTACCGCTGCTGGTAAATGGTCAGATTTATCAGTTCTTCATCAATATTAACCCCGCTGACAGATTCCTGCTGCTCGGCATAAAGCTCGGCAGCGGCAGTATCACAGGCCACCTGAGTATCCGCTTTTGATGCTGCAGCCCCGACCTCAGATACTATAGCCGCCATAAATTCCGTCAGGGTTGCGCTCTGGGCGCTGCTCCCCTCACCAATTGATACGGAGCTACCGGTCAAATCGTTTATGGCCTCGGCAACAGAGTTGCTGCCGGAGGAAACGGTTCCGTCGCTTCCGACCACTCCGGCATTTACATGGGAAAAATCTTCCTCAATATATGAATTGACTGAAATATCTGTAGCAGTGCTCCCGGTAAAAAAAGTATTTATACCCGTTGCGGCAAGAAAACCGGAAGTATCATCTGCAAATTCAAATGTTGTATCACTCACACTCTGGATTTCCAGTTCCCCGTCGGAATTGACCGAAGCAGTCAGGGAACCGGAAAAGGCGGTATTGATCTTGGTTGCAATACTATCAAGGGAGTCCGTGGACGGATCAATGCTTATGGAAGCATTGGAAGTGACATTTCCATCAGCATCATAAGTATAAAGACCAAAGGAACCGGACTCTATTTCATCCGCATAGACCAGTCCGCTGTCAGCAAGACTTGCGGTCTGGTCCTCCACCCCGTAAGTGCCTTTCACGGCAGAATGGTGCTCCGTACCCGCCCCCTGTGAATGTTCTGAATTCACTTCCCAGATCAGTGCGGAAGCATAATCGTCAAGTTCATCAAGAACAGGCTCGATATAATCGTCACGAACCTTGAAAAGCCCTGCGATGCTTCCGCCGGAAGTCCTGTTGGAAATATTATCACCGCTGGAATCGGTCATAGGTGTAATGTTGACCAATGATCCGGAACTGCTTTCCCAATAAAGTCCGCTTTTGGCTACGATGGTATAACGATCGCCTTTGGTGTGATCCGTTGTCCCGCCCGAAAAAGAAATCTCCACACCTGCAACGGTTACGGAAGAGTCCTTGTCCCCGGCGAGATAAAGCTGGGTGTTGCCGTTTTCATCCTGTTTCCATGTTTTTCCGCCGTCAAAAGAGGCCTTGAACTGGGCTGTGCCGTCTGCTCCTGTTGAAACAAATTCAATCAGAATTTCTTCACTGGATGAGCCGGAGTAACTGATTTCACCGTCATAACTTGAACCGGGCTGCAAAGATTCTGTTGATTTTGACCCTCTGTAGACCAGAGAGTGGGTTTCACTGCCCTCAACCAGAGGCTGTCCGGTTTCAGTATATATTTTGGTCTGCCCGTCACTGGAGCTGATGACCTCAACCCCTATGAGTTCATCAAGCTCTCTGATGGCCTGATCCCGGCTGGAAATGAGTTCGGTATTTTCTGAATCGGCGGCTATCTGTTTATTAAGAAGGGCGATAGAATCAATCAGCTCGTTTGCTGCTGCAACCTGATCCACGATTTCCGACTCAACGGTATCCGACATTTCCTGAAGCTCTGTGGCGGTGGAAGTAAGGGAGTATATTAAAGTTTCCGCTTCACTGACCAACGAAGTCCTTTCCGCAAGTGAATCAGGATCGGAAGAAAGCTCATTCCATGCGCTGAGGAACTCGTCCAGAGTCGAGGCCAGTCCCTCGTCTTCACTCTGATTGAAGATAGTATCCAGTTGGGCGAGATAGTCGTACTGAGTTTCGCTGGAGGACAGATCTGCCGAGGCCGAAAGGTACTGCTTTTCAATAAAGCTGTCCCAGTTGGCCTGAACAGCAATAATGTTCGCACCGGTGCCGATGCTGTTGCCGCTGATATTGATATTGCAGCTGCTGTCATAGACTGTATCGGTACGCTGATACCCTTCGGTCTCGGCATTGGCGATGTTGTTACTGGCATTTTCAATAGAAAGCTGGGCATTGTTGATGGCCTTCTGCCCTATTGACATTGCGTTGGTTAAGCTCATTTCTGCCTCCGGATATATCGTCTGTAACTATATGCGTTAATTATCTTTTCAATCCGATGGCGGTCTGCAACAGTTCATCAGCAGTGGTCACAACCTTGCTGTTGGCCTGATAAGCAGCCTGAATAATAATCAGCTCGGTCAGCTGGGAGGCGAGATCCACGTTTGATGCTTCCAGGGCATTTGAAACAACTTTTCCAAATCCGGCAGAACCGGCAGTGCCGATAATGGCTTCACCTGATTCAGTCGTGGCCCGGAACAGGTTGCTGCCCTCTGCCTCAAGGCCATCCTTATTAGGAAAATCGGCTAGTGCGAGCTGATAAAGTTCTATTGATTCGCCGTTGGAATAATTTCCGATGATGATCCCGTTTTTATCGACACTTACAGATTTCAGAGAACCGGTAGCATAACCGTCCTGCGAAATCGTATAAGTAGCAGAGGAACTGTCGCTGTAACTGGTGGTAGCGCTGCTTCCCAGAGTATAGTCGGCAAAATAGGGCAGATCGGAATAATCAGTAGCAGCCGTTATATCGCCCAGATCGTCGATACTGCTGCTGGTCCATGTATTATCGTCGCTGCTCATACCGAAACTGATGGCCACTTCCTGACCGTCGGTACTGCCGGTAAAGTTGAGATTAACTTCAGGAAGGCCGGAATCGCTGAGGTCGGCGAGCATCCAGTTGGATGCAACTTTGGTATCGGTGGACGCAGCGTTGCTCGCCAGAGTGAATGCAGTCATTGAAGTCATCTGTCCTTCGGAATTGAAGGTCAGTGTTCCGGCCATGGCCAAACCTGCACCGCTGGTCGTATTAAGGTTATTTCCACTTGAATCTGTTCGCTGGTCGTCTGAAGCTTCAGTTGCGATCACATATTCCCAGATAATGTTTCCGTCGGAGTCAACATCAACCGGGTCCATGTAGACGGTAAGATCATGTGCCGAACCGTTTTCATCATAAATAGTCATGGTTGTGGAATAACTGTACTGGGAATCGTCAAGTGGAGGCTCCTCAGTTCCGTCATAAAGCTCAAACAGCGATGTATAGGGATTCGTGGTAACAGCTTCATCCGTACTCTGGGAATTGAGGTTCATGGTAACGCTGACTTCTGAGGTGGCCTTAGGCGGAGATTGGGACTGGTCCAGCTGGATTGTCGTGAGGGAACCGGATGCAGTGCCGTCTTCGACCTTCCAACCCTGAACCTGATTGCCGTAGGTATCCACGAGATAGCCCTCGTTGTCGAAATCAAAGTTACCTGCACGGGTATAGCGGGTAGCCCCTGTATCCGGATCAATGACTATAAAATATCCGTCACCATTAAGAGCTACGTTGGTGGAAATGCTGGAATCTTCATAAGACCCCTGTGTATAATCGGTGTTGACTGTAGCAATCCCGGCACCGTTACCGACCTGACTCCCGCCGCTTCCGGTGGTAATTGAAGAATAGAACAAATCCTCAAAAACGGCAGTTGATCCCTTGAAGCCTACTGTGCTTGAGTTGGCAAGGTTGTTTGATACAACCGAGGTTGCCTCGGAGTTAACGTTAAGACCTGAAATTCCGGTATATAATGAACTGGTAACACTCATTGTTTTACACTCCTGTTTCTTTAAAGGTTAGGAAATCAGACTTACATCAGTGATTGAAACTTCACGCCCGTCATCAAGGGTCAGAACGGTATCTCCGGAATCCTGATCTACTGAGGTGACCGTTCCAGCGGACCAGACAGAGACATCGATCGAAGCTTCATCCTCATCATAGGCAAATGCATCCACGGTATAAGTTTCGTCGCTATCCAGATCGGCCCGTGCGCTGAGAACAGAACCGGAAATTTCAATCTCTCCGGCCTCGACATCGGAAAAGTAAAGGGTGTCCACGATGTTCCCGTCAGAATCGTAGATGTTCATCCCCAGAACTGACGCGTCCTCTTCCAACTCGATAGTGATGCCAGAGACTTCGCCATCTTCCGCGGTAACCACGCCGCCTTCGGCGAGGACTTCCTTGCCAAGGTAGCCGGAGGTGCTCAATGCTGCGAGAGAAGCCAGCTGGTTGATAATAGTGTCGAGGTTTTCATTATTGACCACCGCTTCATCCAGCAGGGCATAGTTGGTCATCTGGTTGATCATTTCCGCGTTATCAACGGGGTTTGTAGGATCCTGATACTCCAGCTGAGTACACAGGATTGTCAGGAAATCCTCCTGATCCAGTGAGGTATTGCCGGTACTGCTGGTTGTGGCTGTAGTTGTAGTGCTTTCGGTACTGGTGTAGCTGCTAATTGCGGTGGTCATGATCTGATCCTCCTCTTGTCATCCGCAGAAAAGTGTCGGCGAAGTTTTTGAATTGCCTGATGCTTAATGCAGCGAACGGTACAGGAGGTAATTCCTAACTGTTCAGCCACCTCAACTGCATTTAAGTCTCCCCAAAAAATCATTCTTACTACTTCATTCTGTCTTTCAGACAAAAGACCTTCAGGAATATTAAAATCATTTTTCTCTCTATCGCATTCAGAAAAATCTTCCAGATCATCTACATTAATATATATACGATTATTTTTTCTCATATAGTCAACAGCAACAGATCGACTTATGATATATATCCATGTATTAATGGAGCTTTTTTTTGATGAGTATTTTAAAATGTAATCGTTTTTTATAATTTTTAACGCAACTTCCTGACAAACTTCATCTACATCATTTTTGTCAGCTCCAATATATTTAGAAAATATGAATTTATTGACTACATTTTTAATGAAATTAATATTTTTTTTAAAAAAGTAATTTACTTCTTTTTCTGAAATATATTCGCATTTTTTGTCTATATAAGTGTTCATGCTTCCTCCTTATGCATAAGATTGAGCAACATGCATTCCGCACAACATTAAATTACAAACTTATTACATTCAGAATGCCACAGATTAAATTTATGAATTGTTAAATAACTATAGGAGAGTTGGCGACAGAGGACTGAAATAAAGGCTTCTTAAGCTGAGAATCCCCGAAAAAAGGAAAAGGACTGCTTTTCACAGGGCAAACCGGAAGGATGGGAATTTTTTGCCGATAGAGATAGGGTGCTGTCACACAAAAAAGGCCGCAATCCCCTACTGTTAAAGGGACTGCGGCCTCTGACCTGCGTACAAAAGAAAGGCCCGGTATACCGGGCCGATCAAAGCTTCTGAAGATTGTGTAACTAGCCGATGAGAGACAGGGCCATCTGAGGCAGGGAGTTGGCCTGCGAAAGCATGGCCACGGCGGACTGGGTAATAATCTGCTGCTTGGAGTAGTTGGTCATTTCAGTTGCAACATCCACATCAGAAATCTGGGATTCAGCGGATTGCAGGTTTTCACCCTGAATTTCAAGGTTTGAGATGGTAGCGTCAAGCCTGTTTTCAAGAGCACCGAGATTCGCCCTGATCTTATCCTTGGAAACAATCGCATTATCAAGTGCCTGCAGAGATTCCTGGGCAGCTTCCTGAGTGGATACAGTGTATCCCGCGTCTATTGTGCTCTGGTTGCCGATGCCGAGGGCGGATGCAGTGCAGGTGCCGATTTCGACGTCGTACTTATCTTCCGCACTGTCATTACCGGTGCCGAAGTGAATTGTTACGGCATTATCGCCGGAGCAGTTGCCGTTGAGCAGATAGATACCGTTGAAGTCGGTAGCACTCGCAATTCGAGTAATTTCAGATGCCATCGCCTGATACTCACTGTCGATCAATGCGCGCTGAGTAGAAGTGTAAGTACCGGTTGCGGCCTGCTCAGCAAGCTCCTTCATACGAATGAGCTTTTCATCCACAACGCTCAGAGCGCCGTCTGCGGTCTGGATCATGGAAATACCATCGTTCGCATTCCGCACACCCTGTTGCAGGGTGGAAATATCCGAACGCATAAGTTCGCGTACCGCAAGACCAGCGGCATCATCAGCAGCGGAGTTGATGCGCAAGCCAGAGGACATCTTTTCAGTGGAAGAACTCAGCGCACTGTATGCATCATTAAGATGGCGCGCGGTGGCATTTGCAATTGTATTGTTATTGATTACTAAAGACATAAAAACCTCCGTGTTTTATAGTACGTCCTTGCACTATTCGATAGGCGAACGATTCACCTGTCTTTACTTGTTTATACGCAGCGGAGGTAAAGAACGTTTATATAGGAATTTTTTTCTTAGTTGGTCAAAATCAGAGCACTATAGATAAATACTCTTTGGCTTAATGTTTCTTAAGTTATTTAACATTTATTTACATTAAACTTATTTGCTTATCCCTTCTAAACACATAACATTTGTTGTAGGAGAAAGTTATGAACAAGATACTTCTTATCGACGACGACCCGGAAATGGGGGAGCTTTTATCCACCTATCTGGATGGCGAAGGCTACAGTCTGCAACACAGGTGTACCGCAAAGGAAGGACTTAAAGCATTCGGCAATGATGAGTACGACCTCGTTCTGCTGGATATTGTCCTGCCTGACATCAGCGGGCTGAACGTGCTGGAAAAAATCCGGCTGGACTCAACGGTTCCGGTTATCATGCTCACCGGAAAAGGAGACGAGGTAGACAGGGTAGTAGGCCTTGAAATGGGTGCTGACGACTACATTTGCAAACCGTTCCCATTAAGGGAACTGCTGGCCAGGATCCGTGCGTCCCTGCGTCGCTGCTCGATGGCGCCGCAGTCCCGCAGCATCACTCCGACATCAAAAGGAAATATCAAAGTCGGAGGACTGGACATTAACCTTGATTCCCATTCAATTCAGGTAAGGGGCATAGACACACACTTTACCGCTGCTGAATTCAGCATCATTGAACATCTGGCCGCCAGCTGCGGCAAACTCATTGAGCGTGACGAGCTTATGGAAATCGCCCTCGGCAGGACAGCCGATTTTGACGATTATGTACTCAACGTTCACATGAGCAATCTGCGCCGCAAAATCGGCGACTCAGTTTCAATCAAAACCATCCGCGGCCGCGGATACATGATGACCTCGAGAACTCAGGCCGAGGCATGATCCGATTGCGCTTGGCAGTTGTTGCCCTCTCTCTCTTAATTCTGGTTACGTTGACCGGAATATCTCCATGTTTTGCAGCAGACACGGATGTCTCTGCAGATCTGGAAAACCTGGACCTTGAAGACCTGCTGCAGGTTGAAATGGTCTCCCCCTCCGAGCGCAAGCAGTCCCTTGAAAATATTGCCGGATCATATACCATCCTTACAGAGGAAGATATCAAGCGCAGCGGTGCCACATCAGTACCGGAAGCTCTGCGTACAGTTCCCGGTGTCATTGTAACCCGCACCGACACGGACAAATGGGCCATCGGCGTAAGGGGATTTTCCGGCACTTTCAACAGCAAGCAGCTCATTCTCGTAGACAACCGCCCGATCACCTCGCCCTATTTCAACGGAGTCATCTGGTCCAGTCAGGATCTGCCTATCCAGACGGTCAAACGCATTGAAGTCATCCGTGGACCGTGGACCAGCCTCTGGGGTTCCGAATCGTTCAACGGAGTTATCAATATCATCACCAAATCCGCTGCTGAAATGCAGGGCAACAGAAGTGTCACCACTGCGGGCACGGATGGAGTAAGCCAGTATTTCCGCAAAGGTGTACATTTTTCCGAGAACGGCACACTGGCCGTATATGCCAAGGGTGGATATGAGCTGGGCAAAGAATACCGTATCAGGGGACGGACCGAAAAGGGTTCCACCGACTGGACAACCGGAAGCGGCGGGTTCCGTGCCGACTGGCTGAATGCTTACACAGACCAATTTTCTGTACAGGGTCAGGTCGCCGGATCATCAATCTCCGAGAACTCCCCTCCTGGCAACCCTTTTTCCGCAGACAAGGACAAAGAAGATTACAGCGGCTATGCTCAGATTCTCTGGGACAGAAAAACCGGTGCCAGATCCGGAATGCAATTCCGCAGTTCTTACACCAGATCATTTGTAACTGTCTCGGATATGGAAAACATATCTAATTCAGCTGACGCAGAGTTCATTTACTCCAACGATCAGTTCGACTCCCACTTTCTGACATTCGGTCTGGGCAGTAAATATTTCTGGAATTCATTTAAACAGGGCGAACATGTTCAGGTATCAAACGACAGCATATACAACCTTGAATTCAGTGGATTTGCCAAGGACCGTATTACCCTGATTAAGGAAAAACTATTCCTGACCCTCGGACTTAAATTGGACTACTCCGGGGACAGCGAACTTGCTCCGCAGCCTACAGCACGCCTTCTATATATGGAGGAAGATGAAGAATACTGGCTTGCAGCTTCATATGCCAACCGTAAACCGAGCTACTGGATTCAGGAAGGAAGCTACCGGGTCAGAGTCCGGGATAAGGAATATACAGTCGACGTCAGCGGGAATCTGAAAAACGAAAAACTTACTACAATTGAAGCCGGATACCGTAAACTTTTCAGCGAAGCCCTTAAGCTGGATATTTCGCTCTATTTAAATAATTACGACCAGATGGTCACATTCAACTTCGATGACACCACAAAGACCGCTACCCCGGTCAGCGGACTGCGTGGAATTTCATACGGAACTGAAGTAGCTGTTGACTGGCAGCCGTATTCATTCCTGACCCTGCGGCCGTCCATTGATATTTCCAATCAGGATTTTCAGAACATACCGCCCGGTATTCCGGGATTCTCGCCGCCCCTGAACACATCGATCTACAGCGTCAAGTTGCAGGCGTTGATTGATCTGGCTGAGGATTGGGAGCTGGACATCTTCTCCTCATATATCAACAGTATGGATGACAAGGATCTTTCCACCGGGTTCGGTTTTGACGCACGCCTTGCATGGCAGGCCAGCAAAAACATCACGCTTGAGCTTATCGGATCCAACCTGCTGACCACGATTGATGAAAGCAACTTTTCTCCTACTGATCCGTCCTGCACACTGAGGCTGACATGGGATTTTTAACAGTCCATAAAACAGCGGCAATTATACTTGCCGTACTTTTTATGGTGTATTCCATGCAGACTGAGACTGCCCATGCACGGCAGGAAGCAGACCGGCAACACCGGCTTACTGCTACTCAGCCGCAGCTTCAGGCCCTGTTCATAAAAAAGATCACCAAATATGTACTTGACCCTGAAAAACGGAAAATCTCTTCCAATTCCCCGGTTACAGTAGCTGCCGTCGCCCCCAAAAAAATATCCCGTTTTTTCAAAAATCAGGACAGGTTCAAACTTGTGCGTTGGCCGGATGAAGAAAGTAATGTCCTTTTCATTGATATTGACAACCCGCGCATTATCGCAGCCGTGTTGAACAAAGTAAAAGGCAAGCCGGTTCTGACCATCGGACAAAACCCGGACTTTCTCAGGCTGGGCGGGATGATTAACCTCGTGGAATCCGGTTCCCGTTTTAAATTGCAGGTCAACATCTGTGCTGCACGTAAAGCCGGACTGACCATCAGTTCCAAACTATTGAAGCTTTCTGAAATTTATTGCGGAGACACCCCCAGATGAAAAAATACCGGAACAGCATAGGGCGTAAAGTCGGCCTCGCCATTCTGAGTACGACAACCATTGCGGTGGTGCTTTCCATGTCTTTAAATGTTGCCTCCTTCTTTCATTCATTCCGGCAGGCAACTTTACAAAAAGCGACATCATTAACGCAGGTGCTTGGTACTTCCACAGCGCCGGCACTTGATTTTAACGACCCGGAATCAGCAACAGAAGTCCTGCAGTCACTGACACTGGTCAACAATTCCGCAGGCGCGACCATTTTTACTGCCGACGGCCATGTCTTTGCCGGATTCGGTAAACAGACGGCGGTACTTCCGATCCGTAAGGATTTTATAATTGAAGAGTTCAACAGGTACCGCATAATTCAGGAAATCCGTTCTGGAGATGAACTATTGGGGTTCATACTTCTGGACGGGCGATTTTCCGATCAGTTGGACTGGTTCATCCAAAACCTTGTCACTTCCGGGCTGATTCTGGTCTCTGTCCTGACCATATGCTTCCTGACTACCAACCATATCCGTAAAAAACTGACCAGCCCTATCGGACAGCTGACCGATACGGTCCGAGAAATTTCCGAAAGCAAGGACTACACCCGGCGGGTGTCCTATTGTAGTGATGATGAAATCGGCTATCTGGTCTCGGAATTCAATTCAATGCTGGCCAAAATCGACAAGCGGGACCAGTGGCTGAACAGCCACCGTGAAATGCTGGAAAATATCGTTTCGCAACGCACCAAGGAACTACGCTCCAAACAGGTGGAACTGGAAAAGAAAAACAGGCTGCTGGTGCAACAGATTCACGAAAGGAGAACAGCGGAAATGATTCGTGATGAGGTGGAACGCATCAACAGACATGACCTCAAATCTTCCTTGAATCTTGTTATCGGTTACCCGGAGTTGCTGCTCAACAGTGACGAGGAGCTGACCGTGAACCAACGCAAGTATATCAAACGCATTGCTTCTGCCGGTTACCGTATGCTGGATATGATCCAATTTCATCTGGACATGTTCAAGATGGAGCAGGGAATCTACCGCTTAAAAACCATGCGCATTGATCTTGTGGACCTGATGACCTCTTTGGAAGAGGAAATGGCATTATTGCTGAACCAGTCCGGAGTAAAACTCTCCATCATGCTGGACGGCAAAGAGATAGAGGGCATGGAAGAACTGCATATGACCGGAGAGGGAATGCTGCTTCGGACCATGTTCAGGAATCTGATCAAAAATGCGGTGGAAGCATCCCATGAAGGCGACACGGTAACCATCTCCATCCTCAGCGGTCCCCCGATCTCGGTCACAGTGAAAAACGCAATGACCGTTCCCGAAGAAATCAGGGAAAGATTCTTTGACAAGTACGTCACTCTCGGCAAGGAAGACGGCACAGGACTGGGGACCTATTCCGCAAGACTCATTGCCGAAACCCACAAGGCAGAAATAACAATGCATACTGCGGAAACCACCGGAACAGAGGTTACGGCCCGCTTTGTGGATGAAATCAGCGCTGCTTAATATTTTTTGTATCTATTCTCGTCCATAATTTTACGCTGCTTTCTACTGTGCTACTAACCTGAGTGGGATTCCTGCTATCTATACCTTTTTACGCTTTAAAATGTCGAATATCTCCATTGCCTGATCCAACAGACCTGAGACTGCACTATCCACCTTATCCAACCACTGAGCATTAGTCGCTGAGGAGAAAAACAGACACACTGTGAAGAGTAGGACTGCCATGCATAAAGTGCGTATATTCATAAACACACCATTAACACTTACGCATTAAAATTTAAAATAATAATGCAATAAAAAAACAAGCTCCGCAATTAAGCAAAGCTTGTTTTTTAATGCCTCAATTGGCGAAGCCCATTTAGACGCATATGCGCGGGCTTTTGGATCAGGAAATTGAGTCTTAATGCCTCAATTGGCGAAGCCCATTTAGACAGCACCCTCTGGGAGCCCTTTAACCATGCGGGCTAAGAAGGACAAAAACGCTGGCGACTGAATTTGGACTTTTTTTCGACTTTTTTCACCTCAAAAAACGGCCTAAAATGGGCTTCAAACCATTGAAATTACTAACTTACGCTAGCAATTAATTTCCATTTTACATAAAATAGACATTTTTAACAAGAATATTGAATAGTTACAAAAAGCACAGTTCAAAATCGAAATCGCTCAAGTATTTGCCGATAATCATTTTCAATCCTCGTCCTTAAACAAACCGGATCAGATCACAATATAATGCTTCGAATAGATACTTTGCGCAACCCTACCAACCCCTGATGCCTTTTTGTGGCACTTCATGCAAAGTGGATAAATCCTGATATTACTGTCTTCTCCTGATTTTGGCAGCATTCTCCCAATCTGTTTTTGCAATATTTTCAGCTGACGCTTACTCAGCTCACACTCAAAAACAGACTTCTGCACCCGCTGCCCCCACGCCCTTCAATTTGTAATTAGGATGAATGCATGTGCAGAGTTACGGAATAGATATTGGGTTCTTGTTTGATGATTAATTCCCAACCAATTCTTTCTACAAGATCCTGAATCAGCATCAGCCCCAAACCGAAACTATCATTTGCATATTCGTCGTTGTTAGGGGGAAGATCGTTGTTAACGGTCAGTATGTGACCGGACAGATTTATATTGATTGCCCCTTCGTCTGTGTGCTGAAAGGCATTGCGGATAACATTGCTCCAGATAATGCGGGCAATGGCTTCCGAGGTGACCATGGTTTTATCTTCAAGATGGTTGAAAATCTGAATATCTTTGTTTTTTAGAAGATAAGAATTGTCGGATATAATTCTTAGAATCTGTTCCCTGATTTTTATTTCCGCCTTCGGAATGGAAGATATATCTCTTTTACCGCTCCAGAGAATCGTCGAAGTCAACTCTTTCATATTTTTGATCGCCGTAGACATACCGGAGAGGGGCTTGTCATATTGTTTTTCTGAACTCGCTCCGAGACGTTTAAGCCAGTCCATATTGGTCTGCAGTACAGCGACAGGAGTGCGGAGTTCGTGGCTGGCATTGCGAAGAAATTTCTGTTCCCTGCGGATTCCGGCAAGTTGGCGGCTCATATTTTTTTTGAATAGTATAGCTAGGTCATTCAGTTCCTTATACTGACAATCCGGAGGAGCGGATTCGATATTGTCTTTATTCAAGCTAAAAGCCCAGTCGGTGAGCAGCAAAACTTTCTTGGTGATGCGTCGGATCATGAAGATTGCGATAATGATTATGATAAGGAACGCTGCAACCCCGGTTCCGATGGCATAATACAGCAAGGCATGTTCAGCTGTGTGTATAAGCTCAAATTTATCTTCCTGTCCCAGACTGTAAACAAAGTACAATTCATTACCATCCGGGCGGGTCCATGCGTAGACAAAGTAAAACATATCTTTGATGTTGTCGGATCTGATAAGGCAAAAACCGATCTGTGGCAGCTGTTGCTCCTCTACTCTTGACCTAATGATTTTGGGGAGATGGTCATAATTCAGATAGGTTTTGAAATTTGCAGCGGCCGGCAATGCCACATTGGGGTTATTTAAATATGCCTTTGCATATGACGAAGCTTCGAGCTCCAGTCTGTGTCTGACGGAGAGCAATAATCCTTTTTCGAAATAAAAATTTACCAGAATTGAATAGGAAACAATCAGCAGGGCGCAGGCTGTCAGGGCAAAAAAAACAACCTGCATTTTTATGCTCCGATTGCTATTGCTCATTTTCGTCCTTCGCTTTGAGAACTATCCCCACTCCCGGAAGAGTATGGATTAGCGGAGAAAAAGGGGAAATATCAACTTTCTTACGCAATTTATTGATATATACTTTCAAAAGACTTGAAGACGGCTCGACATCATCCCATACAGTCTGTTCCAATTGCTCTCTTGAGACGACTCTGGGGCTGTTAGTAACAAGCTCTTCAAGAAGTTTCCATTCTGTAGGAGTCAGTTGAAGAAGGGTGTCGCCACGATAAGTCTCATGGGTATCAAGATTCATTTCCAGATCCGCGACCTTCAGTTTGCGGGCTTGCCTGCTGCGCCGTCTGGATAACGCCCTGATTCGTAATTGCAATTCTTCCATTTCAAAGGGCTTGGCAAGATAATCGTCTGTCCCGGCATTAAACCCGGCGATCTTATCATCAATAGTGTCCAGAGCAGTCAACATCAGGATCGGGGTATCAATACCTTTTTTGCGTAACTGTTCGCATAGGTTCACTCCACTCATCCGGGGAAGCATTACATCCAGCAGAAGTACGTCATAATGATTAGTAGTAGCCAGTTCCAGCCCATGTACTCCGTTGGAGGCATGGTCGCAGGAAATTTCTTCAAGTTCCAGAAAGCCGACTACAGCTGCAGCCAGATCAAAATCATCTTCCACCAGTAATACGGAAATACCCATCAACTATTATCCTTTGTCCATCCCTGTGACTAAAAAAATCACAGGGATGGATGTTGGTTCAAAATAAAGAGGCCAGTTAATACCTTTCAACAAGCGAATGCCTTGAGTTTTGGTAACCGCGCGTATGATCATAATTGGTTGCACCGATTATACAGCAGACGATGATCAGTGCAACAGCAATCGCCAGGGCGTACCTGATCAAAGGTTTGCTCAAGTATCCCATGAACGGTTTCCAGTTTATAGCAATATGAAAGGAGCTGAAGATAGCAAAGGCCAGTCCGATCCATTCATGAATATCTTTTATCCCCGGAAAATGAACGTGGAACAGCATTAATATTCCGGTGATTGTCATGGGAATAAACGTAAATGCTACAACAGGTGATAGAAATGAACGGTCAGTCATTTTATCAAGCATACTAACTCCCGCTATTCGTGACACTCTTTGGTTGCATGAAAGGCTTGTGCTTCAGCTGAGGGCTTGCGTTTTAGCTTTTTTACAATGGAAAGTACCCAGACAAAGAAAACCGGGGCATAAAGAATTCCAAGAACTGTCGCACTGAGCATGCCGCCGATGACCCCGATACCAATAGCCCGCTGACTTGCAGCTCCGGCTCCAGTCGCAATTGCCAAAGGCACAACGCCGAGAATGAAGGCCATTGAGGTCATTACGATGGGTCTGAAGCGGAGTCTGGCACTACGGGTAGCAGATTCAACCAGACTACAGCCTTCATCATAAAACTGTTTGGCAACTTCAACGATGAGAATTGCGTTCTTGGAGGCAAGGCCGATGATGGTAATCAGGCCGACCTTGAAATAAACGCCGTTTGCCATACCGAAAAGCGAGACTGCTGCCACTGCTCCAAGCACCCCCAAGGGTACGATAAGCATTACCGAGAATGGAATGGCCCAGCTTTCGTAAAGAGCCACCAACAGCAAAAAGACCACAACAAGTGCAAGCGCAAAGAGTTTTGAAGCCTGTGCTCCTGCCAATTTTTCCTGATATGACAACTCCGTCCATTCGTAACCTACACCTGTAGGCAGATCCTGCATTATGCGCTCAAGTTCGGCCATGACTTCACCGGAACTGTAGCCGGGAGCAGGAGAACCTGCGATCTTATAGGCATTGTATCCATTGTAGCGGACAATCTGAACAGGGGCGGTTTCCCATTTGGTATGGATCAGTGCGGTCAGGGGAACCTGTTCGCCATGGGCGTTTGGAACATATACGTTGTTTAGGCTTTCCGGGTTCTTGCGACTTTCGGCACTGGCCTGAACAACTACACGCTGGACCCTGCCGGAATTAACAAAGTCAGTAACCATTTTGGAACCGTAGTTACTGGTCAGTGCTGTCCTGATATCAGAAAAACTCACGCCGAGGGTTTCCGCTTTTTCGCGGTCTATCTCAAGTTTCAGCTGCGGTGCATCAGGCAAGCCGTCCAATCTGGCGTATAGAATTACCGGTGACTGGTTGGCTTTATCCAGAAGCATACCCATTGCTTTGGCGAATTGAGCCTGACTGAGACCTCCCCGATTCTGGAGACGTAACGCGAATCCGCCGGTGTTACCGAGACCGTCAATGGGAGCCGGGTTTACTGCGAAAATCCTACCGTCCATATTCTGCGAAAGAACACGGTTTGCCATGCCCACTTCGGCAGCCGCAGATTGTCCTTCATCACGTTCCGACCAGTCTTTTAACCGGGGGATAGCCAAAGCAGCATTTTCCCCTTGTCCGGAGAAACTAAATCCGAGCACCGTGATCAGACTCAAGCCTGCCGGACGAGAACTGAAGTATTCTTCCATATTTTCGACAACATCGAGAGTTCTGGAGTATGTTGCTCCCGGAGGGAGCATGACACTGGCAAAATAGTTTCCAAGGTCTTCGGAAGGAACAAATGATTCAGGAAGATTGATAAAATTATACCCAAGCAGTCCTACGAGAGCTGCGTAAAGAACCATGCATGTGCCTGCCCGTTTCACCAGAGATCCGGTAACCCTTTCGTAGCGTCGGCCCACTTTATCAAAGGCTCGGTTGAATAGACCGAAAAATCCCCGTTTACTTGCGTGATGCCCTTTGGCAACCGGTTTAAGGATTGTGGAGCATAGGGCCGGTGTCATAGTCAGAGCCAGAAAGCCGGATATGAGAATGGAGACCGCAACGGAAACCGCAAACTGACGATAAATGACCCCAACTGATCCGCTCATGAAAGCCAGCGGCAGGAATACGGCGGAAAGCACGAGCGTAATGCCGATTACCGCTCCGGAGATTTGTCCCATAGCTTTGATGGTCGCTTCACGCGGGGGCAGCCCTTCTTCAGACATGATACGTTCAACGTTTTCGACGACAACGATGGCGTCATCGACAAGTATGCCGATGGCGAGAACCATCCCGAACATAGTCATCATGTTGATGGAGAAGCCGAGAGCGGCCATGACGGCAAATGCCCCAAGCACACAGACCGGTACAACAATACTTGGGATCAGCGTATAACGAAAATCCTGCAAAAAAAGGAACATAACCAGAAAAACGAGCAACACCGCTTCCAAAAGGGTATGCACAACTTTCTCAATAGCCACTTCAACGAACTTTGAGGTGTCCAGAGGGATGGCGATTTCAATATCCGAAGGTAGTGTTCTAGACAGTTCGTCAAGGCGGGCCTGTACTCTTTCTACCGTGCCTAAGGCGTTGGCGCCGGGAGCAAGTTGGATCGCTGCTGCTGCAGTGGGAATTCCATTTAACCTTGCAGAACTGGCATATGATTCCGGTCCGATTTCGATTTTTGCAACATCGGAGAGATGCACGGTCGATCCATCAAGATTGGCATGAAGCAGTATCTTTCCGAATTCTTCCGGAGATTCAAGCAGCCCCTGAACTTTGAAAGTCGCGGTCAACTGCTGATCTGAGTCCACAGGGCGTCCGCCGAATCTACCGGCAGCAACCTGCACGTTCTGGTCATCAAGAGCTTTGTTTACATCTGTAATGGAAAGACCGTAACTGAGCAGCTTCTGCGGATCGACCCAGATACGCATGGCGCTTTCGGAGGCAAAGAAACGAAGTGTTCCCACTCCATCTACTCTGCGGATTTCATTGTTGAGGTTTCTGGCCATTAAATCCGCGAGTCGTTGCGGATCATTATGTTCATTATCTTCTTTGTATTTTAGGGCATAGATCATCAGGAAGCCGGAGTTGGCCTGTTCAATGTCTATACCCATATCGCGTACAGTTTCAGGAAGCCTTGATTCAGCCTTTTTAACCCTATTCTGCACGTCGACCTGAGCCAGATCAGGGTCTGTTCCAGGAGCGAAGGTGACGGTAACATCTGCGGAACCGGAGGAACTGCTTGCGGATTCATAGTAAAGCAATCCCTTGGCCCCGTTGAGCTCTTCCTCAATGAGACTCACAGCGGAATCGTTGATGTCGGTTGCGGATGCACCGGGGTATGAAACTGAGATACGAATCTGAGGGGGGGCAACCTGCGGGTATTTTTCCACAGCCATATTGGGAATAGCCAGCATACCGGCAATGGATATGAACAGGGCCACCACCCATGCAAAGTTTGGTCGGTCGATAAAAAATCTGGACATGAATTACTCCGGAATGGATTACTGCTGAGCTTTAGTTGTTTCATTCATGGCGACCGGTCCAGCTGTATTCTTTTTAACTGCCACGGTCATACCATCCCGGATTTTATCCACCCCGGTTACCACCAGTTGTTCTCCTGCGGTCAGCCCCGAGGTGATTTGCCACAGTCCGCCGTTCATTCTTCCGGTTTTAACCACTTTTGAATGGGCGATCTTCTGCTGGTCAACAACGAATACGTGGGCACTTCCGTCTGAATTGAGAAGAACTGATTTCTGGGGGACAAAAATGGATTCCATTCCTTCTCCCAGCTCTATTTTGATCCTGACAAACATGCCGGGCAGCAGCATCCCGTCTTTGTTAGAAAATTCGCAGCGCAGGGCGACCTGTCCGGTTGCCTGATCAACGGTTACATCGGAAAAAAGAAGTTTTCCTCTTGCGGTGTAATTGATGTTCTCAAGGGAGAGTTCAACATCCAGTTTTCCTTGACTGCGCAGCCCCTCATTCATATTGGCCTTGAATCTGAGGTATTCTGAAACTGGCTGGTTTATATCGGCGTAAATAGGATCAAGCTGCTGGATTGTTGCCAGATGAGTTGCTTCGTTTTTGCCGACAAGCGCTCCTTCAGTAACCAAGGCCTTGCCTATGCGGCCGGATATGGGTGCGGTTACAGTGGCATAGCTCATACTAAGGGCCATGCTTCTTACGGCTGCTTCTGCGGCGTTTTTAGTCGCTACAGCGGCTTTGTAATTGTTAAGTGCCGTATCGTATTCCTGCTGGCTGATGGATTTGGTCTTGATGAGTTTGGCGTAGCGGTCTGCGGTTACTTTGAGATCAGCCATGCTGGTGTTTGCTTTGGCAAGGTCCGCCTTGGCTTGAGCCAGATTTGCCTGATACATTGCCGGATCAATATGAAAAAGGGGTTGTCCTTTTTCTACGTAGCTCCCTTCCGTAAAGTCACGGCTGAGGATGATTCCTGCTACCCGGGCACGCACCTGTGCCACCCTGCGTGCAGAAATTCGTCCGGGAAGCTCCATTGTTTCGTGAGACAGGATTGTTTTTACGGGTTCGACTTCCACCTGTACTGTTTGAGCTGAATGCCCTGCGGCTTGAGCTGGGGCATCATTTTTACAACCTGTACAGCTCAAAACCATAAGACTAATGAGTATTGTAAGTCTCGAGATTGTATTAAAATTATATGATTTAAACATATGCACTCCTGCAGCCGGTGCTGCTTATTTCTCTTTTCTGAGATGAATTGAAAAAAGAATTTCAAATTAAAGATGGGTGCATACTAACTGTGAGGAGGTTAAAATGGCGTTAATCTGGGACAGTAGGTAAATTTAAAAAAATTTAGTTTCTAACTTTATTGCTCTCCTACAAGACACAGACAAGGCAATAACGATTCCCCATAAAATAGTTGAACTACTGATCGTTAAGGCAAATCCCTTGTACGCGCACGGAGACTCCACCTTGAACTTACCCCAAAAGATGTGACGGATAAAATGGGAATCACACAAGTCAGTTTTTCCCAGATGGAACACTATCCTGACAAGCTCCGCCCCAGCACCTTGAAACGGATCGCAAACGCAATGGATATTGAGTTGGAACAGTTAGCAGATGATTAAATATTGCAGTCTCCCCTACTCACCTTTAACTCACCTTTTCAGCAGGTGAAAACGTAATATAAGAGAAAAGAATGGGCATTAACTACCTGAAATAACGTACACCGGATAGGATTCCGTATCCTCCGGAGCTGAAGGTCACAAGTTCGAATCTTGTATTGCCCGCCAATATATGAAACTATACAGTCCTATACTGTTTATTAAGCCCCTGAATTTCAGGGGCTTTTTTGCGTTTTATGGCTGAGACGGTCCTATGTAATCCAGCCCAATCCGGCACCTTATTTGTGTACTCTGGTGTGTACCGGGAATTTAGTACACTGATTTGCGGACAAAATTAAAAAAACCAAAAAACTCTTGCCCCTTTCGCGCACGGAGTAAAGTCCTTTTAATTGAGAGTGCTGGACGCACGTGCTTTATGCTCGCCCAAAGCTTTGGCGGGAGTACGCTGAGATATAAAGTAATTTATGTGCGAAATGAGTCCAGAGAAAAACCGTAGCGCCGAATCTGAGCATACAGGGTTACGCGGGATACACCGATTTTCTTTGCTGTAGCCTGTACATTGCCTTTAGTCGCATGAAGAGTTTCAAATAATATTTGTTTCGCCATTTCATCACAGTTCGGAGTACTGTCATTGGACTGCGCAGGATTTGAGACAGCCCCCACCTGATTTGTGGTTTGCTTGAGGGCTGGCAATAAATCTTCACTTCCGATCAGGGGACCGTTTGCCATGACTGCGGTCCTTTCAATAATATTTTCCAGCTCCCTGATATTTCCCGGCCATTCATAGCTTTCCAGAGCGTCAATGGCGCCGCTGGTAAAACCATACAGTTCTTTGCCCAAAGAACTGGCCATCTTCCGTAGAAAAAAATCGGCCAGCAAAGGAATATCTCCCTCGCGCTGCCTTAAAGGCGGTACGTTGATGACAAGAACATTCAACCTGTAATACAGGTCATGACGGAACGTTCCGCTCTCCACGCAATGGACCAGATCACGATGAGTCGCAGCCACTACACGAACATCCACCCGCCGGGACCTTTTGCCGCCTACACGGGTTACTTCCCCTTCCTGTAATACGCGCAGCAGATTGGCCTGAGCGGCCAGCGGCATGTCTCCGATTTCATCCAGAAATAATGTTCCGCCATCAGCAAGCTCAAATTTTCCGGGAGCACCCTGACGAGCGGCCCCTGTAAAAGCACCGGCCTCATAGCCAAAAAGTTCGCTCTGGACCAGATCACGTGGAATGGCTCCACAATTGATAACAATGAACGGATACTGTTTTCTGGCACTTGTATTGTGAATGGCCTGAGCAAATAATTCCTTTCCCACTCCGCTTTCTCCGAGAATTAATGTGGTCATGGAATTTTCGCTGGCCTTTTGCGCCATCATTATGGTTTGGCGTGTTGTATGGGCCTCACCGAGGATATCGGAAAATTTATAGATCGCTTTGGCTCTGGTCATCCTGTTGGTTAATTGATTAACCCTTCTACTCTCACGTAGGGTCAGGCAGAGCCCTCCTTCAGGAACCGGAGATGACGAATACAGACATTGTAGGATTGTTCCATCCTCTAGGCGCAAGGAACATTCACAGTCGGTACTTCGTATGCCGGGTTCGGGAAACTTCCGCCCCTCCACCGATTCCGCCACCTCGGTAAACAAACGGCCTGACACATCACTATCTATACGAAATAACTGTTTAGCATATTTGTTCATCATCCGTATGCCACCGGATTTATCCAGAACAACTACGGCCTCACCAAGAATATCCATTATTGTTCTGGTTTCCTGTAGCAGATGTCTAAGACTCATCTGCTCTGTAACTGCTTTAGCCGCCGCTATAATCAAGCCGAAGACATGATGGTTAAAGCAGTCCCTTTCCATGGTCATGGAAATAGTTCCGGAAAATTCATTCCGGTGATCGAAGATTGGTGCCGCTGAGCAGGACCAGCCATCAAAATTATAATTATAATGTTCACAGCCCAATACACAGGTTGCCTGTTGCTCCACCCGGCAGATGCCCATTGCGGTGGTTCCTTCAATAGCCTCACCGCTGACCAGTCCCCGCAAAGGGCTGGTCGCCCCGCGCCCGAACCCGAATCCGTCACCTACTGTATGTATATAGGCTCCGTTAGAATCAGTCAGGATAAGGCAATTCTTGGTCGGATGGATATTCGCAAGCAACTCTTCCATAATAGGCTTGGCGGTGGAGAGAAGAAACTCATTGCGCTTAATAATTCGCTGCATTTCCGTATTGCTCAGGCGGACCGAGGGCAATCCTGATACGGGAGCATTGCCCTGCCTGGAACGATTCCAGGAACGAAGGATATGTGGTCTAACCAGAGAGGAATCTATTTGCTGTCCATTATGATATGCAGCACGAGCCTCGCGGATCTTCTTCCACAAAACGGAATGGGAGGTCCCAGAAGAGTCAAATTCACTGTAAAAACTTTCAAAAGCACTTTTTTCGAAAGGTGCAGTGATCTCATCGTCGCTAAGACACCTAAGTTTCTTTGAAGCGGATGTTGACATACCCTTCTCCCAACCGATTTTTTGTCTTGTAATAGTAACCGTCGCAGAACAAATCACGTGTCAGTCTTTGATTTTCTGATTGGACCATACTCTCTAAAACACGTAAATTCAATGGTGTTGAGAAACTAATCCCGCGTACTGATTACGCTTATTTTTTCAATAAAAAACAGACATCGTATCCTCATCTTTACAACAAGGACACGATGTCTGTTCTATCAGCAGCAAACTTTTTTATGCGGTAGCCACAGCGTTTTTAAGACTTGCGAAAGCAAGAATGACGCCCAGCACAACCCCCAACGATGCGGCAAAGAGTACGCGCAGTTCAGGTGGAAGCATAAATGTGATTGTATGAGCTGGAATCCAGAAATACGGAATGGTCTTCTTGAAAACGAATCCCCACATCATGCTCCAGTCAATGTTGCTCAACATGTTACCAATGTTGATAGGTGAAAAAAAACCTCTTATGGAGCCGCCTGTTTTCTCGATATGCATGGAAACTACTCCATGCGCCAGCATGAAGACAGGAGCAAACAGGATATTCATCAAAGCACTGATAGAAAAGGCCAGTCCCAAACGGGTGGCAAAATCCCCCGCCATCAGAGCATCCTGCGGTAGTGAAAAGCCCAGACCAAGAAGGAAGTTAGGTGTTCCGGTGGCGAATATGATGAAAGCGGTGTGGATTACGAGCCCGATGGAACCCCAGACGGCAAAACGCGGCAACAGCCCAAAGCCATCACTAATATAGCGTCCGGAGGTTATCCTGAGCGCGACCATTTCTCCAAGAGTGCCCAGAATGGCAAATTTGAAAAAGCTCATGACAAACCCGTGCGCTTTGGCAAACTCTCCAAGTGCCGGCACGGATTCAGGAACCACCGTAAACAAGAGGATAGCCAGAATGATGGCTATGGCGGCAATTGGATCAGTCTTTTTCATATCGTTGATCTCCTATAAAAGCCCTTCATCCATAGAAAGGGACAGCGGTTCAATCCGTGGCGAAGCTTTCAGGCAGAATATTTCAACAACGGCACGGTTTCCGTTATTTGATCGCGATATAGGCGGTGGACGGACCAGGTTGTTCCCGGCCCGGCTTCCGGACAAAGAAGGAGGACCCGCCAGCCACGGCTGAAGCGGCAGGTCCTCCTTGTCGCGTTACCGAGCGGTATATATAGCAGTAACCGCCAGCAGTACAAGAACGGCTTTCATCTACCAGATCTTAGTATACAGCTCCACGACATCATTAAGGTTTGGAACCTTGGGAGTAGTGATGGTTGAGACTTCATTTAACGCATCTTTGGACATGGACTCGATGTCCTTGGGGTCGATGACGACGTTAATCATAGCTCCAACCTCGGTAATAGTTCTAGGGATGCCGACTGCATCATTCAGTCGTTGAATGACTTCAACTCCTGCATCTTCAGGGTAGTTACCCAAATCGGTAATTCCGCCCAATTGGGCAATCTTAGCCATCTTTTCAGGGCAGACACTCTTGTTATAATCCAGCACAGTAGGCAGGCAGACCGCGTTGGCGAAGCCGTGCGCGATATGATAAAAAGCACTCAGGGGGTGTGCCATGGAATGAACCAGTCCCAGCCCGGCATTACTGAAAGCCATACCGGCCATGGTCTGGGCGTAAGCCATTTTTTCCCTTGCTTCCAGATCATTACCATTACCTACAGCCCGGCCCAGATATTTGAAAACAAGCTCTATTGCGCCGAGAGCCAAAGCGTTGGAATACTCCATGGAGCCGACGGACAGATAAGCTTCGATGGCATGGGTCATGGCATCCATGCCGGTGGAGGCTGTTATTGCCGGCGGCAGACCAAGCATGAGCACGGGATCAATGACAGCCACATCAGGCAGCAGTCGTCCGTCCAGAATAACCATCTTCCAATGATGATCATCTTTGGTATTGGTAATGATGGCAGCACATGTGGATTCAGAGCCGGTGCCTGCAGTTGTAGGAATAGCGATATAGAAAGGCAGGGGAGCTTTAAGAAGTCCCATTCCGCGATAATAATCAATAGTGCCACCGCTTGTGGCCAGAATTCCGCAGGCTTTGGCAGTATCCATAGGGCTGCCGCCGCCCAGACCGATCAGACAGTCGCAGTCTTCTTTCTTGTATAAATTAAAAGAATCTTCGGCATTTTTCTCATTGGGGTTGGGTACCGTCTCATCATATACGGCATAGGGGATTCCTTCGCTTTCTAGAACATCAGTCACCTTCTTGAGCAATCCTACTTTAACCACACCTTTGTCCGTTACGATCAGAGGTTTTTTCAGACCTTGCGCTTTAATGGATTCAGGTACTTTGACAAGAGAATCGGCACCGGTGAAGATCATGTTGGCCAATTGAAATGTAGTAATCATAATTTGCCTCTCAATTATAAGATTTGATACTAAAACATATAACGTTTACATGCATGCTTCTTGAGGATACCGCCCGAAGACAGCACCCGACATTTTTTATGATTTCAATGCTTCCAAAACTCTTTCAGGAGTTGCGGGAAGCCTATAGATTCTTGCTCCGCAAGCATCCCGAATGGCATTGATTACAGACATATGGGGGTTGACCATAGGTCCTTCCCCTGCTCCTGAGGCACCAAACGGGCCGTGTTCACGCAGATTGTTCTCAAAGTATTCAATCTCCATATCGTCCGGAATGCTTTCAATATAGGGGAATCCCGCGCCGATCATAGTGGAATGCTTCTTGATATCTTCAAAATCCTCACTCAACGCCAGCCCGATGCCCTGTGCTATACAACCGTAAATCTGGCCATCAACAGCTAAACGGTTATTAATGGAGCCAAGGTCAGCTACACATGAAACCCTGTCTACCTTCACTTTTCCTGTAGCGATTTCTACAGAGACTTCAGACAAATAGATGGTGTACATACAGTTAACAAACGGTGTGCCTAATCCAGTCTCGGGATCACAGACACTTCCCATAGAGCTGTACGATCCCTCAAAACGGGTGGGTTTCTCAGCACTAACGGCCTCATCATAGGTCATAAAAGTGCCGTCCGGCTTTTTAAGAGCATCCATCATTGCTTTACATGCAGCGTTCAGAGCACTACCGACTACAACCTGCGAACGGGATGCCCCGGCGGGGCCTGCCGGAGGCTGTTTAGCGGAATCAGGCCAGCTGAAACGGATTTTCTCTACCGGGATTCCCATTGGAAGCAATGCTTCATGTGTAGTCCCAACAGCACCGATATCTGCGCCCTGTCCATGGTCTTCCCAAGAGCAGCCCAGTGTTACACCGTTGTCTGAATCATACTGGATAAAGACTTCTGCGGTATCCACACCGTCCGCCCCGGCACCGTATACGCCAACTGCAATACCTACTCCCTTCTTGATTTCATCGGTAGATTCACGAGCAGTGCGTTCCTTGGCTTCCTTATATTTGGGGCGAAGAGCATCAAGCAGCTGAGGCAAAGCGATTACATCCGGAGTCGCACCGGTTGGCGTAGTGGCGCCTTCGCGGTAGCAGTTTACATAACGGAACTCCAATGGATCCTGCCCCAGTTCGCGAGCCATTTCATCAATCAGTGTTTCACCTGCAAAAACGGATTGAACTCCTCCGAAACCACGAAATGCTGCGCCCCATGCATGGTTGGTACAAACGGTACGGCCCATACCGCGGATGTTCGGAATATCATAACCGGCACCTATGAACTGAATACCGCGTGAGGTCAGGACACTGCCCATCTCACAATACGGACCGTGGTCCACAGAGTAATCATGTTCCATAGCCAAGAGACGACCGGTCTTTTTATCCGCGGCCATGCGGGCGTTAATATAAAATGGTGAACGCTTACCGGTATAAGTCATCTGCTGAAAATAGCTGTACCGGAGCAAACACGGGCGTCCAGTAGCCATTGCGGCCACTCCGACCAGAGCTTCCGAAGTCGGGCTGAGTTTATACCCGAAGGTTCCGCCCATGGGATTGGCTGCCAGAGCGATTTTATCAGGAGTAAGGCCCATGCCCTCGGCGATCATGAAAGCATGTAAATGAACTGCAATCGACTTACTGTGAATATGCAGCAAATCGTCATCACCCATAAAAGCAAAAGCAACATCTGGCTCAATTGGCATATGGGGTTGTCTGCTGGAAATGAAATCACCCTCAACCACAGCGACATCATCCTGCTTAAATATGGGGGCAGTATCATCACCCTTAATCAGGGGCTGAGTGAAATAAACGTTTGGGGTACCGGGGTGTATTTCCATGGCATCTTCAGCCATGGCTTCCGGAGCACTAAGATAGGCAGGTAATAATTCTAGCTCGACATGCACTTCTTTGGCCGCAGCTTCCGCTTCTTCGCGAGTCTCTGCACAAACCATAGCCAGCACGTCACCATACTGAAAGACTTTCGTATCGTTAATGATAGGACGTTCCCATCCATCACCTTTATGGTAGGAACTCTGAACCAAGCCGAAAATACGGTTTTTACCTTTCACATCAGCAGCAGTAAGAACAGCTGCCACACCAGGCATGCCTTCAGCCTTGGAGGTATCGATACTTATGATATTTGCATGATGCACCTCTGCCTGAACTAAAGCGACATGCAACATATTATCCGGCAGTTTGAGACCCAGATCAGCACCATAATCCAATGTACCTGTGACCTTGGCCACCGCAGTAGGACGGGGATAATAGGACCCCCAGATACGTCCATCTTCGGGCATCTTGAATTCAAGACTTTCCTCAGGAGCATCTCCGCGCATAACCTCGGCTGCAGCCATAACTGCGTCGACAAGAGGTTTATATCCGGTACAGCGGCAAGCATTCCTATGCTTCTGGAACCATTGGCGAATGTCATCACGAGTGGGACTATCGTTTACATCCAGGAGGCCTTTAGCGGAAACAATAAAACCGGGAGAACAGAATCCGCACTGAGCCGCACCATGCAAAGCCCAAGCTTTCTGAAGCGGATGCAGATTACCGGGTTCTCCCACGCCCTCGATAGTAATTATCTGTGACAACTCGGAAACGCGTTTCATTTTAGTTATACAGGAACGGACGACCTTTCCATTGAGAATTACGGAACAGGCACCGCATTGGCCTTCACCACAACCGACTTTAGTGCCGGTCAAGTTCAACTGCTCTCTGAGGACTTCAGACAGTTTCGCATCAGGTTCAGCAAAAACATTCGTTTCAACTCCATTGATGAACAGTCTCTTTTGTGACAACAAACTCAAACTCATATTACACCTCATTGTTTTATCTCTTACAAAGCAAACGGTGTACCATGAGAGAGCAGCTGTCATATCAGTTTAAAATAAAATATTTTTTACAAAAAAACATATATAATGAGCTCGTTTTATTTGTACAACATACACCTTACATGTAAGGCATTATGTAAAGTCAGCAGACAGAACTATACAGTGCTTTACATAGGCAATATCTTGTAATTGCAATTCAAGCGCAACGAAAAGCATTTCTTAACAGCGCTTAATTCTTCCAACCACCGCCAAAATTAAGACCCAGATCAAAGACGATTCCTGCTTTATCCTTAATACGCTTGGGAACATAGCCTAACCTAGTGATAACCTTCTGAGCTAAGCTGATCCAAGAAATCGAGCCAGGCTTAAGTGATGACGACAAGCATTTCCTGATCTCCGTCAAAAAGGAAATCCTGAATGAGAACTTCCGGGAATCCCTCATGCCGCGCAATTGCCTGCCGTGCTTTGGAAACTGCATAATATTGATAAGCTGTGGAAGAACACCAAGAAGCATGCTGAGGCTGTTCGGAAACTTGAGGAGTGTTTTTGACTCAACCGGTTGGTGACATAAGCCGTAATGTTTGAACTGCTCTATATATGATGCACAATATCCGACCATTTCTTTGTGCCGTGTTTTGTCTGTTAGCAGAACTGACTATTATGACTGGCAAAAGAGATTACCAAGCATGCAAGAGAAACGGCCGAAACAAATTCATCAGGCTGCTCGTGCTTCGCATAAAGAAAGTGGCAGTGTTTATGAATACCGCAAAATTTATACGGACATAATTGATGCTGTCGATTTCTATTGCTGTCCAGAAAACGTACGGCGTGTCCTTGTCGCTGAGGGAATGAAATCTCACACAGTGCGTAAGCATCGCTACCCGAAGTCGCATCGAAACGAATGTTTTGCGCCGAACCTGTTATCAAGAGAATCTACGGCCAGTTCTCCAAATTTAAAATGGGTGTCGGATATTACGTACATCCCAGCCGGTGAAGGCTGGCTTTATCTAACAATCATGCAGGATATTTTTGTCTACCTTGAAATTTTCTACAACAGAAAACGCAGACATGCCGGGATTGGCTATGTCCCGCCAGATCGAAAGGGCCGTCCTGCGTGGTCATCTGCTGCACAAATATCTAACTAGATGAAACTTACCCCCTGATATGATTACATATATCAATTGTACCTTCTTTGTTTTTGTCGCATTACCTACACAAATCAAAGGAGAAACTATATATGAAACTCAATTTCGCTATTAAAACATTTTTGCAGTACTGCTCATTAGAAAGATCACTCTCCTCGTTAACATTGCAAGCATACCGAAAAGATCTATCTCAATTTAAAGAAACAATAAATTTAGATAATATTGAAGTAGTAAACATCGATAAAGAATTAATAAGAACATACCTATCAAATATAAATAATAATTATAAACCAAAAACACTAAAAAGAAAGCTTGCTACACTAAAATCATTTTTTAACTTTCTTGAGCGAGAAGACTTAATTTCATTCTCTCCATTTAGAAAATTACATATTAAAATAGATAGATCAAAAGAACTACCTAAAATAATAAAAGAGACATCTCTATCTAAAATTTTAAAATATGCATATCTGGAAAAAGAAAAATTTAATCATAAAAGCAAAGCATACAGAGAAATCACACGAGACATATGTGTAATAGAATTATTATTTGCTACTGGGATCAGAGTTTCTGAATTATGCAGTATTTCACCATCTGAGATAGACTTAAAGAACAATAAATTAATCATAAATGGGAAAGGGAATAAACAAAGATTAATTCCTCTTTGCGAAAACAAATCCTTGAAAATTTTAAAAGAATACAGCCGACTTTATCAGTACGCACTACATGATTCTACATCATTTTTCCTAAACAGGGATCTCAAACCACTCTCCGACCAATCTGTTAGGAGAATTATCAAAAAATACAGCGAAATTGCAGGCGTTACCGAAAACATCACCCCGCACATGTTCCGCCACACCATCGCAACCATGCTACTCGAAAACGGAGTAGACATAAGGAATATCCAAACATTACTGGGCCATAGCTCATTATCCGTCACAGAGATATACACACATGTAAGCCTATCATCACAGCGAGATATACTCGCGAAAAAACATCCGAGGAGGAAGATTAGGTAGGAGAGAAGTATCGATAACTAAAAATTATGAATGATATTTCTAAATTACCAATTGAAGTTGTTCTTATTTGCGACCCCATTTCTGATGAAAGCGAAGAAATAGACCATCTTTCCTCTGATGGGGACAGACCGGACCCAAGCTCGCTAGAACTTATTTTTGATGGATTACTAAAAATCGCGGAGCATGTAACACATTATAGAACAATTGAGGATTTTATTAATAATATTAATTGTCATCGTAAGTCAGTTGTTTTTCCTTATTGGTTTGGTGAGATTTCACGGAATAGACACTCCCTTGTTCCTGCTATCTGTGAATCATATGGCATTTCATATATTGGTGCTGATGCCTATACAAAGGCAGTCTGCAATGACAAACATTTAGCTAAAACCATCTGCGAGGAGTGCAGAATTCCCACGCCATCAGGATTCATTCTTACAGAAAAGAAGGATCTACAGTTGCTCTCCTCTTGGACTTACCCCGCCGTCATTAAGCCGATATGTCAGGGGTCAAGTCTAGGGATTAGCGAGAAAAGTCTAGCGCAAAATGAAGTTGAAGCTCGAGAAGTAGCTATCTCTTTAGCGAAGTCTTTTGGTTGGCCTGTTTTAGTTGAAGAAATGCTAATAGGACGTGAAATTTCTATTTGTATCATGGGAAATCATATTGATGAACCTTACATAAAAGCTCTTTCGTGGACAATAAATGGTCAGCCAGATTTTTTAAATGAACGTTTATTTACTTATGCGCTTAAATATCTGGACAATTGTGATTTTTTACCTGTTGATGAAAGTCAAATTCTAACAGAAAGTCTTGTTCTTTCTTGTAAAAAACTTTTCCAGCTTTTGGATAAAGCCGAAATAATAAGAATTGATGGACGTATCACTAAAAATGGATTTTATGCATTTGAACTTTCGCCTGACCTTGACTTAAGACCTGATGGAGAATTGGCTATGTCCTTTGGACAGAATGAATATCCATGTCTTTTAAGAAAACTGATTACTAATGCTTTGGAGCGTGCTGGAAGAAAGTTGCCAGCGGACAATAAAAACTAAATAATATTTATACTTAAGGCGGTGGAGAGTGGAAGAGTATTGTGGAGTATTGCCGCGCAAAGCACAGGACCAAAAATCTTCATCCATACTATCATCCATTTTAGCTGCTTCTTCTAAATAAAGTTTAGAAAGTATATTATTCCCTTGTTCAGCATAAAATATTCCCAAATTATATTGCGCAATTTTGGCCAATTCTTCATTAAAATCCGTTATGCCCTCTAACAAAAGCGAAAGCTCTTCTGCAACAGAACTATTTCCCACAGATAAATAATTGCAGAGTATTAGCAAACGGTCTCCAGCCTCTGTTGCGAGCAGTAAAGATCGCTGAAAAGCAGCCTCGGCTTCTTTCTTTTTACCAGACATAATATCAAGCACTGCTTGGTTGTTTGTGATTGAATAGCGTTCAATCCAAACTTTTTGTGAAATTTCTTCTGCAATTTCTAATTCTTCTTTTGCTCTTTCAAGATCACCAATGTAGCCAAAGTGCTGACTCAAGGCTATGTGCGCAGAAGCCTCATCAGAAAGCAAATTATGTTTTTGACACAAGTCCACCCCTAACTCCAAAAGTTTTATACATTCAGCTATGTCATGATCTTTATATAAACCGACATCGGCATAACGTAATAGACTGGCGTAGAGCGGTTCGTCCAAAAACTCTTTCCAGGAAAGAAGCTTTCGATACGTTGACTCTGCCTGTTGAAGTTGCCCATCTGTTCGGTACGCATGAATTTTAATCATACCAGTTAGCACATGAATAGGACGGTGCAGAGAGGAATCACTGTAACACTCTTCAACGTTTTCAATGACACTTAATCCCGTATCAAAACGTTCAGTTCCAACACATGCATCAGCATAAATCAATTTTCCAACCAAAGACTTAGTCACAACTTGATCAAAACATCCACAAGCCTCATCAAGCAAACAGCTATCGAAAAGAACTATAGCCTGTCTCTCGATTAAAGCATCAAGGCGACTTTGGGTAATAGTCAAAGCGACCTTTGAGCCTAGTAGCTGTATCTTCTTAAAGACATCAACTAGTCTTCGTGGAGAAAAACTATTAAGAGCTGAACGGCCGTGCTGTTCAAGCATTGCTATTAGTTGCTCTAACTTATTGCTGCTTAAATATAAAACAGGAAGCCAGTACAGAGCATCAGTCTTAAGAAATGGATCATTATTCTCAATTACTTTAGAGTAAAAGCATTCCCAGGTATCGTTTGCAAGAATGATATATTTTTTATTAGACATCGTGTTTAGATACCCAGTAGTAATACTGTCGTGTGCTACGCGTATTTTATGTCCATCATGTTTCAAGTACTCAAAATCGCATAGATCTTTGAGTTCACGCTGGAAATTTAATCCCACCCCAAACGTAAACATTTTCTCATGGTTAACTGCAATCGCAGCTCTAATTAAATCCGAATCAACTTCTCCTCCGTGTGCAATAATTAGTCCCAGCATAAACCTTTGAGTGTTCGAAAGTGACCTAATCACGTACTCGCTCGTCGAGTTATTCTGTTCATGGTCTAAAAGTTCTAATTCTGTTTTAAGATTGGCTGACAGGATGCTGACATCAACTATTACTCGTAAATTATATCCTTGATCTTGGTAGTGGCGTGTTAAAGCCGTCTTAAATATTTCTGGACGATCTTTGAGACCATCAAGTAATTCTTCGATTGCAATAGGCTGGAGTTCATAAATTCTGCAATTTGAATTTGTAGACTTTAATGCTGCATGAATGGCCTCACAGCTTAGACTATTGTCACTCATACTTGTATATTCAAAAACACCCTTAATACATTTATGTCGCGCAAATGCATGGTTTAGATATTCTAATGACGTTTGATCTATCTTTTGAATATTTTCAATCTGAATTATACATTGCATTGAAGATAGTACTAATTCTGTATACGATAATATCTCATCTTTTATAACTTCCGGCTTCCCATCTCCTAGTTGCCGTAAATTTTTTATATCAGTATTTAAAACTTCTTTTATTACTTGTACTCCTTCATCTCCCAAATACTTTTTACTCATCTGAAGTGCAAATTGTTTTACAATAGTTCCTGCTGTATTGTACGCTATATGTTTTCCATTTCGTAAAGCCAGAAAAGTTTCAATTCCTACTACATTATCATTTTTCTCGGCAAGAACAACAATACTTTTAAATATTTTCAGTAAATATTCTCCGTTATCAGCAACGTATTTTGGATAGTCTACTACTTTAACATGAACAACAGGAATATCTATTTCATGCAAAGACTGCGTCACCAGTTTTGTTTTACCTATTCCAGTTGGACCTTTTAGTAAAAGTATTTTCGATTCACTTTCATTACTCATAGCCCATTTCTTTAAGAAGGACTGTTCTCTTTTGCGGTTGATAAATATATCATTCATAATTTTTAGTTATTTTAAAGTTTACATTACTCAACAAATCAGTTGATCATTAATCAAACTCATACAATAGGAATTATATTATCCCAAAAACAACGTCAAATTCTTTTTAAATACATACAAAGAAATATTTGTACGTTTATATCCTCCCCTATTCCTTACTTTATCTTTTAATCTGACGTGAAATCTTCCGCCCAATCTCATTCCCCGAAACCTTAACGTTCCGCCCAAACATCATCCGCGCAAATCCTTGCGCTACCTGCGCGGCCGCAGGATCATTCACGTTAAAGAAAATCTTATCGCCATTGTCTTTGACCATGGAACCATTCTTCAAGGTATAAAGAACGTTTCCGGATGAATCCACACGCCAAGTCATATTATCAAGATTGCGCTTTCTGGGGTCGTCAGTGCGCTTAGCTTCTTCGGCCTGCAACTGGAGCATCTTGGATATGGATAACAGCCTGCGCTTATCCTTTCACGCCAAGCTTGAGTCAGATCTGAACCGACTCTGCTTAAGCTTCAGTTCAGAAACTTTGGATGCCGAGGAATCCAAGGTAGGCGAAGGATAGCTTTGGATCGGTTCCTTCTTCGACCGCAGGACCTTCAGGGCTATTTCATCACCGTTCTCTGCCTTCCATTTCAAAAAATCGTTCCAACAGTTGACCGGAGTCTGCTCGCGCAGCTCAGCACGCTTTCCGGACATTTCTTTTTTGATAGCTCCGATAGCATCTGTCTTTCTGCCGGCAGCGAGCGTAATTAGCCGACTACGGTCTTTGATCCTGAGCTTTTTGCCGTTCTTAAGAGCCTTGATCTTGCCATCCCAATAAGAGCTGGCCTGCTTCCAACGGCCATCCTGCTCTTCGCGCAGATCCTCTTAAGCCTTTTTCCTGCCGGCAACGGCGGCACGGTATTCAGTATAAAGTTCAACCTGATCATCGCCCAAGGCAAAATCATACGGGAGCGAATTACCTTTTCTGCGGTTAACAGCGCGAAAGGTAATAGTTTTGTTATTCATTGAATTGTCATAGGTCCGGCTGAACGGAAGTATGTGTTCTATTTCTATCTCATCGCTAAAAAGTTTATCAAAGCCGATCACCCGCCCAGTATAACTATCTATCTTTGCAAGACTCTTTGCTCCATCTTCAGTCTCTGCATCGGACAATTCATTCCACAGTCTCAGCTTGGCCATATCCAGAATGGAAGGAGCACGCCCGAAAACATCCTCGAACTTTTTTTGTTCTGATCATTCTTTTGGGTATTTTCAGCTATCCTTCCAACAAGGTCTGCGTAATTCTTGCCATAGTTTTTTAACTCCCGAGCCAGTTCAATATGTATTTCATATGGATGCCCGTATCTTTCGATAAGGTAATTTACCTATTTTCTCAATTGGTTCAACGCCATATGCACTGTGGGGTCAGCTATTTTGCCATATTTAACTTCATCTTCGGGCGAATCGGGAGTCTCACGGATGGGTGCGGTCACCCCTTTCAATATCTTTCCATAATATGGAAGTTCTTCTAGGACCTCACCTGAAGCAAAATCCGAAAAATCAGTATGCTCACTATAAACTTCGCGTGCAGCTTCAAAATATATCATCCCCTTCCGCATGAAAGGCTCGGCACTTTGCGTCCCACACTTACCCAAACCCTGCTTGAACAGTGCAACAGCATCAAGGCCAAAAGGCTGTACCTTTATCTTGCCAGAGAAAGCGGACACCGCAGGCTTTCTCGCATCAAGCTAGACAACATTCAGCTAGGCTCCGGCAAACGCGAAATAGTAGAGAACGGCATGCTGGATAAAGAATTCAACATCACCGTCCCCTAGAACAATGAAGAGGAACCGTTTTGAATAAATACAAAGAGTAGGTACGCATCCTGCTGCGAGTCTTGTCCCTGATTGAATATGACCACCCAAACGGTAACGGTTCGGCATTCCTCGCTCCGAAAGGCGGCATGGACCTGAATTTCTTCCTTTAGAACCTGCCACGCCTGTCTGTAGACATTGACCTTGCTTACTGCCCAATTAATGACCGCAAGACAGCTCTGTGCGATATCTCAGAAAGCATGCAAAGACTTGCAAAGCAGGTGGAAACAATCATGCCTGCCGCAGTAGTAAATCTGACCGCGCCAAAAAATGCCGCTCCTAAAGTGTTGATCAAACACGATGGGGTAATGGTTAAGATTGAACCCAATGCCACCCGCGCTCAGTTGGTCAAAGGAATCAAGTCAGGACTAAGCGATAACGACAAGCTCTTTCTGCTCTCCGTCAAAAAAGGAAAACCTAAATGGGATCTTCCGGGAATCCTTCACACCGCGCAATTGTCTGCCGAGCTTTGGAAACTGCATAATATTGAAAAACTGCGGAAGAACGCCAAGAAGCATGCTGAAGCTGTTCGGAAACTTGAGGAGTTTTTTTGAATGAGCCGGTTAGTGACATAAGCCGTAATGCTCGCATATTGCCCACACGACTTCACAATTTTTTCCACCACAATACGAGAACACATTGTGAGGCTATACTTTTTCATGAAGCCAACGATCAGAATTGACCGACGGCCTGTTGGTTACGAATTGTCTGACGGAAGATCAAATTTTAAGCCGATAACATCTTGATTCATAAGGACAACCTTCATTTCAGTCCATTTTCAAAACTACCTTTTGTACGCAGATTTGCGGACACTTTACGGACAGTAAAATATGCTCACAAAACATATTATCCTGCCAAAAAAGCAATCTGCTCCATAGCATGAATTGCAGCCGTAATATTTTCTTTGGTGGTCTGCGGCCCAAGACTGAAACGAACAGTACCAAGCGGAGCTGTTCCAAGGCCTTTATGAACCAATGGGGCACAATGCAGCCCTGTGCGCACAGCGATATCAAAATCTCCATCAAGAACTGCCCCTACATCCGCAGCCGTCATTCCCTTAACACTGCAACTGAGCAAAGGAACCTGCCTGCGCAAATCATGTCCACCGTAAACAGTTACTCCTGACAGGGAGGAAAGGGCTTCATAAAGTTGCTTGAACAGGTGCATTTCATTGTCCAAAATCATTTTCATTTTCGGAACACCCAAATCACACAAGCATTCCCCCAGTGCCAGTATGCCAAGCATATTCTGGGTTCCGGATTCAAGACGCATCGGGTATTCATCAGGTTGGTACGGATTGCTGGAATCTACTCCGGTTCCTCCGAAACGAGACGGGGCAAGTTCGAAGTCCGGCCCGAAAACCAAAGCACCTATTCCTGTCGGTCCTCTAAGACTTTTATGACCGGTAAAGGCTACAGCTGAAATATTGTCTTTCTGCATATCCAACGGAATCAGCCCCGCAGTCTGCGAAGCGTCAACGCATAAAGCGGCCCCATGATCCCGGAGCATATCACCAACTTCAGCAACAGGCTGCACTGTGCCAAGAACATTTGAGGCATGATTCACGATCACCGCTTTTGTTTCTGGACGCAGTTTTAACCTAATCTCCTGAGGATTAATGTAACCGGCTTCGTCAAAGCCGATCAGATCTACTTGCAACCCCAAACGCTCCATATGTCGCAATGGACGCAATACTGAATTGTGTTCAAGAGAAGTTGAAATTATATGCGTTGCCGAGCCGTACAGCCCTTGGATCAAGGTATTCAGCGCATCGGTTGCATTGGCGGCAAAACAGACCTGACTTCCCGCAGGGGCGTTAAAAAATTTGGCAACTTCTCTACGCACAGCAGAAACCATTTCCTCGGCCTCAACGGCCCGGTCATACCCTCCTCGGCCCGGTGAAGCTCCAAGTGCAAAGTAGATTTCCATTGCACGGCGCAACGCGACTTCGTTCTTGGGAAATGAGGTTGCAGCATTATCAAGATAAATCATTGGCACGTCTTGGGGTTGGGCAGTCCGCACAAGCGGCGGGCGCCGTGTTTCAAACCACCGGGGAACAACTTTTCCATTTCCATAATGCTCATGCCAGTGGACTTTTTGAGGTCTTTGTTTAAGGGAGCACGTCCATTATAAGCATAGAAATCTCGGTAGGCATAAAGAACACGCCAATGCTCATCCTCCATTTCAGTCAATCCCTCACGGACGCAAAGCTCGCGGCAGGCGTCTTCCGACCACTGGGAATCGTCCATGAAAAATCCTTCATCATCAAATTCAATATCCTGCCCGGCAATGTGCCGGATAAGCTTATTATCATCATTCCGCCCATACTCACTCATATCCGCTTAATCCCTTTGTCCTTATATTAAAGAAGCCCGGCCCTGGAGAGGGGCGTACATCCGCCCCCCTCTTTGAGCAAGGTGATCTAAAAACAGCAGTTGTGAAAAGGAGGCCTGCAATTTCTCCTTTCTACCTTATTTATGCATTGAGATTTTTGACAGCTGCAAGGACTTTTTCCGGTGTTGCGGGTAAATCACAAACCCATGCTCCGGTGGCATTGAAGATGGCGTTGATCACAGCCGGGGCAGTGGGGACAAGACACATTTCACCGATTCCGGTACACTTGAGCGGACCTTTGGGACGCGGTGTTTCCTGAATAATGGTTTCCATATCAAAACTGTGGGCGAAGGTCGGGAACTTAAAGGTCACCCAATCATTTGTTTCTCCTGCAATATACTCTTCGCGCAATGCAAGCCCGACCCCCATATCAATACCGCCGTCAAGCTGCCCTGTCAGGTTGTCGGGATGGATTACCGGACCGGCATCAACCGCAGTAGTCATCTTAAGCATACGAGTCTTGCCGCTGGTCAGGTTCACCTCAACCTCGGCCATCTGTACGGCATGCACCTGAGATTCAAAGGACGGTCCCTGTCCGGTATTGGGATCAAGAGGACCAACTTCGTTCTTCTTGCGCCCGAGGTAACGGACAGGTCTTCCGGCTGCCTCAAGCTCAGCTGAGGTCTTCGCTCCGGTTTCATCCATTGCAGCCTTAAGCTGCTCAAGCCCGTTGATTAGCGCTCCGCCGATCATGTAGGTGATGCGGCTTCCTGCGGCGGGACCGCTTGCGGCGGTATTTTCAGTGCTGCGAGTATGGATGCGGATCTTATCCAATTCCATTTCCATGAACGCCCCACTAAGCTGCAAGAGCATGGACTCGTTACCTTCGCCGGGGTCAGCTGCGGCTGCATAGACGGATAAGCCTCCGTCTTCATCCAACTCAACGGCAACCACGGAAGCATCATTGGGACCACCGATACCGAAGGCTCCGGTACCGATCCCCACACCGCGCACAACAGTATCGGTGCTTTTCGCTTTAGCTTCGGCCACTGCCCGTTCATAGTACGGACGCATCTTCTCCATTAATTCCGGGAAAGGCCATTCTGTGACTTCCTGCCCAGTAGATTTTGTTTCACCTGGTTTAAGCGAGTTGAGAATTCGGAATTCAAAGGGGTCCATGCCCAGCTTATCGGCCAACATATCTACTGCGCACTCAAGGGCAAAGTTGGCCTGCGGTGCTCCAGCCCCGCGGGCAGCGCTGCCCCAAGGATTATTGGTGTAGACCAGACGCCCCCATGCTTTGACGTTGGGGATGTTGTATGAACCGGAAAGCATGAGCAAAGCCCGGTAAACCACAACATGACCGATGGAATAGTAGGCTCCGTTATCGACGACAAAATCATTGTGATAAGCGGTAATTTTTCCATCCTTGTCCGCAGCCAGCTTCACATCCATATGAAAGGCATGACGTTTGGAAGTCATGAGCATGCTCTCGGCAAGACTGGGAATATAACGCACGGCCTGTTGGAAATGGACGGCCGCAGCTGCGGCAATCCCTTCGGAAATGACATCGATTTTGATTCCGAACTGTCCGCCGGAAAAAGCCTCGATATAGGCCATGTTCTCCCAGGCCACGGCTTCCTGCAGCATGGCCATGTGGTAATGAATATTGATGCTGCGGCCGATGATGACCAGTTTAGGCTGTTCTGCGTCATCGTCTTCTTCGAAATAAGCCACCGTGGCTTCCGGTTCCAGCGGGGCCTGATGGTTAATCTGGGTACTGAACTTCGCTTCAATGGAAGCAGCGGAGGCCGCAATAGCTTTATCGGCATCACCTTTGACCTGCGGCTGGTCGTAGCAGACATTGGGGCGGTCGGGATGCACACGCAGTGTTTCTTCATTAATGGCTTGATAAGGATCATCCAGAACAGGCAGTTCTTTCAGCTCCAGCACTATTTCCTTCACTGCCGCTTCCGCATGGGCCTTGGTGTCTGCTGCCACAATACAGATCGGGTCGCCGATGTAGTGAACCTTGTCACCACAGAGCACCGGACGGTCCGCTTCGAGATATTTGAGAATATTGGTACCTTTGATATCCCTAGCTGTGACCACTCCGGCAACGCCGTCCATAGCCGCAGCTTTGGAGGTATCCAGCTTCACAATCTCGGCATGGGGAACTGAGCTGCGCAACACTGCCAGCTCAAGGGCATCCGGGATCTGTACATCAGCGGTGAAATGGGCTGTGCCACAGGCCTTATCAAGAGAAGAACGACGCGGGTGGGAAGTTCCCATGGCCGGAGCGTCTGCGGCGGGGGTATATTCTTCGGGAGTAGCCTCGCCGCGCAGAAATTTTGCTGCCAGCTGTACAGCTTCGATAATTTTTACATATCCGGTGCAGCGGCAAATGTTCTTGCGCAGAGCCTTCTTGATCTCTTCAGGAGTGGGATTGAGATTCTTGTCCAGCAGGGCCTTGGTGCCCATGATCATGCCCGGAGTACAAAATCCGCATTGAATAGCCCCAGAAAGGACAAATGCCTGCTGAATCAAATGCGGATTGTCCGGTGTCCCCAGACCTTCCACTGTAATAATTTTTGCTCCGTCCAGATCCTTAACCTTGGTCAGACAGGACATGCGTGCTTTCCCATCAATTATTACCATACAGGCCCCACACTGTCCCTTGCGGTCACAGGACTGCTTCACACCGGTAAGTTGGAGGTCCTTGCGCAGCAGATCCAGCAGTACTTTTTTATCATCAGTCACAACCTGACGGTTCAGGCCGTTGATATTCAGATTCACTCTTTTCATTGGAAGTATCCTTAAGTGTATAGGATGATTATGGAGTAGAAATCTCCAGCCCTTACAAGATGCCTTCAAACAGAAGTGTGAAGGCATCTCGTAGAGAAACTGGTAGAATATTTACAGAGCTGCCCGGTAAATTGTTTCGGCGTCAGCAACTTCCAGTTTACGCGGGTTGTTGGCCAGCAGACGGGTGACTTTCATCACACCGGAAGCAAGATCAGGCACATGGGATTCCTTGACTCCGTAATCGCTCAGATGCTGGGGTACTTGCAGATCCTCGGCCAGTTCGGCAAGAGAATCTACGGCCTTTAACGCGGCCTGTCTGGTGCTTAGACCTTCAGTAGGCTGACCGAATATATCCGCAAGATCAGCGAAGCGTTCAAGATTGCCAAGCATATTAAAACGCATGACCGGGACCAACATAATCGTATTGGCAATACCGTGCGGGATATGGAATTCGGCACCGATTGGATAGGCAAAAGCATGCACAGCGGTTACTCCGGCATTGGCGAAGGCCATGCCAGCCAGCATAGAACCGCGCAGCATAGCTCCACGGGCCTCGATATTGGTGCCGTCGGCATAGGCACTGCGGATATTTTCAAAAATCAGGCCCATGGCTTCTTTAGCCAGCATATCGGACATGGGAGTAGCATTTTTGGAAGTATAGGCTTCCACTGCATGAATGAGGGCATCCATACCGGTAGCTGAAGTCACAGCCGGAGGAAGTCCCACGGTGAGTTCAGGGTCCAGCAGGGCACAGTCGGGATAAAGATGAGAACTGACCACCCCTTTTTTAAGTTTTTCACCTTCATCGGAAAGAATAACAATGGGTGTTACTTCACTGCCTGTCCCGGCTGTGGTGGGGATGAGTATTAAAGGCAGTCCCGGCTTTTCAAGCAGATCTATACCGAAATAATCAGAAACAGACCCCGGATTCATAGCCATTACAGAGGTAATTTTGGCCATATCCAAAGAAGAGCCGCCACCAATACCGATTATACAGTCGGCCTTTTCTTCTTTGACCAGTTCAACAGTCTGATCGACCAGTTCATAAGGCGGGTCAGCCTGAACTTTACCGTAAAGACAGCTTTCCATACCGCCATCCATAAGCAGACTCTGCAATCTTTCCACAATACCGGTGGTCATAAGGCCGGGATCAGTGACGATACAGGGCCTGGATGCGCCGAGACGCTTTATTTCTGAAACGATATTATTAAGCGCGCCTTGAGCAAAAGCTACGCGTGGAGTTGTGCTGAATAATTCATATGACATTTTGTGATCCTTATATTTAGACCGTGGCAAAACACGGTTCTGCGGTTATTTATCGCGGAATTTAATCGTAATACTCGGGAGCCTGCTTTACAGACTTCCATGATTCAGGATCATGCCCGGTAACAACCTTCACTCCGCGCGCTTCCTGCAGGTAACGCATGCGCTCTACACTCTTCACAGTTTCCCCGGCACTCCACATCAGACCGGGCAGCACCCCGTCTTCAAGGTTGCTCTTGGTATAGCAGGCGTCTGCGGCAAAAAACATAGGACCGCTGTTAGGAAGATTGACCAGAATGGACTGGTGTCCGGGAGTATGCCCGGGAGTAAACCAGATCTCGATGGAACCGTCGCCGAAAAGGTCAAAACGGTCCTGCTCCCAGCCTTCAAGGATCATCCAATCCACATCTTTATCAAAATCCTTACGGATGTAGGCACCCTTCATGTAAGAGTCAGGAACGTAAGCAAAATGCATTTCATCACGCTGCACTACATAACGTGCGTTGGGGAAGTGACCCACGCCACCGGCATGATCGAGATGCAGATGGGAGAGGATCACATATGAAATATCTTCAGGTTCTACACCGACTTTTTTGATGGCATTCACACACCACTGTTCTTCAGTCATAACCGGATCGTAAGCGGCAAGAACTCCACCCCAGTGTTCTTCCTTATTGTTAACAACTTCCAGCGCGTTTCCGGTATCGAAGAGGACCTTACCTTTAGGATGGTCAATGAGGAAAAATGGAACCGGAACATCAAAAGTATCACCATACCCCTGATTAAGAGTGAAATATTGCTTCTGACTTTTCAGGACTCCAGCTTCAAACATATATAGTCGCATCATACGTCTCCTGTTCGGGTTGCTTTAAGTGGACGGCAAAAGCTGCCGCCATCTTCCTGTTGCCTAGAGCATCGCACACCACATTTATATTTCTCTCAGCTGCAGACTGACTTCCTATGAAACACTTTGCGGCGACATCATTTACGCGCGTTCAGCATGACATTAACAAAGAGCGTGCCATAAATCTGTCACGCAATAGATAATTTAACAATGTGCTTAATTTCAAAGACCTTATGAACACAAAAATTACAACATAGAATAGAAACTTTAAAAAAGAAAACACCATTAGATGCAACAGTGCATCACATGGTGTTTTTTGAATAATGGCGTGGATTAACGTTTTCAGAAAAACGGGTAAGACAGACTATATAATATTTTTATATTCCATTATTATAATAAATCAGAGACTTACAATTTGATTAATTAATCAATAGAATCAAAATTACCTATAGATGCACAAAGGCATCAGCAGATGCACTCATGCATCACCAAGCCTTATACCCAGTTTTTTCGCTTTGCGTACAATTGTGGACTGATTAACGCCCAAAACACGAGCCACATTGCGTGAGCTTTTATGAACAGACAAAGCCTGCATGATCGCTTGCCGCTCGGCCTGTTCCACAATCCGCCTCAAATCGGTTCCTGGTTCTGAATCGGGAACATCAGACACAACACCTGATGTAGCCCGGTTGTCTGTCTTGCACAAAATTCGGGCAACATCCTTTCTGGAAATTACCTCAGTGTGCGACATAACCACCACCCGTTCCATGGCATTTTCAAGTTCACGGACATTACCGGGCCAGTTTCGAGAAGCCAAAAAATCAATAGCATCCGGCTCCAGCTGTCGGCTGCGTCCATATTTCCCATTATATTTGCTTAGAAAATAGTACAAAAAATCAATGATAGCCTCTTCCCTTTCCCTCAGGGGCGGAATCTGCAAGGGCACAACATTCAGCCGATAGAACAGGTCATTACGAAATTCCTTGCGGAGCACCATGTTATCAAGATTACGATTCGTTGCCGCAATAATCCGCACATCAACATTAACCGGCTGTACACCGCCAACACGAACAATTACGCTTTCCTGCAGGACACGTAACAGCTTAGCTTGCAATCCCAAGGGCATTTCACCGATCTCATCCAGAAAAAGGGTTCCCCGGTTGGCCATCTCAAACAATCCCGGTTTCCCGCTGCTGAGCGCTCCGGTAAATGCTCCGGGCATATAGCCGAAAAGTTCCGATTCCAGAAGCTGCTCCGGAATAGCTGCACAACTGATCTTGATAAATGGCTTATCATGCCGGGGACCATTCTCATGAATCACGCTGGCCATAATTTCCTTACCCACGCCGGATTCTCCCGAGATAAGCACGGTAGAATCCACACGGGACAAGCGCAGAGCCTGATCATAAACCTCACACATTTTCTTGGAGCGTACAATAATCCGTTTTTTCTCCCCGGTACTACGGCGCAGAGTTTCAAGTTCCTGCTTGTAGTGACTTTTGAGCTCAGAAATTTTTTCCAGTTCATGCTGCAACTGCTGTAATTCTGTCACATCACGAACATTAGTAACCACTCGGGTGACACACCCTCTTTCATCAAATAAGGGGTTTCCTGTGACCATAATGGTTTTACCGTTTCGGACTTTCTGAACAATTGTCTTCGTGCTGCCGGATTCCAAAACACGCAGAGTAACCGACTCGTCATAAAAGCCGTCATGCACGAGGTCAGCCATACTTTTTCCCAGAACCTCGGTAGACCTGATCCCCGTAATACGTTCATAGGCTCTATTGACTAAAGTTACCCGCCCTTGGCCGTCAGTAATGAATATACCATCAAACGAGCTATCGATAATATCTTTAAGTTCAGTAGTGAGACAGGTAATACGGGAGACATCAAGCCCGCCGACAATGGATTGACCGTCACTGACAGCAAGATATGAGGCTTCATCCCAACAGACCTCGTTCAACTGGGTATCAGCACTCACCGTACACATCATCCGGCGCATATGGTCTTTAATCGAATCAGAAAGGGAAGCGCCTCCCGCCAGAGCTTTAATCAGATCCTGCGAAGTAAATATACCGATAACTTTACCTTTATCATCTACAACATGAGCTCCGTGTATCTGATGATTTCGAAAAAGCGTGGCTGCATCCAGCAACCCCTCATCCGTAGCGACCATGTGAACTGGCTGCTGCATAATCTCGGCGATCCGCATAGATCATCCCCCTGCTAACAATATACTTAAGAACATTATACTTTAGATAAACTGTTGCCACAGCTGAAGATAAAAGGGAAGACTGATTCCATATGATCCATTTTCAAACATGTCCCAGCTGACACGGAAACAACTTACTAACTCCATAAATAAAGATACTTAATGAAGTAGAAACTAGATTGTACGCATATTGTCCGCACAATTTCACAATTTTTACCACCATAAGCAAAAGCCTCACAATGTGTTCTCGTATTGTGAGGCTTTTGCTTATGGTGCCAACGATCTTAATTAAACCGACGGTCAAATTAATATGAATTATCCAGCAGGAAATTTTAGAAACAATTCGTTCAGGATAGCAGTAGCTTAGAAAACTTTGCAGTATAGCTTACCCCCTAAGGCGATCTTAATTTTATTTGCAACTTTAAAAAATTATTCCGCTAATTAAGTATATTACCAGAGCAAATCTCTACTCACATCTAATTAACTCAGCAGTCATATTTGAAAATGAAATTCATAATCATCAATAAATAGTTCGCCAGATATTAGAACCAATAAATGGGATTTGCCTATATACGAACGCGATTTTCAATCTATTCCGAATGGTCGGATCTCAGGAGACTCTATGAAAAAAATTATCTTTCTTTCTCTTATTGCGCAAGTACTGGTGACTGCCCCGGCTATGGGCAGTACGCAGGTTACAGCTGTACATGAACAAGCCTCTAAAGCTGTGGAGATAGAGGCGAAGGCTCAAAACAGATATCAGGACTGGACTGATTTAAAAGAACAGAATTCGGATGAGATTCGTGAAATGAAAGCCACTGAAGCATGGCTGGAATTTCAAAATAAAAAGTACAGCAGATACGTCAAAAAACAGAAAGAAATAATAGCAGAGCTAAAACGGCGGAAGGAAGAAGCCAAACGCATTAAGATGGAGCTTGAACCGTTTTTGGAAACAGTTGTTGACCAGCTGGAACTCTTCGTAAAATCAGACCTGCCCTTCCTGACCAATGAGAGAACCAACCGAATTCAGTTCCTGCGTGATTCTTTGGATGACTATCATTTGCAACTTAGTGAAAAATTACGCCGGGTATTCGAAGCCTTACTTGTCGAAACTGAGTACGGGCAAAATGTCTCCACTTCCACACAGGAATTAATGCTTAACGGCACAGCGACTCAGGTTACAATCTTCCGCCTTGGACGAGCTGCCCTCTATTATCAAACAACTGACGGTTCAGAGGTAGGAATCTGGGATAAAAATTCGAACAGCTGGAAAACTCTGGCCCCTGCATATGCTTTGACCCTGCATCGCGCTAAAGACATGGCGGAACGAAAGCGCGCTGTTGAATTATTGGAACTTCCGCTGGGAGTGGCGAAATGAAAATAGTCATATATTGTCTTTTACTTTGCTTATCTTTTCCTTTCAGTGCAGGAGCTCAAAGCTGGGCGGACACCGCCAAAGCCGTCGGCAGCATTGTGACTGAAGCCAAACAAAACGCCAAAACAACCAAAGCCCTCATTACAAAAGAGCGAAGCGAGCTTAATGCTGAAAAGCAACAACTCGAAAAGAGTATTAACTCCATGCGAAATAAATTCGATTCACTCAAAGCCATGTATGGAGAACTGCTTAATCAGGAAAAACAGCTCACCAAAGAATTAGCTGAGCAGGCTCAGGAAATTCAAACCATTGATGGAACGATTCGCACGTCAGCCAAACAGGCACGAGATTATTTTCATGAAAGTCTGACCACTCCTGAACACCCGGAAAGATCAATCATTTTAACAGAGGTTTTGAAAGCTAACACCTTTGCCGGATTAAGCGGTATCCAAAATCTGCTGAACCTGTTTATGGATGAAATGGCTGCATCCGGTGAAATTGACCGCCGTAAAGGTCAATTCACCGGAGCTGACGGAACTGAAAAAACAGGTGAAGTACTCCGCATCGGCTCATTCACCTCCGCCTACCGTCAGCCCGATGGAACATTAGGCTTTCTGCGCCCTTCCCCCGGAGGCGATAAGCTCATAGCTGTCAAGGGTGATCCGGGTTGGTCACTCTCCAAAACCATGAACAGTTTTCTCGATAACAATGGTGTTGCTTTTCCTGTAGATATCTCAAACGGAGCCTCATTTGCCCGACTTGCACAGCAACAGAAAAGTGTACAGGAATGGCTGAGTGCCGGGGGACTACTGGTCTGGCCCATAATAATAGTTGGAATTGCAGCTTTCATACTGGTTATCGAACGATTCTACACCCTCAGCAGAATCCGCAGCAACTCGGACCGCAACATGGGAAAAATCCTGAAAATGATTGCCAATGATGAATGGGAGCAATGCCGCACTTTCTGCAATGAGCAATCTCAGTACCCCACCTGCCGGATCATCGGACATACCCTGAATTATATGGGACAGGCACGGGAAATTATTGAAAACGCATTTCAGGAAGGTCTGCTTAAGGAACTCCCAATTCTGGAACGCTCCCTGCCCACGCTGAACGTTCTGGCTGCGGTTGCCCCGCTGCTGGGTCTTCTGGGTACAGTTACCGGTATGATCAGCACTTTCCAGATCATAACCCTTTACGGAACAGGGGACCCCCGGATGATGTCCGGCGGGATATCCGAAGCACTGGTCACCACTCAGCTAGGGCTGGCTGTGGCTGTCCCGATCATGATTCTGCATCATATTCTGGATCGCCGTGTGGATAAGATAATTAGTGACATGGAAGAAAAAGGATCAGGATTCGCTGTTGCCCTGATGAAAAAAGGCAAGCTTAAAAGCAGGGACGAGCAACATGCAACAGTATAACTTTGTGGAACTCCTGACTGAACATTTTCAGGCCGGCGGCGACATTATGATTGCGCTATTGATCCTCTCACTCATCATGTGGACTTTAGCCATTTACAAGAGTCTTCGTTTTTTCCGAGAAAGCAGCAAGGAGCAATCTCCGGCTAACTGCCTGAAAATGTACAAGCGTGAACCGGAATCTTGCAAAATGAAGCTCCCTGTATGGCAATTCGATATCCTCTCGGAACATATGGATGCGAATGGTAATGATCCTGATTTAAACAGGGAATTGCTGAAATCAATACGCGTACGCCATGAATTCAGCACCATGTGCAACATCGGAACAATTCTGATTCTCGCAGCTGCGGCCCCGCTGCTGGGCCTTCTTGGAACAGTAACCGGTATGATTTCAACCTTTGATGTAATCGCCCAGTTCGGGACCGGTAACGCTCGCGCGCTGGCTTCGGGTATATCCGAAGCTCTGATTACCACTCAAAGCGGTCTGGTGGCCGCTGTTCCGGGCCTAATCCTCGGAGGAATCCTTCTGCGCAAGGGAGAAAAGCTGAAATCCCGCATGGAACTATTTTGCATTTGCCTTCAAGAACAGACCGATAGCCTGAGTACTCAGAAAGGATAGCCAGATGAGAAATATCCGTCATTCACGCACAAGACGGGGCGGAGGCAGTGAAATCAATATGACTCCCCTCATTGATATGGTTTTCATTTTACTCATTTTCTTCATTGTCACCACGAGCTTCGTACGCGAAGCAGGAGTTGATGTGCAGCGTCCTTCTGCGCAAAGCGCGGAAACCAAGGAAAAGGCCAATGTCATTTTGGGCCTGACTGCGGAGGGACAGATTTTCATTGAAGGAAGGCCATTAGATATCCGCTCGGTTCGCGCTTATATGGAACGTTTTCTTGCAGAAACACCTGAAGGGGCAGTTGTAATTGTCGCAGACAAAGACAGCATGACCGGAGCCGCGGTGCAGGTTCTTGATCAATGCCGCCTTGCCGGAGTGCAGAACATCAGTCTCGCGGCGAGGAAAAAATAATGCTCCGGCACACAAGAGGGACTGGGGACTTTGTTGCAGCCTGCCTTGGCTCGGTCATGATTGCGGGGCTGATATATATCGGAGTGGTTCTACTCAACACTGCGGAAAAACCATCCGTTAATCCGGTTGTTGATGGAGCAATCCGTATTGCGCAAGAGCAAAAAGAAGAACCGGTGGAACCGCTTGAACGCAAAAAGCTGGACGATCCTAAGCCACCAAAGCAGATAAATAAGACATTCTCATCGAAGACCAGCCGTCCAAAAAATATTAAACCCATAATGAATATTAACACTCCAAATTTCAAGGCCGACATGCACCCCGGCCTGAAAGGTGGAATTTCCATTCCCCGCATGGAATTGGGCGGAATCGGCTTTGAAATGGATGAAGTGGATGAAATGCCGCAGATTACTCGAAATTACCCTCCAGAGTATCCCTATGGAGCAAAGCGTAAAAGAATTGAAGGAGAAGTCATAGTGCGCATGTTGGTTACGAGCAAAGGAAATCCTGTAAACCTTTCCGTCTATTCAGCCAGCCCGTCCGGTATTTTTGAGCAGGCAGCTCTCAAGGCTGCAAGGCGCTGGAGATTCAGACCCGGAAAATATCATGGCGAAGATGTGGACACATGGGTCCTGCTTCCATTCAAATTCGAGCTGACACGATGAAAAGCATATCCATTTTTTCAATTCTGCTGCTGGCGATATTCTGTTTTGTCGGTACCGGCTTTGCCAAACTCTCTCCTCAAGCACGTCAAAACCTTTACAAGGCTCAACTACTGTTGGATGACGAAAAATATGCAGAAGCTGCAACTCTGATAAAAACACACATGGACTCCACCACTGAGCCTGTGGATGCTCAAATCTTTCTTGTACTTGGCGGAGCATACCTGCAGACAGGAGATGATAAATCAGCATATGACACCTTCAAGGAAGGCTTCGGTCTCCACCCCGACAACGTCCACCTCTGCCGTAATACCGCAGTCACTGCTTACAAACTGGAGCGCTACAACGAGGCGGGCAGATTTCTGGAGAAGACCTATGCCCTGCAAAAACCAGCTGATCCCAGAACTTTGTTTCAGGCGGGATCAATGTACTACAAAGGAGACAACTTCAAATCTTCGGTCAAGGTTCTGCAAAAACTCATCGCCCAGACAAAAAATCCCGATAAGGAATGGATATCTCTCGCTGTTCATGCACTTCTCGAAAATGGACAGCCGGAGAAAGCAAAATCCATGCTGCTCAGATACCTGGAGCAAGCTCCTGAGGACTCGGCTTATTGGAAGCTTCTTGCCAAACTTCATATGAACAAGGAACAGCTCGCAAAAACGGCAGCAGCACTTGAAATCGCCTATCGCCTGGAACTTCCTTCGCAGCAGGAATTGGAAAACCTGTCCTCTATATACAGATACACGGAAGCCCCCCTTTTAGCTGCGGCGACATTGGAGCGAGCCTACGGGACGGCTATCAACACAGAACAGGCACTCAATATTGCGGCTTTATATGCGTCCGCCGGTCGAATAAATAAGGCGGTGAACTACATGGATCACTATTCCAAAAACACATCAACAAGCCTCAAGAAGGGGCAACTCCTATTTAAAGCCAGACGCTTTAATGAAGCTCGCGACGCTTTGCAACCTGCGCTGGGAACAAAGGATGCGGGAGAAGCAAGATTCTATATAGCTCTTTGCGCGTGGGAATTAAAAGACTGGCAAAAAGCCAAGCAGGAACTGAATCAGATCATTGACGGCAACTTCAAAAAACGCGCTTCAGGCTATCTGGAAATTCTGCTCGATATTGAGACGGCTCAAATGGAAAGCGTAGAATAAATTAAGCCGGAATATTACCCTACAGGTAAAATCACCCTTAACTACCGGATTCTTCTATGAGAATCCGGTAGTTAGTAGTCACCAACCCTGAAGCGCAAAACACAAATACGCTCCATCCAGAATGTAAACTAGCAACCTAATTTTACAGTAAAAGATCCTTCAAAACTCCATATTTCCTTACAAAAACTAAACAATTCTCAAGTTGAAAAAAAATAATCAGCAGATGTTAGAAATCACTTATGTAATTACCATAAACATATCTTTGCATAAGTAAAATTTGTCGCTTTATATTTTAATTAAAGGATTGAAAATGAAAATTAAAAGCATTCTCGTAGGACTGTCTATTCTGTTGTTGAGTTCGCAAGCCTACGCACATTCGCTGTTTATGTCCCTGACCGACATCGACGACAACAAAATTGAGCTTGAGGGGATGTACTCCACAGGTGAAATGGCTGTCAAAACCCCTGTAAAAATCTACAGAGCCAAAGACAATTCTTTGATCTGGCAGGGTGAAACAGATGAACTGGGGACCTGTACATTTACGCGCCCCCCTGAGCCCTATGAAGTAGAGCTCGACGCCGGACCGGGACATCAAGTTAGAGAAGACGGAATATAATTTCAGTAATTACTAATCTTAGGAGAAATCGTCTTGTTAAAAAAAATATTCTACACCATGACCATTTGTTTATGTGCGCTAGTGCTTCCTGCACACGCCGCCCACGCTCATTCCTTATGGGTAAACCTGTTTGAATCTAACCTGCACGAACCGGGACATGTGCTCACAAGTATCGGCTGGGGACATTTTTCTCCCATCGATGACCTGCTGTCCTCGCCTACTGCTTCGGTCAATATTGACAGATATTACCTTACTGCTCCGGATGGAACCGAAGTAAAACTTCCCATTCCGAAATCATCTGTAAAGACCGCAACTGAAACTACATATGCGGACATCGTCACAGGTGATATCGGAGTTAGAAAAATTGTTCTGAAAAAGGACTCCCCCCAAGGCACCTATCAGGTATCCGCGACCAGTAAGGTCGGTTTCTTTACCCGCTACAAGGATAAAACCGGAAAAATGCGCATGGCGGCAAAACCCATGGATCAAATCAAAGACGCAGGAGAAGTGCTGGAAAGCCTGCGCTATTCCATGAACGCAAAAGCATTCTACAGCATTGGAAAATGGACCAAGCCCAAACCGTCCGGATTTGATCTGGAGATCATCCCTGAAAGAAACCTCTCTAATGTGCGCAAGGGTGAGATGGTACCCTTTGATGTCTCTTTCATGGGAAAACCAGTCAACACTGACAGCAACACAATCAACTACATGACCCTCACCAGTGACACCTTTGGTGGACCGGACGGTTTTTTCCTTTCAGCATATATCATGAATGGGAAGGCTGAATTCCGAATTCCAACCGCAGGTCACTGGGTAGCTAACGTCTACATTGTACAGGATACCTCACCCAAAGGCCCCCTATCCGAACTGGCTAAAAAATGCGGAAAAGTGTTTTCGTGTGCAACAGTCAGCTTCACAGCCAAACCTTAAAACCAATATCCCCGCGCAAGCGGGGATATACTTATTCAGGTACCCAGCATGCTTAATATACATGAATTAGATGGACATAATTACGAAACCGTTTCCGACTGGCTACTCAAACAGACGCAAAAACAAACTTCGGGAACTATCTGCCCTCATACTCCTCTGGCTGATCAGGGCTTTTCGTCACTTGAATTATCCAATCTTGCCGCCATGACCTCACAGAAATTTTCAGTTGAAATAACTACTGCCGATATTTTCTCACACCCTACCATTCAAGACTTCTCCAGACTTGTTTTAGAACGAAAAAACCAATTTCCTGCAACGGAGAAGCAGCCCCAAAGCAACCAGTCGGACGGGCGTATCGCTATTATCGGTATGTCATGCTCATTTCCCGGTTGCGGCGATTCACTCGAAAAGTACTGGGACCTGATGAACAGCGGAAACAACGGACTGAGCATCATTCCGGATAACCGTTGGAACAAAAATCTATTTTATTCTCCGGATTCCGAGAAAGGTAAAAGCTACGTAAACGAAGGCGGATTTATAGATGATATAGAATCCTTCGATGCAGAGTTATTCGGTATTTCCCCACGAGAAGCAATAGTTATGGACCCGCAGCACCGTCTGCTGCTGCAAGCGGCATGGAGAGCCCTTGAACATGCTGGCATGGCCCCGCGCAGTCTTGCGAAATCCAACACCGGTGTTTTCATGGGGATTTTCAATACCGATTACGCAGGCCGGGTAAAACATTATCGCCAGGATCTGGATATGCATTCAGCCACCGGGATGTTCGGCAGCATGGCCGCCCATAGAATTTCCTATCATCTTGACCTGACCGGTCCCAGCATGACCATAGATACGGCATCTTCAGCCTCCCTTTCTGCGATTCATATGGCTGTTAAATCTCTGTCCGCAAAGGAATGTGATATTGCTCTGGCCGGAGGAGTTAACGTTATACTCTCCCCGGAAATGCATATTCTCTGCTCCCAAGCAGGACTTATGGCCCGCGATGCACGATGCAAAACTTTTGATGATTCTGCAGACGGTTATATCAGATCAGAAGGGCTCGGGGTTATAGCACTGAAGCCATTAGATAAAGCAATTAAAGACGGAGATCCCATTCAGGCCGTAATATCGGGAACAGCAGCCAATCATGATGGACGAAGCAACGGTATCACGGCTCCAAACGGGGATGCACAGCAAAAACTTCTGCAACAGGCATTGGACAGCGCAGGTCTGAAACAGGAACAGATTCAGTACCTTGAGACACACGGCACCGGGACTCCACTTGGTGATCCCATTGAAGTTGAAGCTATTTCAAAGGTATACCTGCATTGTCAGCGCCAGCAACCGGTAATTCTAGGATCTGTAAAACCATGCATCGGCCATGCGGAATCTGCGGCTGGCGTAGCCGGACTGATTAAGACAGTTCTCTGCATGCAGCATGGAGAAATTCCTGCCCAATTCGCCTTCAAGAAACTAAACCGCCGTCTGGAAAAATTTAAATCATCATTTTCGCTACCCCGGACCAACACTCCATGGCCTGAAACCGGAAATCAACCCAAAAGAGCCGGAGTCAGCAGCTTTAGCATCGGTGGAGCAAATGCACATGTGCTTCTGGAAGAGTATCCAGGAGTAAAGGAAAAAATATTCTTCCGGAAAAACGATAATGAATACATCCTGCCTATAGGGGCCGAAAACCCAAATCGTTTACAGGATAAAACCAAAGCCTACGCAGAGCTTCTGGAACGGCAAAGTCCTCAGTTTTTCGAAAATACAGCCTATACAAGTGGACGTGCCGCCAACTCTGAACAGGTAGGAACGGTACTCTCCGCTCCTGATTATGTCGGGATAATCAAGCAGCTGCGGGAGTTTTCAGAATCTGGAAATTACGGTCCGATAAAAAACCAACCGCACAAAACAGCCTTTATTTTTACAGGACAAGGCTCACAGCATCCGGGCATGGGACTTGAGCTTTACAACTCCTTCCCGTTTTTCAAAAAACAGATAGATCGCTGCACTGACATCTCGTCTTCTGAATTGGACGTTAATCTAAAAACCCTTCTCTTCGATTCTTCACAAGAAAAGCTCAACCAAACCAATTATACACAGCCCGCCTTATTTGCATATGAATATTCATTGGCCCGCTTATGGATGGAATGGGGAATAGAACCGTCAATCATGATGGGACACAGTGTCGGAGAATATGTTGCCGCCTGCCTTGCCGAAGTCTTCTCCGTTGAAGAGGCTCTCCCACTGGTTATCAAACGGGGTCAAGCCATACAAAAACTGCCGGTATCAGGGACTTCTGCCGGAGGCATGTATGCTGTTCTTTCTCCTCATGAACAGGTTAGAAGTATTCTGAAGGACTACAATAAACTCGTGGACATCGCTGCGGTAAACGGACCTGAAAACATTGTGATCAGCGGTAATCTGGAAATTTTAGAGCACATAGTTTCTGATCTGGAATCACAAAAAATCAAAACCGTACAGCTTTCGGTCTCCCATGCTTTCCACTCCAGATTGCTGGAACCTGCCCTAGCGGACTTTCACAATACAGCACAAAAAATATCCTACTCCCCTCCTTCCATTCCCATAGTTTCGAATGTCACCGGCGAGATAGCTTCCGGCTACATGCTGCAAAGTGCTGACTACTGGTGCGCACATATGCGTAAGGGAGTTCAATTCCTGCAGGGAATAAAGAGTCTCGAAAGTTTCGGTGTGGACTGCATCGCTGAAGCAGGACCGAAACCGATTTTGACAGCAATGGCTAAACAGATAATTCCCGGATTCTCAGGCTCATGGGTGTCCCCAAAACCGCTTTCAAAGAATAAAAGGACCGCAGCTGAAACCGCAGCTCTCTCCGACCTCCTTCGGGCCGGGCACGAAGTTAAATGGGATAAGATCTTCCCAGATGGAAAGGTGATTTCTCTTCCCCCCACAAAATTCAACAAAACAAAATTCCTCTTACCCCCGGCGGACTCTACAAATGAAGCTGGACAGGGAAGAACAACTCTCAAGGGACTACTGCTGAAAGATACCCTGAACGAATCTTCCACGCCAAAGGAAAGTGCGAAGATGTCTGGAACCGCAAAAATCCTTCTTGGATGGATTGCGGATGAGATGTGGACCAAACCGGAAAACATTCTCATGCACGTCCCTCTCACTTCTCAAGGCATGGATTCTCTAATGGCTTTCCGCATGGTGGAAAACATTTATTCTAAAACAGGGTGCAAAATATCCCTAGCCGATGTCATGCAGGGATCACCCGTTGCTATTCTGGAAAAACTACCCTCTGACATTCCCAATGAATCTGAAAAAGAGACGGAACAGGAAAAATCCGTCCAATTAAAAACTGATCCTGAAAACAAGCAGACCCCATTCCCACTTACCGACATCCAACACGCATACTGGGTTGGACGGGGAGACATTGAATCTGGCGGAGTCTCCTGCCACCTCTATCTGGAATTGGACCTGAATTCCTTTGACAAGGAAAAGGCTGAACTGGCTGTCAACGCTCTGATCGAACGCCATCCTATGCTTCGAACCATCATCACTAAGGATGGGCAACAACATGTTCTCGAAGAAATACCAAGATATTCAATAGCCACGGAAGACCTGAGTTCAATAACTGAAGAACAGATGGCAATGAAGCTGGAGACTGTAAGGGACTCTATGTCACACGCCGTTCATTCCAGCGACACATGGCCTCTATTTGCCCTTCGCGCATCGCAAAAGCCGGATAATTCCACACGCCTGCACATCAGCTTCGATCTCCTCATAGGTGATGGGATGACTCTGCTAATTCTGGCACGGGAGCTGTCTGCTCTTTACAACGTGACACCCAAACCTTCACAGAATCTTAAGGATGCAATTAAAGAGACAGCCGAAGTATTTCCCGCTCTGAACCTTACATTCCGTGACTGCGTAATGCACGAGAAACAGACCGAGGAATCAGATAGTTATAAAGCAGCTGAAGCATATTGGACTGACAAATTGACAGCAATTGCTCCAGCACCGGAACTCCCTACTGTTTCCAGTCAGAACAAAGCCGGACGCTTTGTCCGCCGTAGCGCAAAACTTACGGCCGCCCATTGGCGCAACCTTAAGAACATAGCCTCTGAGCATAACCTTACCCCTTCCGGTCTGCTTCTGGCTGTCTTTTCCGAAGTGATCGGTACATGGAGTAAGTCTCCCGACTTCACCATTACTTTAACTATGTTCAACAGACCTGCGGGACACGCTGATATTCCCCATCTGGCCGGAGACTTCACCTCCTCCATGCCGCACTCTGTTTTCCTAAGGAGTGAGACTTTCCTGCAACGTTCACAAGCTATTCAAGAAGACCTTTGGCAAAACCTCGAACACCGCTCATACTCCGGCGTAAAGATTCTAAGAAAGCTGCGTGCCGCCGGACTGCCATCTACAATGCCCGTGGTCTTCACCAGCCTGCTGCCCATCACCAGAAATGAACCGCATGGCTTCTTTCCGGAATCACTGCCTGAAGGATTAATTCGAGAAGTTCCCTATGGAATCTTCCAGACTCCGCAGGTCCACCTCGACCATCAGGCGTGGGAAGATGCAGGAGATTTGAAATGGAACTGGGATTTCGTGGAAGACCGTTTTCCCGAAGGAATGATTGAGGCCATGTTCGAGAGTTACAACAAGCTGCTGATAGACCTCGCTGAAAGCAGATCAATATGGAATGAGAAAATCTCGGTACGCCTCCCTGATTCGCAGCGCAAACGACGTATTGCCTCCAACGACACTACCGCCTACCTGCCCTCCGGCCTGCTGCATTCTCCGGTCATGGAAATGATCCGTACTAACCCGGAAAGAACCGCCATTATCAGCGACAATAAAAATATCAGCTATGAGCGTCTTGGAGAGGCGATCAATTCCATCGCAGCTACACTGAGCGAATCAGGTTTAGAGCCAGCGGAACCTGTTGCGGTTCTCATACCTAAACACTGGCTGCAAACAGCATCAACCATTGGAATCCTTATGGCCGGTGGAGCATACCTGCCTATAGACCCGGAGCTTCCGAAAGAAAGAATCTCAGCGATTATTAAGCAAGCTGATCTATGCTCGGTCCTGACTCTATCGGAACAGAAAATAGAATTGCCGGAACATGTGCTGCGAATTGACGTAGATAAGATTTTAGCAACCGGGCCAAAGAGCTTTTCGGGCATTGAAACCCCCTGCTCCCCGGAACAGCTGGCATACATAATCTTTACTTCCGGCTCTACAGGAACACCCAAAGGCGTGGCAATTTCACACGCGGCAGCTAAGAACACCTGCGAAGACATCAACCGCCGCTTCCGGGTTACTTCCAAAGACCGGATTATGGGACTGGCCCGTCTGAACTTCGACTTATCTGTATATGATATTTTCGGAATTCTCGGAGTCGGAGCGACTTTGGTCCTGCCTGCTCAGGACGAACTGCGAAACCCTGAAACATGGTTGCAGATCATGAACGAGCACCGGATAACGCTCTGGAACTCCGTGCCCGCACAGCTTGAAATGTTGGTGACCACCATAGAAAACAGATTGAGTATCAGAGAAACTCCTTCATTACGGCTTGCCATGATCAGCGGAGACTGGATTCCGGTCACCCTGCCTGAGAGAGCCAAACAGGTTCTTCCTGCCATGGAACTTCACAGCCTCGGCGGGGCCACGGAAGCTTCAATCTGGTCGATTCATTATCCGATAAAACAAGTTGAACAGGACTGGAAAAGTATTCCCTACGGCAAAGCCATGACCAACCAGACCTTCCACGTTCTTTCCCACAATGGCGGGAACAGGCCGGACTGGGCTGTCGGAGATCTATACATCGGCGGTAAAGGACTTGCAGACGGATATTACAATGATCCTGAAAAAACCGCAGCAGCATTCGTATCTCATCCCATAACCGGCGAGACTTTATACAAAACCGGAGACCTTGGACGCTGGCTCCCCTGCGGGAATATCGAATTCCTCGGTCGGGATGACTTTCAGGTCAAAATCAGGGGGCACCGTATTGAATTAGGTGAAATTGAAGCTGCTGCTACAAGTGCGGACAATGTAATTGACGCGGTAGCCGTTGCAGCATCCCGCCCTACGGGCGGTAAGGCATTGGCCTTGTTCTTCAGAAGCGGTTCAGATTCCGAGAATACATCGCAAAGAATCATGGAAGCATGCAAAAAAATGCTTCCTGATTACATGCACCCGGATGAAATTATAGCAGTGCAGGAGTGGCCGACTTCCCCTAGTGGAAAGATAGACCGCAAGAAACTGATTATACCGGAAAAGCCCACAGATCTTCTGCAGGCAGCAGCAGAACAGCAAAACCTGACCGCAGAAGAAAAGGTTCTTCAGGAAATCTGGAGCGGTATTCTTGGAACCGGACTTCCGCCACTTGAATCAGACTTCTTTGCTCTTGGCGGTGATTCACTGCTGGCTATCAGGCTGGCTGCCGCAATACGCCAGAAGCTGGGCAAGGAATTGCCACTGGGTAAAGTCTTCGAACTTTCAACCCTGCGTAAACAGGCAAAATGGCTTGAAGAACAGACAACGCAACGTCAGGAGTTGCCGAAACTCGTTCCCAGCCCCGAAGAATCCAACGCTCCCTTCCCGCTGTCCGACATTCAGCAGGCGTATTGGATCGGACGCGGAAACCTTTACGTCTTGGGCGGTATTTCCACTCATATCTATCTGGAAATAGACAGCTGGCTGACTGATGCCGATCTGCTGGAATCAACATGGAACGAGTTGATAAAACGTCACCCCATGCTGCGCGCGACAGTGGATGATGATGGCAGACAGCAGGTACTTGCTGAAACTGGCTGGCTGAATTTTCCACACTCTGATTTACGCAAAACATCTGAACAGGAAAAACAACTAGAGCTGGATAAAATCCGTGCCGAACTTTCACATCAGGTCCTTAACCCGGCAGAATGGCCCTTGTTCGACATTCGCCTGAGCAGAACCGATGACAAAAACATGCGTATCCACATGAGCTTTGACGCTCTTTGCGTGGACATCTGGAGTCTGTTTCTGGTTATGGAGGAGTGGAAAATACTCTATGATGCGGCAAAGGATAACCAAAAGGTAATCCTGCCTGCCGTGGATGTAACTTTCCGCGACTACATCATGGCAGAACGCGAATTCAGAAAGAGTGCCCCCTATGCTCAGGCTAAAAGATATTGGATGGAAAGACTGGAAACCCTGCCCGCAGGACCGGAACTTCCTCTTGCCAAAAAGCCGGAGGAGATAGGAGTTCCTCATTTCTCAAGGCTTGAACACAGTCTCGACCCTCAAATCTGGCGGAAAATCAAAGAAAAAGCATCAAACTCAAATATCACTCCGTCATCACTGCTTTGCGCCGCCTATACCAAAACCATAGCAGCATGGAGTAAATCGCCAAGATTTTCCATCAACCTGACTCTGTTCAACAGAGCTCCGATCCATAAGGATATCAACAGCATCGTCGGCGACTTTACCTCTCTGACCCTGCTTGAAACACCGGATCACGCTATAAAATCTCTATCCGATAATTTCACCGAATATGCTGGAATTCTTCAGCGCAGGCTTTGGAAAGACCTTGATCATCGTCACTTCGGCGGAGTTGAAGTAATGCGTGAAATGGCCCGTGGTGCCGGGGACGACCATGCTGTCGTGCCTGTAGTCTTCACCAGCGCTATCGGTTCCGAAGCCCTTGGCCGGGATGCTTCAGTTATAGACTCATTCGGTGTCCAGAAATACTGCCTGACCCAGACCCCACAGATCTGGCTTGACCATCAGGTCTACGAGAACGAAGAAGGTCTGGTCTTTAACTGGGACTATGTAGCCGAGCTATTTCCGCAAGGAATGATCGAAGACATGTTCTCAGCTTATAAGGACCTGCTCTACAGGCTCGCGGAGTCTGACGACTGGACATTTATTGAAGCAGTGCGCCTGCCACAACCACAGGCAGACCGACGTAAGTCATATAACAATACGGCAGAGAAACCAGGTACCATGCCGGACAAGACGGCCCCACACGGGCCACGGCTCATTATTGACGGATTCATGTACCATGTTGACCGCCAGCCGGAGGCCCCGGCCTTAACAACTCCAGAAGAAACTCTTAATTATATGGAGCTGTACACCAAAGCCGCTGCAATCGCTTCGGAAATCCAGAAACGCGAAATTACGCCCGCAAGTGCGGTAGCAGTGATCCTGCCTAAGGGAATTCGTCAGATTGCGGCCGTTTTAGGAATTCTACTGGCTGACTGCCACTATATCCCCATATCACCGGAAAGCCCTGTACAGCGCACCCAAAAGATACTCGATAACGCAAAATGCAGGCTGGTAATTACTGAACAGGAAACAGCCGAAAATCTTCCCGAAAGCTATGCACTGCTGACCTATGAGCCGAAAACACCGGACGACTTTGACTGGGAACGGAAAAGCACACCGTCCGACACCGCCTATTGCATTTATACATCCGGCTCCACTGGTGATCCCAAAGGGGTGGTATTGAATCACCAAGGCCCCTGCAACACCTTTGATGACTTGAAAACCCGCTTCCAAATTACCTCCGAAGACTCGGTTTTAGGGCTGGCTAACCTTACATTCGACCTTTCCGTCTTTGATATTTTCGGAATCCTCGATGCCGGGGGAACACTGGTCATGCCCGAACCGGAAAGAGAAAAAGATCCGCTGCGCTGGCTGGAACTGCTGGAACAGCAGCAAATCACCATCTGGAACACTGTCCCCATGCTTATGGAAATGCTTGTGGAATATTGCGAGGCCACGGGCAAAAGACTTCCAGCCTCATTACGCCTGTGCATGATGAGCGGCGACTGGATTCCGCTGACCCTGCCGAAAAGAATACGGGCATTAAGTGATTCCTGCCAAATCGTTTCACTTGGCGGAGCAACCGAGGCTTCAATCTGGTCTATCCTCTACCCAATCAACCGGCTGGATCAGGGATGGCAAAGCATTCCTTACGGTTTTCCCATGCATAAACAGCAGTTCCACGTGCTTTCACACGATCTCTACCCAAAACCGGAATGGGCTGTGGGTGAATTGTATATCGGCGGTGAAGGACTGGCTCTTGAATATCTTGGAGACAAAGAGAAGACCGCTGCCCATTTCATCAGGCACCCCCGCAGTGGAGAACGTTTATACCGCACCGGGGACCTCGGCTACTTCCACCCGGATGGAACAATCCGTTTTGTCGGCAGAAATGACAGCCAGATCAAACTGCGCGGTCATCGCATTGAATTGGGTGAAATTGAATCAGCCGCAATCCGTACTCCGCAGGTAATCAATGCCGCAGCGGCTATTATCGGCGAAGGAACAGAAAAACGTCTGGCCGTTTATTGTCAGGGCGAGAACGCGCAGGAACACAAATTAGAAGAAAGTATTTTCGCCAGCCTGACCGAGGCCTTACCACCGTATATGCTTCCCGACTATCTGATATTGCTGGACAGACTGCCGCTGACTGCCAACGGCAAAGTCAACCGCAAAGCGCTGCCGAAGCCGACTGCTGAACATTCAATGGCTAAAGCCGCTCCCAAACTGGATGACAATTCAACCGGAAAACCATCCGTTTCCGATTCAGAGGATGCGGAAACAACCCGATCCATAGAAGAACTTGCAGAAACAATTGAAGAAAAGCTCAACGAACTCACAGGAGGAGACTGCTCCGACTACGGTGTCAGCTTCTTTGATCTCGGCGCCAACTCTCTGCACCTGATCCGGTTACAGAACAGCCTAACTCGTGAATTGGGGCTCTCCCTTGATGCTGTAACAATCTTCGCCAATCCGAGTATAGGCAAACTGGCCGAAGCATTGCAATCAATGCTCAGTCAAGCTTCCGAGAATCAGGAATCAGCCGAAGTCCCGGATCAGGATAGCCCCAGACAGAATACTTCCCGAAACAAAAGACGTAACCGCCGAAAAGCCCGCGTCTAACAATAAGAATGGAAAAAATGATGAGTGAATACAACATTGCTGACTTCATAGCCATTATTGGCATTGGATGCCGTTTCCCCGGCGCAAAAGATAAGGACGCTTTCTGGAACAACCTTAGAAACGGCGTGGATGTTCTGGTCGACTACACTGATGATGAACTCATGGCCAACGGAGTACTTCCGGAAACCCTTTCCAACCCAGATTATGTGAAACGAGGCTATCCAATTGATGATGTTGAAAGTTTTGATGCGGACTTCTTCGGTTACTCCGCTGCTGAGGCCCTTCGCATGGACCCTCAACAGAGAATTTTCCTGCAATGCGCATGGGCCGCTCTTGAGGACGGCGGCATAGCAGGGAGCAAGGACACTCGAACCGGTGTCTTTGCCGGAGCCAAAATGAGCTCCTACATTGACACCATGGTCGATCCCAACACCACCGGAACCAGTGCCGCATTCGGAGCACTACTCGGTAATGATAAAGACTACATCGCAACCCGGACTTCCTTTAAGCTTGGACTTACCGGACCGAGTCTCACTGTCCAATCGGCCTGCTCAAGTTCCCTTGCCGCAGTTCATATGGCCGTACAAAGCCTGCTCGCCGGAGAATGCGACACAGCCCTCGCCGGCGGAGCATCCATCACGATTCCCCAGCGTATCGGTTATATTTACGAAGAAGGCATGATCTGCTCCCCGGACGCAAAATGCAGGGCATTTGATGAAAATGCCCAGGGTATTTGCGCTGGAAACGGAGTCGGTGTGGTACTCTTAAAACCGCTGGAAGAAGCCCTGCGCAATAAGGACAATATTTATGCTGTGATACGCGGATCAGCTATGAACAACGACGGCTCCGACAAAGCCGGATTCACCGCGCCCAGTGTATCGGGACAGTCCGGAGTTATTCAGGATGCCCTATTTCTCGCCGATATTTCAGCACGCGATATCAGTTACCTTGAAGCGCACGGGACCGGAACGGCTCTCGGTGATCCCATCGAGATACAGGCCCTGACCACTGCCTTCCGCAAAGACACTCAGGATTGCGGATATTGCGCCATAGCTTCGGCCAAGAGCAATGTGGGGCACCTTGATACCGCTGCCGGGGTATGCAGCTTAATCAAAACGGCATTGGCCCTTAAGCACGCTGAAATGCCGCCTTCTCTGCATTTCAACACCGCAAACCCGCGCATCCAGTTTGAAAATACGCCCTTCCAGCCCATAGCAGAACTGCGCCCATGGAACACAGATGACGGCAAAAGATTTGCCGGGGTCAGTTCTTTCGGTGTGGGCGGTTCCAATGTGCATATGATCCTCGAAGGTCCGCCAGTGGAATCCGCCCCTGGAAGGATAGAAAAAGAGCTATTCATTTTACCTGTTTCCGCCAAAAACGAAGAGAGTCTGTCCGAACTGTGCTCTTCTTTAGCGCAAAAGCTGAAAGAGAATATTTCAATTTCACCGGCATCAGTCATGCGTACACTCTGCAAAGGACGCAGACACTTTAATTGCCGAACCGCCGTATTCGGAGAGAATTATCATGATCTGGCAACAAAACTGGAATCTCCGGCCATAAACGTCACCACAGGCAAAAAACCCAAAATCGGGTTCATGTTCACCGGTCAGGGCAGTCAATATGCCGGGATGGGTAAGGAACTATACCAAAGCTCTAAGGTCTTCCGAAATGCTGTGGATAAAGTTGCGGAGGCCATGCAGGATCATCTGGACACTCCCCTTTTCAATGTCCTTTTTGATGAAAATGCTGACTATCTTAGAGATACAAAATACGCCCAGCCCGCAATTTTCGCCATTGAATACGGACTTTACAAATACTGGTTCTCTCTCGGAATAACTCCGCATGCTGTAATGGGACACAGCATCGGAGAATATGCGGCAGCCTGCGCGGCAGACGTAATGAAACTTCAAACCGCAGTCGAGCTTATCTGCCACAGGGGCGCTCTGTGTTCCTCCCTGCCCGCTGGCGGAGGAATGACTGCCTTCTTTGCTGATCTGAAAAAACTGAAAGAACTGATCAATGAAAATTCATTCAACGATCTGGACGTAGCAGCCATAAACGGCCCGGAACATATTGTGCTCTCCGGACCACTTAAGTCCCTCAGGAAATTCGAAAACATTGCAGAAGAACATGATATAATATTCCGCTCTCTTGACGTGTCCCATGCTTTTCATTCCCACCAGCTGGACTCGATTGTTCCCGAATTTGAACGGGAAGTAAGCGCCATTACCCTCAATACTCCGGTCATAAATTTTATTTCCTGCGTTACAGGCCGGAAGGAATCAAAACTTATAACCAATTCCAGATACTGGGCAGACCACCTGCGCCAATCCGTACAATTTACAGCAGGAACTAAAGCTCTTCTGGAAACCGGGTGCGACATTGTTCTCGAACTCGGTCCCCATGCAATTCTTGAAGGAATGGCAAAACGCTTTCTGGCACAGGACACACAAATCCTTAGCAGTATGCGCAAAGGACTCGATCCGACAATCAGCATCGCTGAGGCGACAGCTGAGCTTTATAAGCTCGGTTCCTCAATCAACTGGACTCCCCTTGTGTCTGAAGATGTGCAGATGGTTTCGCTGCCCACATACGCCTTCAAAAAGGATATATACTGGGCTCCGAGAACCTTGAAAGGAAATATTCGGCGGACCGTAGAGTTTTCTTATCTAGAAAAATCCAGCCCGAAAATATTGAACAACCCACTGCAATTACGCCGTGAAAACCACCCCCTTCCGACATTCAAGGCAACCATCGACGTTCAGCGCATTCCGGCCCTGCAAAACCATATCATCAATGGAAAACATATGGCTCCGCTGGGAGTGCTGGCAACTCTCATTTTAGATGTCTGGAAGGATTTCAACAAAGATGAAAAATCAATTCGCCTTGAGAACATCAAGTTCAAATCCCCGGTGCTGCTTTCCTGCGACACTCCGACTTCCGTACATCTTTTCCCTGATGAAAGCGGAGAGATTAAGATCCTTCAGGAAAATAACGGACAATGGATAACCTGCACGACAGCTGAAATTGGTACAGACATCCAGCCCTATGACATAATGGCTGATATGGACACGGGCGGAACTTCATTCTCACCCGAAATGTTTCCTCTCGCCCTGCAGTCCTTAGGCAAAAATGCTGAAGGAGCACCTTTGTGGCGGTTTGAAAATATCCGTGTGACTGAAAACACCGTTCACGCCGATATCCTTCTGGAAAAAGAACTGCTGGCTGGCGGAGGCGGTCTGGATGTGCATCCTTCTTTGATAGATCCCGGTATCCAACTTTTAGGAGCATTCCCGGAATTATTCAGTCCGCCCTGCATTCTGGCACCGATTAATGCACGGTCAGTTTCTTTCCATAATTCTCACGAAGAAAAGTTGAGATGCTCTGTCCAATTGCATGAAAACAACCCTGAATCCGTACTTTGTGAGATAAGCATGTGGACTCCAGAAAAACAGAGAGTCCTGACAATTTCCGAAATGGAGCTGATCAGAATTCCTGAAGAATCCGAGTCCAGCGACCATGCTTCCAGCCACGCACCAAAACTGACTTTCTTAGACTGGCAGCCGTTTGAAGCTGAAACAGCAACCCATGAAATATTCAATAATAAACGCCCGTATGTGCTTATCCGTTCAGGATCATCTAATTCCTTTTCGCTCAATTCTATCGGACCACACCCGATCAGAACGATTGAAACCGCAAACATGAATACAGGCACTCTGGAAAATCTCGAGGAGGAACTCTCCACAGCAGAAGGCTATTCACTCGATCAGCAATTGGATATTATCTACAGTGCCAAAAGCCCTGATCTGGAAGAGCACGTGCGCTTTTTCTCCGACCTATCAAAGTTCGGCAGAACACGGTCCTTCATTCTTGCAGTATCGGGGGCTGTTTCGGTTGCAGGAGAGGATACAAAACCGGAGCAAAGAGCAATCTGGGAACTTGCGCGGGTTTTTGCCGCTGAGAATCCGCAAACCGCAGTGATCTGCATAGACCTGAACAACTGGAATGCATTTCAAGAGGCTGTTCTGAACGTGCTGGGGCAGTCTATTCCTTGCGGTCAGTATGCCTACCGTCGCGGGCAACTGTTGACTCCGGTTTTAAAAAGTCTTGATGCTGAAAAATCAATTTCCAAGTTCCGCAGCAATATGCTGGCTGTTCCCGAAGGCAAAACCGCACTAATCAGTGGAGCTACAGGCGGACTTGGCCGTACCCTCATCAAACATCTTGTGCAGAACGGCTGCCGTAATTTCCTATTAACCGCCAGAAATGAACCAAAATCTGCCGTACAGAAAGAATGGGATGACTTGCAAAAGCAAAACATCCGAATTCATTTTCATGCTGCGAATATATCGAATAATAATGATGTGAAGGAGCTGCTTGAAGACTGCGGCAAAGCTGTCCCTGAACTTGGCGCGGTTTACCATCTGGCCGGTGAAAGCAGCCACAGAGCGCTGGTAAACCTCTTCCCCGATGAATTTCAACGCCGGACCTCAGCGAAAATCAAGGGCGCAAACCTGCTCCATGAGATGACAACCTCAATGGGAATGGAACCCGATATTTTCGTGATGTTTTCATCAATTGCCACCCTGCACGGAATCGCAAACGCAGGGGCGTACAGTGCTGCAAACGGCTACCTTGAAGCTCTTAGTGAAATGCGCCAATCCCAAGGCCTGCCATCCACCTGCATAAGCTGGGGGCCTTTCAATGACTGCGGAATGCTCAAAGATGATGTGCGGGGACATGAACAGCGCGAATCCCTAGGAATCCATGCCTTGAGTGCTGAAAAAGCACTCAAGGTGCTGGAATCAATTCCGCAATCAGCACCGGTACTTCATGCTACAGACAACGACTGGCCTGTATTTTATGACAGAATGAGCGCAATGGGTAACGAGCCATGGTTTTTACTTAGCGAACAGCTTTCTGCTCAAGAGGACTCAAGGCAACCCTCCGCCAAGAATAATTCAGTTCAGACTCCTGAAACTTCCGTAAGCAACGACCTTGAAGCATTTATAAGTAAATCCGTAGCGGACCTTCTAAAGTCAAACAGCTCACCGGAAATAGAAGAAAACCTGCTCATGTTCGGTCTGGATTCCCTGCTCTTCCTACAACTGTCCCAGAAGCTTCGCAAAAAACTTGGTGCGAAACTAAGTCCGGCTGAAGTATTCGCCAACCCGACAATTAAAAATATCTGCGAACTGGTGCGTAAAAAGACAGGAACAACAGAGACTCCCTTAACTGCTCCGGCCAAAAGAATAGAACAACAGATTCGGGATTTCGAACTGACTGACGCCCAGTACGCTTACTGGGCAGGAAGAAGCAGCAGTCTGCCCTTGGGGGATATTTCCTGCCACAGTTATGCTGAATATGATTATAAAAATCTGGACCGCCAACGTTACTCCGCAAGCTGGGATGAATTAATTAAACGCCATCCCATGCTGCGCATGACCATTACCACGGACGGCATGCAACGCATTTCTGCCTCGGTTCCCGCATTCAAAATAAAACATAATGACCTGCGGGGAATGTCTGAAGAGGCTGGACAGCAGAAGATGCTTGAAGTCCGTAACGAGCTTTCGCACAAAGTGCACGACACATCTCAGTGGCCCCTCTATACCGTGCAGACAGTTCAGTTCTCCGATGACCTCACCCGTATATGCATCAGCATCGACCTGCTTCTCGCGGATGCCCGAAGCCTGCAAATAATTATGCGCGAACTTCGTGATATTTATGAAGCTTCTGAAGATAGATCTCCCGAAGAAGCGTGCAGTCAGGGCTTGTTCAAAAATCTGGATTATACTTTTGAACAATACATGTCTGACCACAAGCAATGGCAAAATTCCGTGGAAGGACAGCAGGCACTCGAAGCGGCATCAACCTACTGGGATGATCGCTTGCCGGAATTGCCCCATGGTCCCGACCTTCCTCTGGCAGTACCACCGGAGACAATCACCATTCCAAAATTCAAACAACATCTGGCGGTCTTACCCAAGGAGAAGTGGAGCGCACTCAAGGAAAAGGCTCAGGCAAAAGGTTTCACAGCCTCTTTACTGCTCATGGCGGTTTATGCTGACGTTCTCGGCCGCTGGAACTGCTCCAATAACTTCTGCCTGAATATCACCCTGTTCAACAGACAACCATATCATGCTCAAGTTAATGAAATTGTTGGGGACTTCACCAGCCTCAGTCTGCTGGAAGTAAATCATGACCCGACCAAACCCTTTCGGGAACGTCTCGCTGCAATACGTGATCGTTTCTGGCAGGATATGGAGCATTCATCCTTAACCGGGGTTCAGGTGATCCGCAGACTGACCCGATCCGGGCGCATGTCTTTCGGCGAAAGTTACCCGGTAGTATTTACCAGCAACATTTCCGGCGGTTCAGGCCCACAGCTGCTTGAAGCTATGGGAGAACGCGGTTTCAATATCAGCCAGACTCCTCAGGTATGGCTCGATAATCAAGTTCATGAGGAACAAGGAGATCTCGTAATACATTGGGATGCCGTTGATGAACTGTTCCATGAATCCATGATCGACGATATGCTTTCAGCATATGTGCAGACTCTTGAATCTCTGACTGAAAGCGACTCCGCATGGCAGCAGAAATCATTTGATGTCCTGCCACGACGGACAGCTGAACTCATTAAAAACATGAACAATACTGAAGCGGACTTACCGCCTCAGACATTATTCTCCCTCTTTCAAGAGGCCCTCCAAATTAATCCGAACGGGCCGGCGGTTATCACCCCGGACGGACTGTGGACCTATGCCCAGCTGACCCGTCAGGCTGAGGCCATAGCCCGATGGCTTGAAGAAAAAGGTATCACTGCCGGAACTCCAGTAGGCATTAGCATTCCCAAAGGAGCAATGCAGATAGCTGCGGTTGTAGGTATATGCGCATCAGGCGCGGCATTTGTACCCATCGATCATGAACTCCCTGAATCTCGATACGAAACACTGATTAATGAAGCCGGGCTGGAAATTGTGCTGACTGAAGAGATTGCAGCCAGCCTGCAACCAGTTCATGACGAAAAGAAAATGCTGGAACGCACCCCGACGCAACCGGATGAGCTGGCCTATGTAATCTACACCTCCGGCTCCACCGGAAAGCCCAAGGGAGTGGCAATTAGCCATGAAGCCGCTGTTAACACGATTCTGGATATCAACAGAAGATATTCAATCAACCGTAATGACAGAATATTCGGAGTCTCCCGACTGACCTTCGACTTGTCCGTGTATGACATCTTTGGAGCCTTTGCCGCCGGGGCAGCTTTGGTTCTTCCCGACGACAAAGGGCAAAGAGACCCCGCGCACTGGCTTGAATGCCTGTCGCTTTACCAGTGCACAGTCTGGAACTCGGCCCCGGCCCTGCTTCAGCTGGCCATCGAATATGCCGAATCCAGCAATAAGTACCTTCCTCTTCTACGCACTGTTATGCTCAGCGGAGATAAAATTTCACCGGACACACCCGTCAGGATGAAAAAGATCGCGGCCAATTCCACCATCCACAGCCTTGGCGGAGCCACTGAAGCGGCAATCTGGTCAATCTGCCTGCCCATCTCTGACCACAAACCTTCTGACGGCCCCATACCTTACGGCTATCCCATGGACAACCAGCAGTGGTATGTTCTTGACGAATCACTGCAACCCTGCCCCGAACATGTGCTGGGTGATCTGTACATCGGCGGAAAAGGTCTGGCTATGGGCTACTACAAAGACAAAACCAGAACCGACAAAGCATTCATCCACCACCCGGACACTGGGCAAAGGCTCTACCGCACCGGTGACTTGGGAACCATTACCGCCAAAGGTATCCTGACTATTGCCGGGCGGCGTGATTTTCAGGTCAAGGTCAACGGACACCGGGTTGAACCTGCCGAGGTTGAACATATTCTGGGCAACCATGCTAAAATCAGCAGCCTGTCTGTTGTAGCACTTAGGACTGGGACCGCGACCAAACTGGTCTGCTATTACATTGGAACAGCCGGAGAGGAGGACTTCAGGGACTACGCATCAAAGATGCTGCCCCGCTATATGGTTCCGTCCCATTTCATGAAGCTTGAAGAGTTCCCGGTAACTCCCAGCGGAAAGATTGACCGCAAGGCCCTGCCTGAGCCCGCGAAAGAGACAAGCGAACCAATGGGGGGGGACACCCGCCTGACTGAAACTGAAATGAAGGTCGCAGAAATCTGGAACTCCCTGTTGCAACGGGAGAAGTCCCATCCGAATATGGACTTTTTTTCGGCCGGGGGGGATTCAGTCCTTGCTGCACGAATAACCCTTGAATTGCGTAAAGCCTTTAATACTGAATTTGCCCTGCCAAGATTCTTTGAATCTCCCACAATAAAAGGCCTTGCCAACTACTTCGACACTCAAAAAACAGAGAACATGGATTCGTTGGAGCAACATGGTGCAGCGGGAGATTCTGAAAAGGTTGTCGATATCCTGCATACTTCAGTACTGGCAAGACACCCTTCAGCAAACAGCATAGGTGCGCTGGTCCCTGCTGACCTTGCAAATCGCAACACGGCAAAACCTGCGGAAATCAAGAAACCATTCATCACCGGAGCTACCGGTTTTGTGGGAAGCCATATTCTTGCTTCGCTTCTGAAGGCCAGGGTCGAAAAAGTTTTCTGCCTTGTAAGGGCAAAGGACAAAGAAAACGGCCTTGAAAGAATACTGAAGACAGCGTCAGACTATGGTCTTGATTTCCAAAATGACCTGCATAAAATCGAGATAATACCCGGTGATCTGTCTGAAAAAAGATATGGTCTAAGCCCCGATGACTTCGAACAACTGGCGGAGAAAGCCGATTCCATCTTCAATTCCGGCGCACTGGTTCACTATATCTATTCATACGAAACCCTGCTCGGGCCCAATGTCCGGGGTGTAAGAGAGGCAGTAAGGCTGGCATGCACCGGACGGCAGAAACATATTCATCATGTCTCAACCGTTTCTGTATTCAGTCCCATGAGAGCCGAAACTTCACTGAAGATATATGAAGAAGAACCCATAGATCAGGATATGCAGGTTTTCGGCGGATACCCTCAGAGCAAATGGATTGCTGAAAAAGTTCTTAATCAGGCAGCGGAACACGGTGTACCGGTCAGCATTTACCGTCCCGGACTTATTACCGGATCAAGCCGTAACGGAAGTTGGAACAAGGAGGATTTCCTTTACCGAATTGTAAAAGGTTCAATGCAGGCCGGCTGCTTTCCTGACCTTGACCGGACTGAAAACTTCCTGCCTGTCGATGTTGTCGCCGAGGCAATAACCCATATTGCCCTTAGTAATTCCGATAAACGCTTCTTCAACATTGACGGGTTCAACCCTGTTCAGGCTTCGACCCTCATAGCGGCCATACATAAAGCCGGAGCGCAACTCGATGTTGTACCTTATGCTGAATGGCGAAAAAGAATTAACAGACCGGAAAATTCGCTGTTTCCGCTACTGCCTATCTTCCCGCAGAAAGTTGATCCGCAGAAAATATCGAGACAGCTCGTCTTTGATAATACAAATGCACAGGAAGCCCTGGAGGAAGGCACTGTTGTCTTTCCGAAGATAGAAGAACTCCTTCCCCTGTATCTGCGCACACTAATGGCATAATAAGATTCTACTCAACCGGAAAAATCTTATCCAAACAAAAACAAGGCCACCCACACATAAGCGCGGCCTTGTTTTGTTTTAAATTGAACACACTTCAACATGATAATGACTTGCGATATCAAAGGAGCGGTGTTATGTTGCCTCTGAATTGGAGGAAACTATGGTTGTAATCAACACAAACAACTGGAAACATTGTGAGAATGTTTCAAAGAAATGGCTTCTGGAGTCGCAAAAGGAGGTTGCGTGGGAGGAGTATCAGATCAGGAGCGGAATCAAGCTGATTGTCCAGAAACTTCCAGCCTTGGAAGAGACTGTTCAATTTGAATTTGAATCCGAATCCGCCCCGGTCGAATTTCTATACTGCTTGTCGGGGGACACGCGGCTTACTGTTATTGATAAAAATCAAAAACAACATTCAATTAAAACACACAGCAAAAAACTAACCTTATCTTATCTTCCTGAAACCAAGGGGATTTCCACAACCCAAAATGGAGTACCACTACAATCTGTAGGTCTGCAAATTCATCCTGAAACTTTGCTTCATCTTGTTGACGAAGCCGGACGCTCAGTCTGCCCGCAGCTTCATGCCAGGATCAAGTCAAAAAATCCACGCCCTTTCTTTAATGAAACGGAATTACCGCTCCCCATTCAGATAACTGCACAGCAGATTCTGGAATGCATGCTCAGCGGCTCGATGAAAAAGATATTCCTTGAATACAAAGCCCTTGAGCTAATGTACACTCAACTCAGTCTTCTTGATTGTGCCCTGATTAAAACTAAAAAGATTACGACTTATGAGCATCAGGCAGTCATGAGAGCATACGAAATACTGATGCTGGACATCGCTTCTCCGCCTTCGCTTCTAAGTCTGGCTAAACAGGCCGGCATAACTCACACTCGACTCAATCAGCTTTTTAAAACCATATACGGCAAGACCGTTTTCGGGGTTCTGAGACAGGAACGGCTGGAGTGCTCCAGAAGAATGCTTGAAGACGGAAGAAGAAGTGTTGCTGAGGTTGCCTATGAGTGCGGATTCTCAAGCCCCAGCCATCTGTCACGCGCGTTTGTCGAACAATACGGGCTACAACCGAAACGTTATCAAGCGGAAAACTTGAAACAGCACCAGCGAAACATATCTGCCTTGATAGTCTAGCTGCTCTTCTAAAATGAATATCTGAGTGTCATATAGAGTGTATCGTTCGAATCATATTGTCCCATTGTTCCGGAAGCTTCACCTGTCCATATCATAACCCCGGAAGACAGCTTCCAGTTGTCACCGAACTGGTACTCGCTGAAAATATCAGTCAACGTTCCATCATTGCTGGCGTATGCCGAACCGCGTACGCCAGCTTTCAAATCATCATTGAAATACTTACCGCTTAACTCATAGGTGATACCGTACCTGCTTCTAGGACTGTTCACTGTTCCGGTCTCGCCTAAAAGATTACCCGCAAAAAAATCGGCAAAAAATTGAATGTTAAGATAATAAGCACCTTCATGGTCATAATCCACGCCAAGAACACCCTGCCAAAGGTCACGGCGACCGATACCGTCGCCCTCGACAATAGCCACAGGATACGAAGGCTTGTACGCGAACTCTCCCCGCAGGGTGGAAGAAGCGCCGAGACTGGAAGCGAAGTTGAACCCGAAAGCCGAAAAACTGGGATAAACTGGCGTATATGAAGGAACTCCGGACGTTCCGGAGCTATATTTATATAATGGAGAATTGATATAACCGGAATAGGCGATAAATGACAGATCGATCTTACCCAGAGTAGCCGTAAGTTTTCCACCGAACTCCATATCACTGAACCACTCATCAGGAACATCACGCCCCTCAATGTTCAGATCTCCCTGATCCTCAAGGGCATACAAATCACGCAGCCCCTTGGGGGTCCACGGGTTACCCTGATGCGACTGATCATTTACAGCCCCTCTGGGCAGAATCACCCCTTCCAGTGACCATACACCTATAGAATAAGTAGTACTCATCAAAAAAGCCGGAACACGGTTATCAGCATTACCTGCTGCCACAGGGTCCCTGACATCCAGAGGGTTGATCAAGTCCAGAGGATTTACACCGTCACCTGTTCCCCAGCGATGGATTTTACGCCCGATAAACATATCCAGAGACTCGGTATCGTAAGTCAGGTAAAACTCTTGGAACTCAAAGAACTTTGCCCTGTTATCCCCTTCCCATGTATAGGCTGCAGCTTCTAGATCGGTATCAGTACTGACAAAAGCTGAAAACTCTTTATGCTTCCATCCGCCCTCAAGGCGCATTCTCTGACGCAATGAGATCGGCTCTTCAAAATGAACCAGCGACAACTGGTTACGCGACTCAAGGTATCCTCCGAGAACAAATTTATTTTCATCCTCATCAAGAGTGGAAAACTCAGGACTCTCCTCAATCAGCGACTCAAATGAATCTCCTTCAACTGCAAACGGGTCCCCTTGAACCATATTCGAACCGCCTTTACGGACCTGTGCAGAAAAAGCACCCTCTTCAGCGCAGGAAGTACTGGAAAGGCAGGTAATGCCCAGCATTGCCAATATCCCCAGTAAAAACAGATAAAAACTGTTTCTCAGCAGCTGATCAATCGATACAACACTTCTATATATATTCATTCTTTCGTTCTTGGGCAAAATAAGTTCCGATATCAGCGTTTTAAATCAGTTTGCTGGAAGATGGCATCATCAAGACCGGTATTATATTCAACGTTCCGGTACTCCATGATCGTTTCAGTGCCGCGGGCGGGAGTTGTCATTTTCTGGCGGGTTGTTGTCCAGATGCCCTGTATCTTTTGGTAGCCGCCATACAGGAGTTCCTTGAACATGGTGTTTTTCTTGTTGTAATACTCGATTTTTGCGGGCAGCCAGATATCCTTGCGAATCCAGACCAGTCGTTTAGTATAATTAGTTTTTGCAGGCAGCACGGGAACCATTTCAACGACATAGCAGTCTACCCCGAAAAGATTCTCTTCGCCGACCAGTGTGTGTTTATCATCAGCAACCTCCCGCCGGGAGATATCCTCGTTGGCATAGTCACTACGCATGAAAGGCCCTTTCTTTCCGCCCCCGCTGATTCTGCGCACCAATGATTCTGACGGCATATAAACCCACATGTCATCTTCCATGCCGACATCCTTGTAGGCCCAGGTCAGATATGAGGTGCCGCGAACATCTGCGGGTTTTGCAAAGTGGATAACCTGCTTTTCCGAATCACCGAATTTCTTCTTGCGTACGGTCATAACCCGGGCCATTTTCTGCTCACCGCGCCTGATAACCATGACCACATCCATCTGACCGCATTTGCTGACATCAACAGCATCCATACGTTCAGCAACTTCCTGCCCGGTAATGGCCGCAGCCGAAGAGGAGAACACCAGAACCATCATTATCATCATGAACATTTTCTTAAACATCTATACTCCTCCTGCCTTCACTTGCAGGCTGATTCCTTCACTTTCCAAAACAGACAAAACATCAGAAGCCTCAACCATATCCGGGAAAAAGCCCATCACTGACTTTTCAGACTGGTCCTCGACAATCTTTTGGACCATCAATCCGGAAGCCAGTCCGGTTCCTGTGTATGAATCAGGAAAATACAACCAATAGGTCTTTGTCTCTTTGATCCAGTCACGAACACCTGTAATTACAGTGCAGAGCATGTAACCCTTTGGCGGTCTTCTTTTGCCATCCATAGCCGAAGCACGGCACAGCATCTTCGCTGAGCGCTCTATCTGACTGCCGGAACGATACAATTTAAATAAGCGAACAGCCCCAAGAGCCAAAAAGAAGGCAGGCCCCGTATTGACCCAGAAACAACGGGACTCATCTGCATCAATGCCCTTGCACACTCTCTGGAACTCTTTGGTGTAAAAAGGCTGGGCCAGACTTTTCCCCATTGGTTCCGGAAGCGTGGGAACATGAATGAATCTTTCGGGAAAAGACAGCTTCTGCTCTTCTCCCTTACAAATCATACAGGGGCCAAGCTGACTGAGTTCATGCATGCCGCAAGTCATGTCGTAGGCAGAGCCGTAAGACCAGCTGTCTTCCCCTGCAAAATAACAATCCATGGAATGAACTTCAGTAAATTCAGCTGCCGCCAGAGCAGGAAGTAACGCGGAAATTCCGGGCACAATGCCTGCGGCAAGACAAATTTTAAGAGATTTTTCAGCGGCCTTATCGCGCAGATCCTTAAGTTGATCCAAGACATAATCATATCCGCCGGGATCAACAAAATGCGCTCCATTGAGTATTGCGGTTCTTGCCACCACATCACCGATAAGTGCTGTTGGTCCCGTACAATTCAGAACCACATCGCACTGCCCACAAAAAGCATCCAGAGCGGCAGGGTCATTAACATCCACCCCAATCCCCTGAAACGATTTACCGCTTTCATCCGCGTAACTGCCTTCCAGCTCAATGGCGGCATTCAAGGCTGCACCTTCATTACGTCCGGCTATCAACAATTCAACGCCGTCGATTTTGGCCAGATGGTTGGCAGCGACGCTTCCAACCTTGCCATACCCACCTAATATTCCGATCTTTTTCATAAAAGGGCACCTACAACTTGCTTAAAATTCAGTGTAATAAGGAAAAATCAGGGTGCTTATGCAAAACCGCCAGTGCTCCCAGACAAGAATCATCAGGGATAAATTCACGCACGGATAATCGGTGCGCAGTACCCAAGCTCACGACAAAAGGCCGCCCGTAAAATGATTCTGGTTGATTAATTCCGGTCATTTCCGGCAAACAGACCTCAAATGAATTTAGCGGCATGGAAAGTCCGGTTCCTATGGCCTTAACGCAGGCTTCGCGTATGACCCAGCAACGCAAAAAACGTTTCCAACGCTCCATCCCATTCACAGCGCCAATCCAACGCGTTTCAATACGGGAAAAAAAATTTCGGGCGATCTCCACGGCTTCCGGGACAGGTTTCACACGTTCTATATCCACTCCCAGTTCATTGCAGCCGGAGAACGCAGCAACAGCCAGATCGCCCGAATGGGAAAGATTAAAAAATATATTTTCGCTACCAAGCTCCGGTTTTCCATAATCATTGTAAGAGAAACACACTCCTTGCGGCCCACTACCGATATACATAGAGAGCATGCATCGCAGGAAAACATGGAAAGTCAAAAAACGGGATTTCAAAAGCGTGTTGGCCATAAGAGAGGCTCGCCCCCTTTCATCTTCGGAAAGCAAAGCCAGCTGTCCGGCAGGGAACCTCAGCCCCTCATTCCTGATTTTCCAGATATGAACGATTTTCTCGGACAGGCAAAAATCAGCACGCCGCGCAGAGGCTAAAAATACGGACAAATCTTCGTATGCAACGGATTTCAACCGCAATTCGGGAAATGGGGAGGGAACCGAGACAGCCCCTGATTCTCCTCCCAATTTAGTTTTATACTGCATCACGTAAACAGAAGGATTCGTGCGAAGACAGTGTTTCACGGATATATCCGAGAACATCACGCCAGGCTTCAAGGATAAAAAAGTGCTCCCCTTTCACAGAATGCAGGGAAAAAGAGCTGACTGTATGCCTGCGCCACCCTTCCATTTCATCAAAGGTCGCTTCTTCATCATCAGTGCCGCAAAAAGCAGTGACAGGTACTGACAGCGGTGCGGCTTCAACGAAACGGTATGTCTCGTCTACAGTGAAATCAGCACGCAGGATGGGCAGAAAGAACTCCATCAATTCCCTGTTCTCAAGAATAACCTGCGGAGTTCCGCTGAAACGTTTCAACTCTTCCACAAAGCTGCTGTCATCGAGATGGTGCAATGGTTTCGGTTCCGGAAGCTCAGGAGACCTGCTGCCGGAAACAAATAAATGTTCCGGTAGCGGGCAGTTCAGTTGACGAAGCCTGCGCACGCATTCAAATGCGACTCTGGCACCAAGACTGTGCCCGAAAAAAGAAAACGGACAATCGCTAATCTTCAGAATCTCCCGTACAGCCCCGGTCACGATTTCATCCATGCTTTCCAAGGGACGGTCACCCATTCTGTTTTCCCGTCCCGGGGGCTGTATGGCTATAATCTCCAGATCATCTGACGATTCATTCAGCCAATTGCGATAAGCAGAGGCACCACCACCGGCAAAGGGAAAGCAGAACAGCCGTCCCCGTGCTGAGTTATTAATTTTAGGCATAATCCAAGCTGACATCTTCTTATCCTTCTTCTTTTTCAGGTCCGAAAGGCTTAAAGATCAACACCAGAGCCGGAGCAAAGAACAGGTCTGCCAGCAGAGCGCATGAAAATGCATATCCGGCAAGTGCACCAACCTTGATCCAGCCGGTCATTACTGAAAACATAAGTGTCGCAAACCCCAAAGAGAGAGCCAGCGTTGTGAACAGCAAAGGTCTACCGGCGCCCATTATGGTTGCCCGTACAGCTGATTCATACTTGCCTGAAGACTCAAATTCCCGGCGGAGACGGATAAAGAAATGAATAGTATCGTCCACTGCAACACCGATAATCATGGCACTGACACTCATCACAACAGTGTCCATAAAAATCCCTGCCGCTCCAAGCAGCCCCATTACCATTAAGACAGGAAAAACATTCGGCACCATGCTCAGGACACCGACTTTGATTGAACGCATGGAGAGAATCATCATAATTGTGATGGCTATAAACGCCATGGCGAAGCTAGTGTTCTGCCCCAGTGCGATATTGTCGGTAAGGGCTACGGAAAGATCCACGGAGCCTGTTGTTTCTACTTTCACATTTTTGGGGATAAACTTTGCCGCCTCTGCTAGAATCTCTTCCCGCAACTGCCTTGCTTCCCGTGTTCCCAAAGCAGAAGTCCTTACATTGATTCGGGCAACCGAACCGTCAAAAGACAGCATCTTATCCAGCTGATCACCACCGGACATTTCGTAAAGGAAAAGGTATTCCGAAGCCGCCTTGTCATTTTCCGGCAGTGCGTAATATGCTTCATCACCGCCGTGCATGGCCCGACGTACCTTCCTAAGCGCATCAAGAACACTTGTTGTGTCGGCCACCAGCGGATTCTTTTCAATGATCTGCTCCAAATCCTGCATATACTTAAGGAATTCTACTTTCTTCGCACCATCAGGAGTCTCGGTATCCAGAATAACTTCAATAGCCATTGAACCGCCCATGGAAGAGTCCACGTGTTCTATGGCCTGTCGCATGGGAACTTCTTTAGTCAGCAGGTGGGTGTTGTTGGTCTCAATCTGGACATAAAAAGCACCGATAAGCCCCATTAACCCCATAACTGTGAAGAAAACCGAAACTTTTTTAGGAGCGGAAAGTACCAGATCAGCAATCTTTGCAAATATTTTTTCAAAAACATCACTTTTCCGTTCCACAATATTCTCAACCATCTTCCTGGGGTGTTCGCGACCGAAGGAGAAAATAAAGGGAACCAGTAGAAAAGTTAGAATCAACGCAGCAAATACACCACCGGGAACGTATAAGGCCATTTCCCGGAAAGGCTCCATAGGGGCGGTAATAAATGAAAAGAAACCAGCGGCAGTAGTGGCAGTTGTAAGCAGGCAGGGTAGAGCAACCTTGGCTACGGCATTCTTCAAAGCCTCTTTACGGGGAACGCCGGCTCGATACTCAGTATTAAAGGCAACAATAACGTGAACGGCATCACCGATACCCACACAAACCAGAATAACAGGCAACCCGATTATCAATAGGTTCAAGTCAAATCCAATTAAACCTATTATCCCGAATGTCCACATTACACTCAATACAACCACAAGCAGTGGAGCGACCGAAGAACGAAAAGACCTTGTCAGCAATGCCAGCAGGATCAACTGCACCAGTATGCAGAGTCCGAAAAGCATAGGAGTTTCCTTACCTGCCAGCACATTATAATTGAACATGAATGCGGGCTCACCAACCACCCATGTCTTCAACTTTGAGTACTTATCCTTTTTGAGGATTGAGTACACAGTATACGCGACCATGGATTCAGGGTTTGCAGTTCCCTCTGGGTAAGCATTCATTTCCAAAAGAATCCCGGCCACATCACCACGCGGTGAAATAAAACGCCCGACAAAATCTTTTTCCGCAAGTGCCCGGTCCCTTCTCTGATGCATTTCACCGTCATCTTCAGGAACATCTTCATCAAATAGACGAACGATCTTGATCCCACCCACCATGGGGTCGACAGTCTCAGCATTACCGACCCAGTTCATGTCCTTCAGATGCGGGACCTCTGCTTCCAGCTCGTTTGCCAGATCACGCAACAAAGTTATGGTCTCGGGAGTAAAAACATCACCGCCTTCAGCAGGCTCCGCAAGCAGATAAACAAAATGGTCGTTACCGAATTCTCGCTTAAAATCTTCAAGCCGCTGCATGGCGGGATCGTCTTCAACAAACCAGACCTTAAGAGATCCGTTAAACTTCAACCCTTGTGACAGGAGCACAGCAGATGCGCTGAGAACAATTACAAGGAGAAAACAAATCCACCTGCGTTTAACCAGAAACTCTCCCAATGCAGAAAAAAAGGAGTAAGATCGTTCAGTCATTATATTTCTCTCTGAATAAGGGGAGCGTCATACGCCCCCCTTATAATTACTTTTTAGGCTTTCACGTTAAAGGTAACGCTACTGCCGTAGTAAACCTTGCGGCAGCTGTCGCTTAACTCTTTCAGTTCATTGTCAGGAGTGACATCCTGTCTTGAAAAAACATTGATGAGCCATTGACCGGATGTGGGCATTTTGATTCTGGCACGTCCATTGACGATATAGGCTGAAAGGAAGAAACCTTCCAACTCACCTCCGCCCTCTCCACCGAAAGTGTTTGAAGAAGCTAGGAGAAACTCCATGGATTCCTGAGTGCAGGTGAATGGTTTACCCATAAAATCAACCTGAAATGTGACCCAGTCACCTACATGAACATTACTAAGGTCCGTCAACGGGATTATTTCAAGAGCGTGGCCCATGGCTTTCGGCTGTTTCCACTCTTCATTTTTCAAATAAGTTTTGGCGAAAGCCTGATATTTTACGCTGGTAAGTACGTTTTTATCAGCAACTTTGTTCAATGGCAGATTCGCAGTCTGAACTTTTCCGTCCTCCTCCCAGAGTGCGAAAAACTCCTCTTTGGTAGCAGCGACGACCTGATGCACGCCCTTTTCAGCTTTATCATTGAAAGCTATTTTACGCGGGGCGACATCACCGACACTAACTGTAGCCCCGGCGGCGGAATCGAGGTTCTTCACTTTCCCTTCCGGAGCACATAAATCTGTCTTTTTCATAGAAGGGGAAAGCAACTCAAATGAATCCAAAGTCAAAGCCGCATCAACAAAATCATCATTAGGGACGACATGGCCGTAACCAAGACTTACAAAATAATGCCACGGAGGAGTCTCAAGAGATTTATGCAGACCAAAAGACTCAGTCATGTTTATCCATAATTTTCTAGCCATCTTTTTCTCCATTGAATTGCCCTGTCCACGTTAAGTGATGCGGACAGGGCTATGTTTTTTAGAAATGGTAGCCAAGACGAACACCGTACGAACCAGGTTCGCCCTGCTGAACCAAAGTACTGCCGGCCCAATCCCATTCGTTTTCGTTGTACTCTTCGTTGAAAACGTTTTTCGCCCAGAGAACCACTTCGAAGTTTTCACCTTCGTATCCGATACTCGGGTTAACTAAGAAACGTCCGTCAACTTCATTCTTGTTTTTGGGGTCTGTGTAATAGGAACTAAGGCCGGTGCAATCCGCACTGACCATAAAACCGTTATCCCAACGGTAGGTGGCGCCGAAAGTGTAGGTCCAGTCTGGAGAGCCGGGAGTTTTCTTACCGTCGTAATCAAAAGAGTCTTCAACTGTTTTCCAATCGCGCAAACGGCTGTTCACATAACCGGCAGAAGAAGTAAGCAGTAATCCGTCAATAGGCTTGAATTGGAGTTCCAGCTCTGCACCGAAGGACTGCGCTTTAGCGGCGTTTACAATTCTCCTGTTGTCAGGGTTGGAAGCAATAGGCTCCAGCTGGGCCACCTGTTTATCGGTAATATCGATATAAAATGCGGCTACGTTTGCAATCAGGCTTTTCTCAAGCCAAGTGGACTTCATGCCTAATTCGTAGTTCATGCTGTATTCAGGATCGTATTTGAATTGCTCATCAGTGACAGATGTAGCGTAATCAAAACCGCCGGCGAGATATCCGCGACTGATCTTGGCATAAGAAGTTATATCTGAAGTAACATCATAGGTAACAGTTGCACTGGGGAGAAATTCAACTGAACTTATGCTGCCTTTGAGAGTACTTGTTCCCTCTCCGAAATCTGTAAGATCAAGGTCTTTTTTAGCATCCAAGTTAACGTAGTCGACACGCGCGCCCAAAGTAAGGTGCCAGTCAGGAGTCATATTCCATGTTCCCTGACCGAATAGTGCTGTCCCCCAGTTGTCTTGATCAGTATTATGCTTTCCATATCCGAAATAATCCGTATCCAGATCCTCTTTGTAAGCATAAAGTCCGCCAAGCCAGTCGATCACGGCATTTTCATCTTTCTTAGAAGAAAGCCTGAACTCTTCACTGATAACCTGTACATCGTAAGTACTGCCGGAATCACCGAAGTCTTGAGTACTCATGTCGTAGTCGTTGACAAACCTCTGAAAATATCCATGGCGACCGGTGATAGAAGTTACATCAAAAATCCCTGCATCATATTCCACTTTAATAATCTCAGAGTCGGAATAGACTTCGTTTCTATTGTTGCCATTCCATGCAATCTCATTACGTGGTGTTGAATATTCACCGCTTTCAAAACGGTATACTCCGATACCATCATCTTTATTTCTACCTTCAAAAATAAATGTAATCCCAAGATCATCATTAGGAGTCCAAAGAGCAGTAGCCCTACCTCCTATATGATCTACTTCCATGGCATCATCGTCGTTATAAATATTTTCCATCCAGCCTTTAGAATCTTCTTTTTGAAAGCTCACTCTCATATTGAAGGTATCTTCTTTTATGGGAATATTTGCGTTAAACCCCTCTCTGAAAATGAAGTTTGATTCATCAGTGTTCCATACACCGATATCTGAAAATACTTTTGCAGAAAATTCGTTTGAAGGTTGTTTTGTAATGATACTAACAACACCGGACTGAGAGTTTCGACCATACAAAACACCTTGAGGTCCCTTTAGTACTTCAACGCGTTCAATATCTATAAAATCCATGTCCTGCATCTGGTGGATAGGATAGTTGACACCGTCCACATAAAAACCAGCAGTGGAGTACAGAGAGCTGGCGTAAGAGGAAATACCCCTGATTACGATTTCACTGTCCACACTGTTCTTGCGCAAAAACATGTTGGGGACATACTGAATCAAATCGTCAAACTTGTTGATTTCCTTCTCTTCAAGCATGACGTCCGAGAAAGCAGAAATACTTATCGGGACATCCTGAATGTCTTCCCCCACCTTCTGGGCTGTCACGGTCATGCTTTCGAGCTGATACTCTTTCTTTTCCTCGGCATATGCGCCGGTCGTCAGCGACAGCATAACGACCAACGACATAGCACCATAAATCTTCCTCATATTCATTCTTTCACTCCTAATGATGCCCCATAAGTTTCTATTGTTGCCGTTATTCCCTTATGAGGACCGGTTATTTCAGACACTGTTTATATTGACTTTCAATTTCAATCTTATATCGCATGAATTTTTCCTTTCATCGCCTGAAATAGATCGAAACAATAACTATATAAAAATTGTGCCCAGCATTTAATTTCAAAAAAAAAGCAGTGCATTGACGGTATCAATCCCGTTTCTACACTGCTCTTTTCACATATGGCCTGGATAAATTCAGAAGTAGGCCATAGGTTGTTATGGTTAAGGTTATGCAATCAAGCTGCGGTCCGCCCCTTGCTTACAATATTCGGTTGCCCAGCAAACAATTGAGTACTGAAGTACCTCTCAGCTCTATCAGGAAGAATAGTAGCAATACGCCAGTCCGGATGTTCATTCATCACTATTTCGGCAGCGGCAAGGTTGGCCCCTGCTGACATTCCAATGAAAATCCCTTTATCCCGCGCAAGCTTCCGGGCATATTCGATGGCTTGAGCATCAGAAATTTCTTGAATGGCATCAATGTATTCCGGCTTAACTATATCCGGCAGGAACCCGTCACCAATACCTTCAATGCTGTGTAATTTGGGTTTATGCCCTAAAAGAGAGGCCGCTCCCTTCGGCTCTACAGCAATTAACCGAATATCCGGGTTACGTTCCCGCAGATAGGTTCCCACCCCCATCATGGTCCCCCCGCTCCCTATACCGTTTATGAAGCAATCTATGTTTCCGCCAGTGTCTTCCCATATTTCCTTTCCGGTCCCATTGTAATGGGCAAGTATATTCTCTTTATTACCGAATTGATTAACCAGAAATAGATTAGGATCAGAAGCGGCATCAACTCTTAGAGCCTCAACAGCCCCTCCGACACTTTGATGCGCCGGGGTAAGTATCACGTTAGCGCCGAGCATACGCATTATGTTACGACGCTCTACACTTGCAGTCTCACACATATAGATAGTCACATCATAGCCGCAGGCAGCCCCGGCCATCGCCAACGATATGCCCATGTTGCCGCTGGAAGCTTCTGCGATACACATCCCCGGACGCAGGCTCCCGTCATTTATGGCAAGGTCGATAATTCTTGCTGCTACACGGTCCTTTACAGAACCACTGGGATTCATGAATTCAGCCTTGGCATGTATAAGATTCTTACCCAGCTTCAATGCCAGGCAAGGTGTATTGCCGACACATTTAAGGACATTATCAAATATCATTTTGCGCTCCTGTTTATGATTTTGCTACATAATGAAATTAAATTTCATTTTCAATTAAGAGCGCTGCCGCAACTTTGTCAAACCAATCCGGCACTGCATAATCACAATTCAAAATGGAATAGAAAGCAAAAATGATAAGCAAATAAGAATTTAATTTAGGCAGTTACAAAGGCTGCAATCAATCTAATTCAGAAAAAAAAGGCTATATAACGTTCGCTAGGTTCAACAATTAGTTCTGCAGGTGATAATTGTGTAGGGGAAGTGCTCCATTAACAGTAAAGACCAGGTGACAACACGCCCTCGTCTGCCTTCTTTATTCTCCAACTGTTGTTATTTATCCTTCTACCCTTTTCTATCATTTATTAAAATAATTTGAACTCACCTTTTCAGGTGTATCTCTGAACCGAGCTGATCTATGTACAACTCCATAAAACGAACTCTTTTCTCAGCTTCCTGCCTTGCAGAAGCCGTATTCATTTGCTCAGCTATCTTAAAAAGCTTCACTTGAAAATGGTCCAAAGCATAAGCTTTATCATCTAGCGCACGGCTTTCGGCGTAGGGGTCTTCACTGTGATACAAACTGGAGCCAAAACCTGCGCTTACCTGAATGCATCGTGATATGCCGATCGCACCAAGAGCATCAAGCCTGTCTGCATCTTGAACGATTTGAGCCTCAATAGTGTCAGGTTTTACTCCAAGACTAAAGCTATGGGCCACAATTGCGTGTTTAATTTCCGCCAAGTGATCTTTCGGGTAGTCGATCGATATGAGAAACGCTTCCGCTTTCTCCGCCGCAACTATGGAGCTTGATGCCCGCTTCGGGTGGTTTTTAGGAAAGGTGAAACAGTCATGCAAATATGCCGCAGGTAAAACTACCTCTAACTTCGCACCTTCTTTATCGCACAGTTCTTTGGCTGTTTTAACAACCCTACGAACATGGTCGATATCATGAGCCGGGTCTTGAACCATCTCGGATCGGATATAGAGTTCAAATTTTTTCTCGTATTTTTCCAACACCAAATCTGTCCTTAATTTATTTCTAATTCTAACACCTGCAATTAAGCACTCCCAAAATATCGCACATCCCGGCACATTTCAGGCACAGCTCGAAGAAACGCCACAAGCCGTGCGAGATTCTGCCATCGATATGAACCCTGCCTTACCAAATAACCTACAACCGCTTCAAGGCATAAACCCCCAGTTTTTCGCAATATCCTGTCATACTATGATCTGCGAGAGCGGCCTTACCCAGTGTCGTTACCATTCTTGGAACGACTACCAGTAGTCCTGACTTAAAAATACTCGGACTCATATACACGTGAACCATTTCCGGTTCAGAGCTGGCCGACAACATCACCAGATTTCCATAATGGGTGAATCCGACGAAATGTTTTCTTATCTGCTCTGATACCCACTTAGTTCCATTTATTGGAACCACCCGTAATCCTGACAGAAAGATTGACAATCCGGCGCCGAATGGGATTCTGGCAACCCCGTCCGCAGCATTCACAACACGGTAGACAGGTGTTTTAATTTTTTTAAAGAAGTTATCATCACCAACCCTTGGACAGCCAAAAGTATAAGTGGCTCCGACACTGTCACTGCCCAGATACCTGGTTGCCACCAAAGCCAATGCCCCGCCAAGCGAATGTCCCGTAATATATACAGGCAGATCACCTGCCTGCTTTAAATCATTATTCAGTTGCTCCGCGACTTTTTCATATGCATTTAAAAAACCGCAATGAATCCTCCCCCCGCCCGGAGCATCTACTAAATTTATGTTCAAGTCTGCTTTCAGATCAGCAATGGAAGTCACCTCTGTTCCACGAAAAACCACTACAAACATCCCCGCAAAATTCACTTTGGGGTCCGGTGGTATTCGCACAACCATCGCCTCAGTTCCGCCTATCGAATATGAATTGACAAGTTCAAACTTATTACTTGTCAGCACGCTGTGGGTCTGACTTTCCTGATTCTCATTAAGACTTGCAGCCACTTCGGAAACCATGGAGATTAAATCCGTTTTTTTCGTATCTCCGCGAATTGCGCCTATAAGTCTCTCTAACAGTTCGTCCAATTGTTGTTCATTTGGTAACCTTTCATATACCAACCTTGAAAGTTCCGCCATTATCCACGCTGTTCTATCGGAATATGCCGCCCTTTTTATGGGCGGGGCATCCATCAGTTGACCGTGCTTGAAAAACATCTCATCACACCCCCTATAAAAAAATTGCCATTTAAGGAACTTAAACCGCCGCCTTGACTATAGACTATTATATTTTAAGAGATACTAATCTATTTTATATTTAAGTTGCGTACACTCTGACTCGATGTTATATCAGAAATAATATAAAGGCAAAATATATCTATAACTAACTTAAGATCAATATGGGAGGATATAGAATGTCACCTGCATTAATTATGTTTGCTATCCAAGCAGCTATAAAAATAGGCAAATCTGCGGGGAAAGCATACATTACGGCAACTCGCGACAGAGCACTTCTGCTGCCGCCGCCAAGAACTATCGGTCAGACAGTATCCGATGCAGACCTTTTCTTTGACGAGGAGGCCGAGACCTTTCTATCCCCTGAAAGTGAGAAAGTTCACCCGAAAGCAGAACGGATCAACGAATTACGACAGACTCTAAGCAGGAACGGAAACCTTGATAATAAAGAGGCGTCTGAATTTAAACAATACCATCTTCAGTGTCAGGCAATACTTGACCTTGATGACCCTGAATACCAATACAACCGTGGGCCATGGGGAGAGAAAATTCACATTGAAGCAAAAGAACTGAATGCTCTGGTCACTATCGATACTTACTCATGGGAAGGGAGAAAGGCTCCTAAGTGGTGGCTTTCTTTTGGTGAAACAGTTTTCGATGTCGCGCTGCAATATGCAAGGACCGACCACAGGGTGTGTGACCTGAATACAACCCAGGGGCAAGCACTGAACACTTTTTTAAGAAGTATTGAGGATCTGGAACTTACAGAACTTGATTTACAGGATTTCCCTGCGAAAATGCTGGTCACGGTATTGGATGTCGCTTCAGCCCACCCCGGAATTATAACAGGTGGTGCAAGAGGGCAGAAGCTTATCGGAGCAACCACACTGGCACTCAGCAAAGAGATTGATACCAAACTGAATGACTGTTGCGGAACCGACCGTGGAAGCGTCAAAGAATGGGGAAATATAATATTCAGGTCTATCCTGCTTTCTGCCGGCAACATAGCCATTGAAGATCCTGCGGCCTATTTGGGTATTAACGGCCCTAAAAGTGAAAAAATGGCTTCTGCTGTAGGAAAAGCCATTCTTGATGTAGTTTTCGTTGAAGGCGAAATACAATTCCGGGAACTGTTTGACGGCCCCGGCCTTGAAGCAGTCACCCATGCAGCTCTTGGGGTGGTAGCAAAACACCCGGACATATTATTGGACACAGAGAATAAGGGACTAAGCAATCTGGTAACTGCAATGGCGCAGGATCTGGCCGCAACGGAAACCATATATGCTAAAGAAGCGCTGCCAGAAATTCTAAGACTTCTGCTGGATAACACAGCAGATAACCTTGAACTCTTTTGGCAGGACCAAACAGACCCACACTCCCATTTATTAATAGTCGCAGCCAGCCACATACTTAAAACTCTTGCAGATGATTCCACCGGGCAATGGCAATTACAATTTACCCATGCCGACGCAATTCAAGTTCTGGACTGCATTTTCAAGGAGCTAAAGGCAAATCCCGCATGGCTTACAAATGGAGACGAAACATTTAAAGCAGCACTCGAGACAATCCTCGATGAGACCTTATCAATACTAAGAGCAAAAGGTGATCCTCAAATGAGCCGCGCTGCTGCAATAAACATTATATCAATTGTTGCAGCTTCAACACTTTCCAGAGCTGAGTTCATTGAGGACGTCAGCTATAAAGGAAGCATCAAACCTTTTATTACCGCATGCCTTGATGTCATCGTCAGCTCTGCATTTGCAAATGATGGCGCAAATGAAAAAGAAATATTCATGATCAAATGTCAATTAATGCGTGATGACGGATTAGACCTGATTTTAAAGGTCGTGCTTGATCTGTTGCAAAAATCCAAGCTCGGAAGCCCGGAAGATAAAATGATACTGCTCAACAAACTTGAACATGGAATTACGGCTTTAGTTCAGGACATAAAGAGCGGCAAAGGGGTGAATATCAGCAGTCTGGAATCAACCATGATGAACTAATTATAATGGGGACCTTATTATGAACAATCACAGAAGCAGATTTGTATTCAACTCAATTTTTTGCTTCATTGTAATACTCTCTATCCTGTCCGGATGTGCAGCACACACCCTCCGTGATGCTCAGAATGCATATCGGGAAGGCGCTGAGATGGAATGGGGAATCAACAATGAACTTATATCGGCAACCCCGCAGGGAACCTATGAAGAATACGGATTAAACCCTGCTGCCAGCTATGCATACGCCAATGATATACTCGACAAACTACTTAAAGAGAAAAAGGACAAACTCAAAAAAGAAGGTCTTCTGGCGACAACATATCTTCTCAAGGCGTTATGTCTTGTAAAAATCAACCCGACAGAGCTCAAATACAAAGAGCTCGAACAATTAATTTCAAAAGCCAAACAGGAAAACCCTTCTTCTGAGCAACTACTTGTTTTAGATACTATTATTCCACTCTACGAATCAGAAAAACAGCAGATTGCCATTGAAAAATATATGTCTTCTCCAAACCCGACGAATGAAGATCTGGAACCGATCGTATATGCCCTTTTCACCGGTCCAAATTCAATTGATAACAGTTTTAAGAACCTATCCAATCAAGATACAATAGCGCCTCTTAAAATTTATCTTATGGAAGCCCGTTTAAACCTATTCGTATTGTACTATTCCGCCGCAAACTACCTGAAAGCGAAAAAGAAGGACTCATACAAAACACCAGCCTTCGTGAGACGTGAAAAATTAATAGATTGCAAGCTAAAAAGCGCTTGGGAAGATTATACAGCACAACTCGCGAAATCATCATACGAAAATGAAGGAACACTTAGGAAAGACAGGCTTTATGCTTTCTTAAAATTAAAGAGCAGAATCAAATCAATCCCGGCACTTGAGTGCCCGTAGGCTGAATTAAAATAATCGCTGGCCTATATCCCGAAAAATGAAGAAAGCCGCCTGTTAAGGCGGCTTTCTTCATTTCAATCTGTTGTCAGCAAGCAGGAGAAATTTACAATTATTACTGAAGCCTGACTCCACAAAACAATCTTAATTCCGCGACACCCATTTTGCAAATTCATCAAGTAAGGAATCGCTTAAATTTTTGCACTTAAAGTTGACACCATTCACCGAAATTACTGGTGTTTTTCCCTTCAATCCCTGACGCGAAATCTCAAGGTAGCAGGTGACCTCACTGACCAGAGACGCTACCCCTTCATTTTTCAGTGAAGTTCGTAGCCGCCGGGCAGCCCGATCTGCCTGCTTGGTGTCAGGGTCGTAGATCGTGACTTCAACTTTCGACACGCCGCGACCCTACACTATGGATGAAACGCTCAGCTTCCAAGGCTGCAACAGTTCCGTCAGCCATAGCTGTGGTGATCTGTCTATATTTCTTCGGACGAACATCACCTGCCGCGAAAACTCCAGAAAGGGATGTGCCCAGATTCTCATCTGTAATGATATAACCATGCTCATCAAGATCAAGCTGGCCGCGAAAAACTTCTGTTCCCGGCTGCTGACCCATAAAAACGAAAATCCCGTCAAATTCACGAGTTTCCTCCTCTCCGGTTGCGAGATTGCGGAGAGTTACGGTTTCCAGTTTATCAGAATAGGTTACAGCAACAACTTCAACTGAGTGTCTGACTGTAGCATTGGCTCTTGCTACAAGTTCATCCTGAGCGCTTTGGGCAGCAAAAAAACGATCCATTTTTTCCACCAGTGTCAGCTCGGAAACTCCCTGATCAAGTAAGGCTATTGCTTCATCAAATCCACTATTGCCGCCGCCCACGACAAGAACGCGCCTGCCAACATAAGCAGCACCGTCACAGATAGCGCAGAAATGAACCTGCTCGCACTCCCCTGCCACTTCAAGCGGTACTGGCTTGCGCCCTGTCGCCACGATGACAGCTCTGGATGTGTAGGTCTCGTCATCAGCTTCAATGGTCTTAAGTTCGCCGGAAAGATCCATAGCATCTATGCAGACGGCTTCTTCCACATCAACTCCAAGGGCTTCCACCTGCTCCTGAATACGCTCCACTAATTCCATTCCACTAATTGTTTTGTAGGATGGCATGTTCTCCACAACTTTGGTCCAGTTGACCAATCCGCCGCAGCTGTTCTCATCGAGAATAAGAACTTTGAGGTTGGCACGGGCGGCGTAAATAGCCGAGGTCATCCCCGCTACGCCGCCACCTAGAATAATCAGATCGTATTCAAAGCTCATAATATCATCCGTAGAGTTACAGGGAACCATGCATGGCTTTCATTTCACGGGGATTCATCAATCCGGTGTGAACTTTTAAAACCTTGCCATCACGCACGAAAAGCATGGTGGGCACGCGTTCAAAACCAAACTCACTCATAAGCTCCGGCTTAACTTCACTATTTACACTGTAAAGCTCTACTTCGGGATTTTTAGCACCGAATTTGCTCAGTGCTTTTTCCATATTTTTGCAATGCGGACACATCTCTTTAAAGAAAATAATGATCGCATCAGACATAGTTGCGAAATTATCAGTGGAAGCCTGCTCAGTTATTTCTTTAATATCACTCATATATTTATCTCTACTAATTTGATTTGTTAGTGCTGGGCAAGTTCGGTAAGCCCTTCAATGTCGTGAATGAGCATCCTGTTTTCACCCAATAACTCGATCAATCCTGCTTTTTCCATGGTCTTGAGCGTTTTGTAGAGTGAGGCTCGATGGACACCAAGAATAGAGGCAATATCCTTCATTTTCAGGCAGCCCAACGATATTATTTTGGAAGCAAGCGGCTCAGAGCTATAACGCAGCAGGATGAATTTAGCTACCCGCTGCTCCATACGGTCCAGCCCCAGCGACGCCAGCTGGTTGCTCAAAACACTCACTTTCAAGGACAGAGTCCGTAAGATATCCTTAGCAATGTAAGGATGACGGTCCAGCATATCGTCTACGGTATCCTTGGAAAAGGCATAAATAACTGCGTTCTTTTGGCAACAAAAAGTGCTGTGCATTTCTTCTCCGGTAAAGAACGCTACTTCACTGAAGAGCGAATTTTTATCAACGCACATTATGATCTTTTCATTACCTTCCATTGAAGTACGTTTCAAACACACTGTACCGGACTCTATGTAGCGCAGTTCGGTTACCTTCTCCCCCGCATGAACGATTGTTTCGCCCTGCTTGAACTCCTGACGTACTCCAAGATGGAGAACCTTGTTCCAAGCATCACTGTTGACTTTTATACGCCAGAATTCATCAATCTGCGCCGGCATCTTCTTGTTCATCCTTCAATACGGGGGATCATAAATGGATTAAGTAACCCGGAGCTCCCCGATGTAAAGCTTTAACTTCTGGAGCAGTTCCTTGGCTTTCTTCGGGTTGGACTCTATAATATTATTCAATTGGAACTGGTCCTTGCGACGATCATAAAGTTCATCAGACTGGGGGACGGAGACTTCGGCTCCCGGAACACAGGTCCACATTTCTTCCTTCATTTCCAACTTCGCGGAGTTCTCTCCAGCATTACCGCCGGAACCGGAACCGTCGTAGAATACCTTGTTCATGGAATCGGTGTCGATCTCTTTCTGCAACCAGTGAATATAGCTGTAGTCATGATCAATAATGGACCATGACATGCCGTAATAGCCTGCAATGGCGAAATCTCGGACAGTATCTGTTTCACCGCGCATAACCGGAAGCAGGCTTATGCCGTGCATATCATCCGCGTCGTAAGTGGCAATACCTTCGTGCCCGGTTTCATCAACAGCGTCTACTCCCAGACCAAGACCGTCAAGGACAGTGGCGGTGATATCCACGTTCTGAACAAAAGATTCAATGCGCTTTCCGCCTTCCAGACCGGGAGCGTGGATCATCAGCGGCACATGAACCAATTCCTCGTAGGGCCAGGGACGGCATTTACGCATGATACCGTGACCGTGCTTGCCGTTGCCCATGGGCTGGCCATGGTCAGAGGTCACAACAACCATGGTATTATCCCATAAACCTTGTTCCTTCAGGGAATCAAACAACTTGCCGAGCCACTTATCCACGAGAGTAATTTTTTCGGCATACAAAGCACGAATATGCTCGCATTCATCTTCTGTCATAACACCTTCGACTTCGGTCCAAGGAGCCAGCAGCAAAGGATTGCCTTCATAATCAGGATTATACGGACAGGGTTTGTTCTCCCATATAGACGGCGGATCCCAAGGTTCATGAGGATCAAAAGAATCAAGCCAGAGGAAGAACGGACGGTTGGGATCACGTTTTTCTTTGAGCCAGCTGTCGGCTTCACTGATAACGACTGATGCGTAATTATCAGCATCGGAGTTCCAGTTCTGACGCTGCCTTAAGTAACACTCAGCCTCACGGATCAAAGATTTGCTGGAATCATCGTATTCGCCGTTTTCATCCTTTTTCAGCCATGCCGGGGAAAGGTAGTCCTCACCCTTGAATTCTTCTTTGAGCGGCACATTACTGAAAGTTTCGTGATCCAACTCGTGACCGTTGCAGAAACGGACATAGTCGAATCCACGGGAATAACCATATTTAGGAAGACGCATGGGTGGAGTATCGTAAACCAGCGCGGTCTGCACTTCACAGCACCAAAGCACGTCAGTTATGGAAGTATCTTCGGTAGTCAGTGGACGCCAGCCGCTGTAAGGCAGTGTGTAGCGCCCGGTAAGCAAAGCGCGTCGCACAGGAATCGTGGGAAGCCCTTCACTGTAAGCATTCTCGAACAGAAATCCTTCTTCGGCAAACTTATCAAGATTTGGGGTTTTTACTTCAGTATTTCCGTAACAGCCCAGATAGTTGAACTGCAAGGTATCCAGCATGATGAACAGAACATTTTCTATTTTTTTATTAGACATAGCTAAACCTTTTCCATTTATGCGGCAGCTTGGCTCTTGTTTTTTTTCAAGGAACGTACGTGTGAACCGTCGGTCTTCATAATGCCGAATCCGGTAACCGCACAAAGAATTGATATAAATGGAATAATGAGATTGAAGAAAGCATAAGGCACAAAATCATAAGCGCTTACGCCCAGAACTCCGAGAATGTAGAAAGCATGGACCGACCACGGCACAAGAGGACACCCCAGAGTCCCTGCATCTTCGCAGGTTCGAGAAAGAACCTGTGGAGCGATGCCGGATTTCTTGTATGCATCACCAAAGGCCTGCCCGGAAACAACAATCGCCAGAATCTGGCTGCCAGTTCCAAGCAGGATAATATATGCAGAGCCAAGAGTTGCTCCAACCAGTGATGTAGCAGAAGAAGCACCGCGCAACATGGCATCGAGCAGGACTTCAAGCACACGCGCTTTTTCAAGGATTCCACCGAAAGCCATACCGCTAATGAGCAGCAGAATAGTAACCATAATGGAAATGAGTCCGCCGCGCGAAAGAAGTTTGTTCAGCTCAGGGGACCCGGTTGCGGCTTTGTAACCGGTGGTCAACTGCTTGGCCAGTTCGCTGAGAGTTGCACCTTCAAACATGGCGATAGCCACGGCACTGACAATACAGATCAACATTACAGGCAGTACCGGCATCCTTCTGTAAGCCAATACAATCATGAGTACCGGCGGCAGAAAGGCCACAGGGGAAAGGCTGAATGATTTTTCCAAGTTTGCCAGAATAGAGGCAATATTGGCCACGCTCCCCACATCTCCGGTATGCATGGACCCTAGTATGGCATAGCCTGCTATGGAGAGCAGAGCTGCCGGAACAGTTGTCCAAAGCATGGATGAGATATGCGTGAAAAGCGGCACCCCGCAAACGGTAGCCGTAATGTTGGTAGAATCGGAAACAGGAGACATTTTATCGCCGAAGTAAGCTCCGGAAACAATTGCACCGACAGTCCATGCAGGATTGAAACCCATCGCGCTGCCGACTCCCAGCAGTGCAACACCGATGGTTCCCATTGTACCGAAAGAAGTGCCTGTTGCCAGCGAAGCCACTGCGCAAAGAATGAAGGTAGAAATAAGAAAGTGTTCCGGTGCTATAAGCTTGAGTCCCCAGTAAATAATTGCCGGGATAGTGCCTGAAGCCATCCATGAAGCGATAATCATACCAACCAGCATGAGGATGGCGACTGCGAGCTGAATGCGGCCTACAGCAGAAAGCATGCCTTCTTGAAGTTCATCCCATTTATATCCGATTTTCAGACACATACCGCCAGCTACGGCAACTGCAACCAGAAGGGGCAGAACAGGAGGCCGAACGCCGACCACAACCGTGCCGACCAGAATAATTATGACCGGAATTACAAAGGTGAGAAATGCCCACAGCAGTGTAGGCTTTCTTTCATCTGAACTCATGACCTCTCCATCCTTGATAATCGTGATATTTTTAGCCCCTTAGGGCCAATCCCTAGGCGGGCAGCTCTGAAAGCAACATACGCAGGACAATGCCTTTCTCCGCATATATGCCATAGCACAATACACTTGAATTGCATGTTGCAAATGCAACACACACTAAAGATCAATTTGGATCAGCCGGAAGCTTCAATCGCCAGATAACAAAGAGCCGAAAGGTCTTCATCCGGAGACAATGCAATATCATCCGCGCGCACCAGATATTCCGCTAACCGATATAATCAATTAACTGTTTCTTTTTGATGGGCTTAGCCATAAATGTAGTACATCCGGCATTAAAAGAGGCTTTTTTATCATCTTCAAAGGCATTTGCGGTCAGGGCCACAATTTCTACTGCCGGCAGACTATTTTCAGATTCAAATTCACGTATATTTCTGGTCGCTTCCAGACCATCCATGACAGGCATCTGCATATCCATAAAAATAATATCGAAATCAGGTGATGATTTATAAATCTCAAATCCTTCCAGCCCGTTTTCAGCCATAACCAGATTATGCCTGCTGTCCTTAAGATAAAATTCAATCAGTCTTCGGTTGCTTTCCGAATCCTCAACTACCAGAATTTTTTTTGCTTTACGGCGATTAGAATCCGGAAGTGTCTCCGGTTCAACAGCACCCTGATCCAACTCGTGCACGACGACAAAGGGAAGACGGAATAAAACAGATGTCCCCACTCCTTTTCGTGATGAAATTTCAATGCCTCCCCCCATTAATTCAGCCAAACGTCTGGAAATAGGCAGCCCCAAACCAGTCCCGCCGTATCTGCGGGTAGTTGAAGAATCAGCTTGTGCAAAACTATCAAAAATTGCTTCAATTTTATCTTCTTCGATTCCAACTCCTGTATCTTCAACCCTAAATAAAACTTCTACTGTATCCTTTTCCGCGATATGAGCCTCAACCCTCAGCAGAACAGAGCCGGTATCAGTGAATTTGACAGCATTACCTAAAAGATTCAGCAAAACCTGCCTGACCCTATACGAATCACCATTGACCCACTGCGGGACATTTTCACCAACAGCCATGACGAACTCAAGACCTGCCGCCCCGGCAGAGACACTCATAACCGCCCTGACCTCTTCCAGAAGTCCAAGCAAATTAAAATTGTAATTATCTATCTCCATTTGCCCGGCTTCAATCTTGGAAAAATCCAAAATTTCATTAATCAACCGCAGCAACCCTTCACCAGAGGTTTTGAAGATATCAACGTACTCCTTCTGTTCGTCATTCAGCCCCGAGTCATGAAGCAAATCGGTAACACCAAGAATAGCATTCAGGGGAGTGCGAATCTCATGACTCATATTAGCCAGAAAAACCGACTTAGCCTTGTTGGCTTCAATCGCTGTCTCCTTTTCAATCTCAACTTGCTCCATCAACTTACGCTGGGAAACATCAGTAACCATGCCTTCAACGAAAACGCCCTTCCCGTCTGTGACTAAACGGCAATAATTGGCAAACTGCCTGATTTCACCGGAGGGTAATTTTGCTTCATATTCAAAGCCTTGAATATGGCCATACGCGTCCAATTGCCGAAGCATTTCTTCCCGACGTTTTGGATCAACAAAAAGATCCGTGGCAATATCCTGAAGACCATGCAAAGTCTCTTCGACAGAATGAAATCCGGTTATCCTGGCAAAAGCCGGGTTAGCGCTGACAAGCCGTCCACTCCGGGTACTGCGGAAAATTCCTTCAGTCGCATTTTCAAAAAAACCGCGGTACTTTTCTTCTGCCCGGCGCAGATCCATAACCAGATTCTGGAGTCCATCCGACATTTCATTAAAAGCCTGCGCCAACTGCCCAAGTTCATCACCGGACTCTACCTTGATCCGCTGATCCATGTTTCCTTCCTGAAACTTTCGGATATCGGAGATCATCCCGGTTATCTTCTTAGTCAGCGTGGATGCTATCCAAATGGCAACCAAAATAACCGCTATCACCATGAGAAGGGTGGAAAGCGTGATTTCGCGTGAAGTTTCAGCCTGGGTACGGCGTAAAAGCTCCTGAGTTTCTTCATTCTTTTTGTTAAGTGTCTGCTGAAAAACATCAGCCATGTTGCCGATTTTCTTTCCTGTCGCAGTTGCGGCCTTATGAAATTCATGCACATTGGCGCCGATAGTAACAAAGCCGAACCCCCGCGGGCCGGAGTACCTGCCGGTGTGATAAGGGATTGCCGCAGCAGTAGTCAGCTTCCAGAGTCCGCTCCAAAGAATGACAAATGAACCGGACCCACCGTCTTTGGTCAGGTTGTTCCAGCCGTCACACTGGGGCGCAAAATTCAAATAACGACAGTCCAGCCCCAACAGACCGGCATCAGTCAGTTCCTGCGCCGGATGTTTGTTCAGCGACTGATCTTTAAGAACCGGTGCGGTCTCTTCCCACTTGGCAATATCTACGCCATCTTTAATAAAATCTTCATACATTTCAGCTGAAAGCCAGGGGACTGCAGGCAGACCTGTCTCCGGGTCATACCCGGTGATGAAGTAATCCCGGGGGTGTGATATATTGCGGTCTTTATAATCCCAGATAAAGGCATAGTTGCCCGTAGATGCGTCAGATATGGCTGAATAACGTTCGGCGGTCGGTATGATGTGATCCGAATATTCCATGATATGGGTGTGATCAAGGGCAAGAGTAACATAACCGATAATTCTGCCGTCGCGCAGCACAGGTGTAGCCCAGCGCACCAACCCCTGAAATCGTTTTCCGACCGGATTTTCCTTACCGGCGTACGCGGCTTTTTCGGGTTCAAACGGGATACCTTTTTTCTTGGCCGAAGCCTTTGTGTAGGCCCCTATGATCGGACTTCCAATATAAGGTCCGATCACTTCGGAAACATATATTTCACCCGGCTTCAATAGCTTAAGTTCAGGAAAATACCCCTCAGCCTTGCAATAGGTGTTTGCTTTATCAGAAATATCTTTTTTTTCTTTATCCAAAATATCCGTTGTACCGACTTTTACCAGCTCATGTCCGTCAAGATCGACAAAAGTCATTTCCAGATACAACGGACGTTCTACACTTACACCGCCTTCTTCAGGAAGCCGTGAATGAAAATCTTTAACATTGTCGGGATTGCGGGCCGTTACGTCAGATTTGTTTTCAGAAATGGACTTAGAAGGGACCCATTTATCACCGGCTGAGTTTAACCGCCACGGAATAGATTCAGTCACAGCACGCGAGAACGTCTTTAAGAATTTACGGTAATTTTCTTCGGTGGGTTTAAGCTCGGCAGCTAAACGGATATTGCTGTCCCGCTCATAAAGAAAGGATGCGAGGCTCCGGGCTGTATCAGTTGTTAAACGTTCGATGGCTTCGCGTGACTTAATATCCAGAGCACGGATTGAACTTTCCACGGCAGTATCGCCGATTGAACCGACAATTTCGCTCGTATCTTTCGATAAATCGGCAACTTTGTCCTCCACGGACTTGCCCAGAACAACTATTCCATTCCATGCAACCCAAGCCAAAACAATCAGGGGTAAAACCTTAATCAGAACAAAAACAGTAATCAGCTTGCAGCGGATACCAATGGAATTAGTCCAGTGCATATTCTCTCCTCATTTGCAAAAATCAACCAAACCGCTTCATGGAAGCATGGTCAAAAATGCTTACTATTTAAGGCCCGCTAAAACAAGTAACTTATCGGCATTGCAGTGAATAAGAACTTATAAAATAATGTTATCCAGCGTATCCGGAATCTTAAACCAAGCAGTAAAATATCAAAAAAAGGAGCAACACAAAATATGCTGCCCCTCCTCATTCATCGCTCCAAAGATCTTTCTATAACGCTTCGAATTCAAGATTTTCAATATATTGACAATAATTGTCAATGCCAACAAAATAGCTTGGATCTTCAAGAATGTTTACGACGCATATCTTTTCCGCCCGCTTGATTAAGCGGACACAGTCCTGACTCAGATGAACCAGATATATTTTCTTACCTGCACGCTCATACATCGAAGCGATTTTGTTTATTGCTTCGATAGCGGACTGATCCATAATTCGGGAGTCCTTAAAATCAATAAGAACTTTATCAGGATCACTTTTTATATCAAATTTACTGAGAAAAAGCGTCGTGGAAGCAAAAAACAACGGGCCGTATATCTGATAATGCTTAATCCCCTGCTCATCCACAATCTTGCGGGCGCGGATTCGCAGAGCGTTTTCCCAGGCAAATATCAGTGTGGAAATCACAACACCGCAGATCACCGCAATAGCAAGGTCATATTTAACAGTCAAAACCGTTACCAGAAGGATAACAAGTACATCCCATTTGGGGACCTTGTTCATGATGTTGAAAGTACTCCAGGCAAAAGTCTTAATAACCACAATAAACATAACGCCGACAAGAGCGGCAATGGGGATCCGCTCAATATAGCTTGAAGTAAACAAGATAAAAAACAGCAAGGCTCCGGCAGCAACAAGACCTGAGAGCCGCCCGCGCCCACCGGAAGAAATGTTGATCATGCTCTGGCCGATCATGGCACAACCGCCCATGCCGCCGAATAATCCATTCACAAAATTACCAATTCCCTGAGCCAGACATTCACGGTTACCGCTACCGCGTGTTTCGGTCAGTTCATCAACCAGTGACAAAGTCATAAGGCTTTCAATCAGTCCGATGGCAGCTAGAATCAAAGCGTAGGGAGTGATGAAAGTCAATGTTTCCCACTTCAGCGGCACATTCGGAATTGCAAAGGATGGAAGTCCGCCTTTAATGCCGGTTCCGCCATTGGATTGAATGAAGGAAAGCACAGTCTGGGTATCAATATTCATGGCAACAACAAAAATAGAGACCGAAATAATTGCTATGAGCGCTCCCGGAGCTTTTGCATGCAGCTTCGGGACAATGGTCAGGATTGTCATAGTCAGAGCCACAAGCCCGGCCATAATCCATAAAGATTCGCCATGCAGCCATGCACCTTGGGATTTAAACATATTCAACTGGGAGAGAAAAATAACTATAGCCAGTCCGTTAACAAAACCCATCATGACAGATCTGGGAACCATGCGAATAAATTTTCCGAGACGAAAAAATCCGGCCAACAGTTGAAAAACACCGACCATCAATAAAGTAACGAACAAGTACTGCAATCCGGTATTAGACCCGGGAGCGCCCAGCGCGTTGCCTTCCATCACCAGATTAACCATAACCACAGCCATAGCCCCGGTTGCGCCGGAGATCATCCCCGGTCTGCCTCCAAGCACTGCGGTGATAAAACACATGAGGAAAGCACCGTAAAGCCCGACCATAGGCGGGACACCAGCCACAAAGGAAAATGCTACAGCTTCCGGCACAAGAGCAAGAGCAACGGTCAGCCCGGAAAAAATATCGGCTCTGACGCTTCCATTTGAGGGAGCAACAATTGAATTGTTTGAATTCACGAATAATCCTTTTAATACAAATACTAGAGATTAAAAACAAAAAGAAAGACCGCAGCCGCGGCCTTACTGGAATACCCCACCCTTTCGGGCAGCTATATGTGCAACATATGATGATTTCGGATATCTAAGACTTTAAGCCCGGGAACATGGCCTGAGTTGAGACAAGGACATTACTTTTCCAAAAGCTGACCTTTATCGATGAGAATTGAAAACGAGTCAATAATTATTTGTAATTATTTGAGAAGTGAAAAAAAGCACAGAATAGACATGGTTGGGCCGATACTGAATAGCAACTGTAAAGCTGATTCATAATGAGCTATATTTAAAAACCCAAAAAGGCCTGAACTGCGTAAACAATCCAAGCCTTTTCCATTAAAGAATAAACTTAAGTAATACTATTCAAGCCCCAGACTGCGGGCCTTTTCTTCATCCGCTTTTGCGGAAGCGGCGAAGCCAAGTCTTTTGTAGGCTTTTGCGCGGTTTGCGTATGCCTGTGCGTCTTTGGGGTTCTTGCCAATCGCCTTGGTAAAGGTTGCGATCTTTGCAGGCAACTCTGCAACAGGCATGACTGCAATTTCTTCGCTGGCGTCTGCTGACTGCTGAGCTTGAGCAGCCTGTTGTGCATTGGCTGCCTGCTGAGCTTGAGCGGCTTGTTGTGCCTTGGCTGCCTGCTGAGCCTTTTTTAGAGCTTCGGCCTTCTTGGGCTGGTCAAGTGCCATTTTGGCTGCTCCGGCAACCGGCGGAATGATTGTTACTGCCTGCCAGCCTGATGCCCACGCGGACGGTGCGCAGAGAAGTGTACCCAGAATGGTTCCTGAAACAAGGATAGATTTAATTTTCATATGAGTTCTCCTATCAAAATGCATGGCATCTTTAATCAACAGGATTAATATAATTAATTTTCCGTGAGGAGCAAGACCTTTCTCCTTATTTTATACTGCTTACGCTGGCCTTTAAAGAGAGCTGGCTACAGACTTATTTATCTGTTAAAAATGGGTATCCCTACCTGAGTATAGATGACGGTAGCATACTCCCCACAACTCTAGCAGACCGGAGAAAGTATGATTGGAGAACTGATTGCATTGATTCTTTCAAACTTCACTGTATTCTGCTGCCTGATCTGGCTACTGGTCTCCACTGTGGCTGTGATCCGAATGCCAAAACCAAGGCAGACCCATGATGTTGCGGAACATTTTCTGGGCTGGTTCTGCTTTATCGTGATGGGCATTTACCTGATTTATAACTTTATAGGGCATGTCTTCTACGGTGAAATGCTCGCAAAATTTATTGGCTGGCCGAACAGCCCGTTTCAGGCGGAAGTTGGCTACGCAAGCCTCGGATTCGGAGTTGTCGGCTTATTCGCCTATCGCGGTGGGCAAGGAATCAGATTCGCAGCCATTACAGCACCGGCCATGTTTCTCTGGGGAGCCGCCTGCGGACATGTATACCAGATGATTACCGCCGGAAACTTTGCGCCGGGCAATGCAGGATCGGTATTTTGGACCGACATCATTGTCCCGCTTGTCGGCTTTGCGGTCTTCTACTGGCGCTATGGGACGGTTCTACCACGCAAGGGGTAATAAAAAGGGACTATCTTTCTCCAAAATTATGCACTGTTAAAGCAAAAAACTCCCGGCTTGAATCAAACCGGGAGTTTTAAATCATTATCATTAATATCTACCAAGGCTGGCCATTGTTAATTGGGAATGCCCCACCCAACGCAGCGGAAGAGTTACCATTTTTACTATTATACCTTACAATACCAATAAGAGCCCTTGTCATTTTAGGATCGTCGGAATTCCATGCAATTGTAGCATGACCCAGAACGCAATGCTGATTTGGCCTATTTTGTATTGCAAAATTTCGTGTACTATATGCTGGGATTGTAAATTCACCATTCGAGCTGGAATCCACAACGCCCCCCCCCGTTGAATAACTGCCAGTGGACAACACACCTAAAGAAGTTACGTCCTGACCATCGTGCCCATAATAAGTCACTTTAACATGTACATCCTGATTAGTTATATTTGACAAGAGTAAGTACGAGTTAAAATAGCTGTAAGTATTAGTATACTGAGACATAACACCGGGAACAAGTACTTTCCCCTGAGCATTAAAAGAAACTTGTGCACTCGCTCCACCGCAAATAAAAGCCACCATTGCGACTGCTAAGATTAGCGATTTTCTAAACAACTTCATCATAACATCCTTCTTTAATTGAAATAAAATATACCAACTCAAGAATACGTATATAGGTAATAACTATAAGTCAACTATGAAATAGTCTATAGAAAACAGGAAAGATGGAACAACAGTTATTTATTGCTGAAACCTTAAGACAAGATCAATACTACTCAGTAGCTCAATAAAAAACTCCCGGTTTGAATCAAACCGGGAGTTTTTTCATACACGAATCAGTAAGAACTATCAGATGTTCTGATTCCTTACATATGTGCTCCGATCCACGCACCGTAGATCAGGACAGGGATAAAGCCAACGATAGCAGCAATAGCATACATCAGCATAAGCCCACCCACAGAACCATCCAGCTTAAGCATTGTAGTCATTTTCCATGAGAACATGCAGCCGACAAGGTTCAGTACAAAAGTCAGGGCTATAATAAATACGCAGAACCATACATCGGGAACAAGATGCTGGCCGAAAATTGCGGCCTGCGGATTTGCAGGATCATTGAGAGCCAGAGATGCGCCCAATGCGATGGTTCCCATAATCAGGAAACGGAATGTGCTCATCTCTGCGAGCATGGGGATGAAAAACGCAAAGATACTGAACAACATCAGTATGCCGAAACTCTGTGCCGCGAAAATAGGGATTTCGTTAACCAGCACCCACGGAGCGAGCCAGTTAGCACTATCAGAAACACCGAGAATGACGGGAGAAAGAGTCAGCATAAAAACATAGATAGCCAATGTTTTCATAAGGGACATGACCATAGAAGAAAAAGCAAGCTGCTTCTCTCCGAAATTACCCTCGGTTCTGTACATCGCCCAAAAAATAAGCATCGGGATCAGGCTGATAGCCAAAAACTCAGCAAAAGCACCGTAAGTCTGCCAATTTAAGAAAACTTTTGCAGCGGAGGTTGAAGCCTCCATGAAATTAAGCATATTCACTCCAATATTTACAGTCGATTTGTATATGCCAGCCAACGCAGGCGAAAACTAAACTATTTCAGATTTCCTGAACTTCAAGGCCAGTCCGGCAGCAATAAGCAGCACCACATCACGGGCAATTGTAACCTGCATATCCGATACGCTTGATACGTCTGTTGAAAAACAGCCGCAGGCGATATCTATACCCCGGTAAAGGTTCGCTGAAAGAGCTGCAATAAAAACCAGCAGCATGGCCGTAAGGATGGCTGCCGCAGCATCAACAAAAACACCGCAGACCAGCATGGCCCCGCATACGAACTCCAGCCACGGGAGAAAAAAGGCTACGGGTCCGATCATCATTGCAGGCAACAGCTGATAGTTTTTGATGATCTCGGCAAAGCCAAGTGGATCAGCAATTTTATCCACGCTAGCCAAAATAAAAACAATCCCAAGACAAATACGGGGGAAAGATCTGATATCCATCAGTTTGCCTCCAAGTCCATTCCGGCTCCGATCCAGCCGTCTATTCCATCAGTATATATGGAAATATCTTTAAACCCTAATCCACGTAGTTTCTTGGCTACGATCATGCTTTTCCCGCAGGCAAGCCCGTCGCAGTAAACAATAACCTTACGGTCGGAATCGACCTTTGCAGCCAAATCAGCCAGCTCCGCGCCTTCCTTATCAATAGGGATATTCACGGCTCCGGGCACATGGCCCATTTCAAATTCCATGGCGGAACGGGCATCTACAAAAGAAAATTTCTCAGCGGAATAATCCTGAACCAGATCAGCAGTTGCTATTTCCATAATTTCCGGCGGCTGGGGATGGCTCAGCTCCGCAAATGTATACGGATTCGGCCGTGCAGAGTTAAAAACGACTGCCAGCCCCCCGGAAAGAGCACATATTAATAAACATTTGACCAGAAATCCGGCCGCTTTCCCAAATTTCATTGGAATTACCTGATTTGACGTTGATACTACGTCCCGCAGGACAACCTTAAAAGCGCGCAAAATCTTGCACTGTTTCCGGTAGGAAAGCAACCTTGCTTGTAAATATGCAACAAAAATAAAAAAGGGTGTGTTCATTAAGAACACACCCTTCTTTCAGCGAGACCGGACACCCGGGATAAACCGTTACCGCTGCTTCCTTTCGGACCTGACGGGGTTCACAGCGCACCCGCCATCCGGCCTCTCTGTCAAAAAAATCGTCGTTGCGACGAGGAGAAATACCTATTTACTCCGGTCAAAATTGTCAAGCATTATCACTAAAAAATAGAAATTATTTTGAAAATTCTTTAAAAAGCGGCCCACTTGCACTCTTCTGAGCACCACGAATGCAAACATCTCACTTTATATCAGTCCCTGTTTCTGCTTAACCAGCCGACCCAAAAAAAACATAACAAACTGAAATAAGATAACAAACAACCAAAATAATGTAGTCTTTTTACCTCAAAATCTTCACTTCTCCGAATTGTATTAGATATTCCACGGCAGCGGTTTACTAGAAATTTTGATAGCTGGTAAAATGGATTCTACACTAATAGCATTTAATTTTTAGTTTTAATCTTACTGAGATTATCAGGAAAGCCATTAACCATGTTCTTGAATAGCGGTACGCAGAAAGTCTATAAAATATTCGAAATATTCCGGTAATTCGTTTTCAATGAGCATTGCCGCATAGTTATCCCTTATCAGACCCTTAGGAGTTATGCGTATCTTTTTCAGTTCAGCTGATTTTAGATATGGAGCCATAGCCCAGCCGGCCATAACCGTGATCCCCATCTCAGCACGGACCATTTCTACTGTGGCCTCTGTCAATGGAAGTATTGTGATTTCTGCGGGTGTCACCCCCGCTGGCTCAAGTATATACTTGTGGATAGAAACGGTGTCCATGGGCAGGGAATGGATAATCAGATTCTGATCGGAAAAATCATGTGCGTTCAGAAATTTTTTCCCGGAAAACTTGTGTCCTGATGGTATCAGCGCAAACATTTCATCTTTGAACAACTTTATGTACCTGATGTGTTTGTCTTCAATCGGATCACTGGTTATGGCCAAATCCAGTTCTCCATCCAAAAGTTTTTCTATCGGATTATGAGTTGCTTCCATGACTATCCGCGTTTTGACATTCGGATAGAGTCGTTGAAATTTACGCATTGTTGCCGGAAGCCAGTGATAACTTGTGTAACATTCAGTGCTTATACGAATCTCACCTGTTTCTCCAATGGCCATTGCTTTGATCTGTTGCTCAGTACGCTCTATTTTATCAAGTATCTCATCCGCTAATTGCAACAGTTTTTTTCCAGCTTCGGTCGGAATTAATTTCTTGTTCACCCTGAAAAAGATTTTGGCTCCCAGCTGGGATTCAGCTTCCTGCAACTGACGGCTCAATGCCGACTGCGTTAGATGCAGCCGTGACGTAGCTTTGGTTATCCCCCCTTCTTCAACAATAGCCTTGATCAACCGAAGATATCTGATCTCCATATAACCTCCTTACTAAAACTGACATTAGTCGGCCAGTTTCCATAATGAATATTTGGTATGATAGTTATGTATTAATGTAATTTTCAATTATTTGTGCATGCTGCTATGTTGTAAATGAAATCAAGACTACAAATAAATTATAACTATGGAGGATAAAATGAATCAGCAAATAAGTTTTTACGAAGCGAAGCTAGAATATGAAATTGATTCAGCAGATCTTTATGCCTTACTGCAAAGTAAAGAGAGCATCATAGTCATAGATGCTCGTTCAGGAACGGCTTACGAAAATGAGCACATTCCCGGTGCCCTAAGCTTGCCACATCTTGAAATGAATAAAAAAAGAGTGCAAGATCTTTGTCCTGAAAGCCTGTACGTTTCTTACTGCGATGGAATAGGATGTAATGCATCTACCAAAGGCGCATATAAATTGGCGCGCTTGGGATTCAGAGTTAAAGAACTGATTGGCGGGCTGGATTGGTGGAAAAAAGATGGTTATTCCACAGAAGGCAAGAACTCATCTAGAAGCCCAGTCTGTGGAGGATGTTCCTGTTGAGATTTCAGTACGATGAATTTTGAAGTGGTTGATGATACATAAATGTGTTCATGCCTAAATACCGCGTTCAACTTCAGGAATAGGATGCGCCAGGTGGGAAAGTCACTTTCCCTCTTCCTCATACTGTTTGGAAACACAAGGCTGCGACTTGCTACTAATTTTAGATAACTAGCAAACCTGCTTTTTCTGGACAGCTTAAACGTACCGACTCAACCGCAAATACAAATCCTAATCCGGGAGAATGATATGGAAGCTAAAAATGTTAAAGATGTTGAAGGCATAAAAGTTCAACAGATCGGCTACAAGGGTGAAAGTCACGAAGTAAAGGGAGTGACTATACGCTGGCTCTCCAAGTCCGGTCAGGATGAAAACGGCCAACCAGAATACGGCCTACGCCACTTCACCGTTGAACCCGGCGGAGAAATTCCGGCTCACAACCATTTTTATCTCCAAACTGTCTATGTTGAGAAAGGCCAGTTTGAATGTTTTGTCTACGACCCCGATACCGATGAAGTAACCGAAAGCAAAATCTGCGGCCCCGGGGACTTTGTTTTCTCCGAATGCATGGAACCGCACGGAATGCGCAACATCAGCGACACCGAGGAAGCCACCTTTCTCTGCTGCATCGGCTGTATCTATGAAAAATAGTCCTAGCCACTAGAAAGAAAGAGTCCGCCATCAACCGTGATGACGGACTCTTCCATTAAATGTCGGTGTTGATCCAAGTTGCCGGTTTGAATCAGTAGCTAAAATGTCAATACATGAAAAATGCTTGACTTAATTATACATTACGATGCTTTTTTTGCAAGCTGAATTCTATAATTAATTATGTCATCCACAGTAAGGACCGGCATGTCGTGCTTCTGTCCGAATTCGACAATCTCCGGCAGCCTTGCCATCGTTCCGTCCGCATTAGTCAGTTCACAAAGAACTCCGCAGGGATTCAAGCCGGCCAAGGTCATCATATCCACGGTAGCTTCTGTGTGCCCTTCGCGCTCAAGAACTCCGCCTGCCTTTGCGCGCAGGGGAAAAACATGGCCGGGCTTATGCAGGTCTGTCGGCCTGGCCCCGTCCGCAATTGCGGCCTTTACCGTAGTGACGCGGTCAGCAGCGGAAACTCCGGTGGTCACACCTTCAGCCGCTTCGATTGTGACGGTGAACCCGGTCTGGTAGCGGCTGGAATTGGTCTCCACCATCATGGGCAGGTCCAGCTGTTCAATCTTTTCCTCAGTCAGGCAAAGGCAGACAATTCCGCTGCATTCGCGGATCATCATAGCCATCTGCTCATCACTGAGCATTTCTGCAGAAAAAATCAGGTCGCCTTCATTCTCGCGACTTTCGTTATCAGTCACAAGAATGCCACGACCTTCACGCAGAGCCTGAAGACCTTTCTCCACCCTCTCAACAGGGTTTCCGTATTGGGCTAATAAATTCTGATTCATGGTAAATCTCCATATAATCGTTACCAGAATCAGGGCGATAGAATAGACAGCTGTCCGCAAAGGAACAGCACGCAAGTGTAGGGAAGACCACCTGCGGGATGACTGTCTCATTCTCTTTCATCCGGACTATAACCGTCGGCTCCGGAGTTTCACCGGATCTGCTGACCCTTTTCCACCGATTGGAAGAGGCGCTCGCGGGCTGTTTTCATAAAATGAAAAATCACCGCCGGTGGGGAATTACACCCCGCCCTGAGAATTAAGATAAATTTTTCTACTTAAAAAAAGGTTCCTTAGTCAAGTACAAAATAATAACCCCGCCTCACAATGAGACGGGGCTAAAGGAAGTATTATAAGGATTGAAAAACTATTCAAAGCTGTCTTCAAAAAGTTTTTCAATAGCTTTTCTGCCGGAATCTTCAAGGAAACGGGTTCCGGTGGCCGTAAAATGCCTGTGGGTGATTTTAGGAGCGTCGCACTCAACCCATTTTTCTTTTTCCCAGCAGAACCACTGTTCTTTGTCCTGAGAAAAGACATAAAGAGGCTTGTTGCAGATTTTTGCGAACTCAGCACCCCAACCGGTTCCACCTTTAACAGTACCGTCTTCAAGGATGTTACCAATGATGAAAATTTCATGGCCGCTGTTAACCTGCCAGCAGATGGACTGCAGAACCTTGCGGAAAATAGGGGCACGGGTAAAGCTGCGGTTCATGAGCTTGGAGACATAAGTAAGACTGACGTCCTTGCTTTCAAGTTCTTTCTCGGTAAGAACCCGTAAACCGCGTTGACGGGCGTTCTGATGGCCTTCAAAACTGTAGTTAACTTCTTGCAGGCCATACTTTTCAGCATTCACACCAAATTCGCTTTCAGTGCCGGAAGCACCGCCGCTATATAAGATAAACTCTTTAGGATTACTCATTTCTTCCTCCAGTGTTGGCTTGTCTAAATTCGTGAAAACGACTGATACATAAAAATGATCAAGTCCACAATCAGGATTTCGGTTGAACTACAATTTGCACCTGACTTGTTGCATACGACAAAATTTAGAACTTATCTACATAAAACAATGATTTTCACTGATTACCCCCTCAACTCAAGCGGGTAAATGCAAATTTTAAGTTTGCTACCAATACACCGAAGTAAATTTATCTACATTGCATGTTCAAACAATATAATTCAGTAGTTTTCAATTTTGTAATGAAGTAATGCATTAAAATTTGATGCATAAACATAAAAATAAATATTGTTACAAAAATCACATACTACCCGATACCGAATATACACTTACAAAATCAGGATATTTTTTTAATGATTCATGTGAATAATGATTCACCAGATAACCACCCACAATACAGTCTGGACAACAGTCAAAAATAGTGTATTATGACTTTGTTGATTCGGGCTGGAAAATCTCAAAAACGAAAGTAGCTACGGCTAGAACGTATAGGAGGTTTTTATGAACAAGCACAGTATCTTAGAAGAAACTTCAGAGGCTTTTAAAAAACTTGAAAAGAACAACCCTCAAAAGTTTCGTTCTGTAAGCAAGAATATTGCCGCCATGGTAAAGTCTCTGGATGAACAGGAAAAAAGCAGTTCTTCCGATTCTGAAACGGAAGTTCCACAGGACTAAGTCCTGCACCTCAATCTCTTACTCAATCTACAGCAGTTTTTAATTCCGCAATCTCTATGCGTCTGACTAGTTTGAATCAAGCCAGGCGGAAATACTGCTGACGAAATCGCCGGACAAGCAATCGATCCACTTTTGATCTGTCCCCGTTCCTTTCACACCGGAAGGGGGTTCATCTATCATGACGATTTGATGAGGGGCAGACTGAAATCCGGAAAGCATTATCGGCACCACACTCTTCCAGTCACTGCTGACACCCCGGAAACCGATGAAAGTCGGTAGACGGTCAGTAAGAACAGACGCAACCCTTTCTGGATATAGACCATCTTCAGGATGGTCTATGGTCAGAATAACAAATTTAAAAAACCCCGCGGGCAGCTCCATGCGGGGTATTTTTTTTGCCCCGTACCCTCTGGCCCAGACTCCTATCTTGTGCGGATCAACTTTGGGATTTGCGCGCAACTGCTTATAAGCAGTACGAAGTTCCTCTGAACCGCCCCCCTGAACAATCAGCACCACTACACCCTTGCCGCAAAGATGGCGGGCTACTTCAGAAAACCGGGCAGCATCGATGTCCAACCCATAGCGCATCAAAACAACAGCCGGGAAGACTCCCTTTGCCGCCGGAACAAACAGGTTACAATCATTAACGGACTCGCCAGCCTCGAAGGAATCAACGCGCCCTTTTACCGGATACTCAGCAGCGGCATCCTCCGGCATCCACATAAACCGGTGAATCCAGTGCTCATCTCCGGGCAGGAAAACCACCGACCCCTTTACCGGCTCATCAACATCAAAAGCAGGACCGTAGGTATAGATGAAATCGCCAAATTCCGACTTTCGCAATTTCCTTATGAGTCCACTTTTGCGATCATAAAGGATCAATCTTCCGTGCTCTGCTCTTCCATCGATTATTACAATCTGGCGGCCGGTTGATGTTTCATAATGCCCGCGAAAATCATCTTCGTGAAATTCATATGCAGCCAGTGCAGAAAGGGACCTCGCTTCAGAACCGCGCTTCAGCACCATTGTGGAATTACCAACGGTTATTCCCTTACCCTGCCGCAAAACCACAGCATTTTCGTTAGATGATGACCCTATCTCAATATGGGGGTAGTTTTTAGATTTACCGGCAGCTTTCTTATTTAAGACCTCACTTTTTTCGGGCTGATCTGCTCTAACTGGTTTTACAGATTCATTTGATATCTGATTTTCCGCTTTAGTTCTCACTGAGCCCTTCAGCGGAGAATGCTGGATATCTTTATTGGCAGGCTCGTCTTTATTGATCTCAGGCCGGTTAATTTTTTTCTGCTTCTTGTTTTCTGAAACCCGGTGTTCAATTTTTTTTTCCGGTATTCTCTTCTCCAGTGAAACAAGCTCGATGCCAAACGGACTAAAAATGTCCTGATCCGGCGGCACAAAATCGACCAGAAAAACAATTATGAGCAAGTGCAGTGATATTGAAAGAAGCACGGCCAAATAACGCAAGTGAACCTCCTGAGTATTAATTGGAGAATATTCCTGAATACTTATTTTTTCAACAGAAGAGTTACTTTTTTATTTTATTACAGCATCATATAGAACTATTGGCCATACAATTGAACAGACGACCAATACATATAAAAACAATAATTTGAATTTATTGTTGACAGTTCCGAAGAATACACATAGACACATCTTCACTTGAGTCGGGATGTAGCGCAGCCTGGGAGCGCACTTGAATGGGGTTCAAGGGGTCGGAGGTTCAAATCCTCTCATCCCGACCACAAGAAGGAACCCCGAAAAGCCACTGAGCAATCAGTGGCTTTTTTCTTTTTTAAAGCCTGAACAAAAAAAATCCCCGCAGCTATCTAACTACGGGGATTTTAAATCTGAATAATATACAGCCTACTCTGGCACATCAATTTTACGTACTGTAATCTGATAGTGTTCTGGAATGCCGTCTTGAGCTCTGTTGAACACCGGATCAAGAACCAGATATGCCTCCTGCCCGCCGTCGGCACACTCTTTGATCATAACATCCTTAGGCTCTATTTCATTTTCTGTCTGAAAAGTTACAATCCTGCGCATTGAAACAACAGCCTTCAGACCTTCGATGCGATCTCCGTCCGCTTTAACCAAAACCACATCGTCTTTAGCCATTCCGGGTAAAATCATTATATTTTCCTCATTGTTAATAGATATAAAAACCGAACTATCATATTCCTGTACGCAAGAAAGTCAATTAATGGCACTTTGCCCGGCAATAAGACAAAAAGCCCCTACAGTAAAAACTGCAAGGGGCTTATAAATACTGAAATAAATCAGACAGAACCTGCTGAAAAACATTCAGCACGGCTGCCACGGCGAAAGTATAAATCTAACCCATAAGCTTTCTGCAAAGCCCATCAACTTTCTCGAAATGTTCTTCGACTGCTTCTTGAAAATTTCCGACTTTCAACAAGTCCTGAGGGGCATTTTCGAAAACTGTATTGCAATATGGAATGCCGAAATTATTGAAAACGTAAAATTCAACAGATGAAATCTGCTCCATGAGATTGCGGTATTTGATCAGCTGTTCGCGCACTTCAGGATGGCTGAAATCCATAAAACTTCTATAAGTCCTGATTCCACTTTCAACCAGATCGTTACGAGACAGTCCTGTTATTTTGGTCAGTTTCTTCAAAATAACCAATGACCTTCTGGATATCGTCCATGATTTACGCTGTGTTTTCGGCTCAGAAAACAGCCTTGCCCCATCTATGCTCAAAGACAGGAAATTCTTTTTATCGGCAAAAGCGGGTTGATTATAGGAGTTGAATTCCTCACAGATATAATCAAGCACTTCCTGAATGTTCATGTTATGATTGTCGACAATGTAACCGATATCATTAACCGCTTGCTCAGACACCGAAAAAGTAGTTTTGGTGTTCTTTTTCTTCTCTACTACAGACATCCATCCTACCTTTATCTCTTTTAATTCGCTTACTTCATGCAAGCATATTCAAATGAAAGAATTATCCATCTAATAATTTTTCAGAATTTTATCAATGAAAAGGAACAATTTCTGAACATAAATCTCAAAAAATGTCCTGTTCCAACCAAACACAGCCCGGCCCTAGACTGAACCAGCAGTTCTCTGCTTTGAAATATACTTAAAACAGAAAAAGGCTTACGTCTACAGACGTAAGCCTTTATTGTTATCTGGCGGAGAGGAGAGGATTTGAACCTCCGTTAGTGTTACCTAAACACGCTTTCCAGGCGTGCTCCTTAAGCCGGACTCGGACACCTCTCCGCTTTGGTGAAAAAGTGTTTATCTAAATCAGTATGCCTTGGCAAGTACTTTTTAGACTTATTTCAAAACAAATTCATATATATCAATACAAAATAACTGATGGGATACAAAATTCAATAGCTTATGGAATTATCATTTATATTGGGTTAGTATGTCATAAAAAAATAAGGAGCCATACAATGTCCCGAATCAGTAAAATCTTATTACTCTCCATATTCGCACTTACAAACTTCGCAACCTTATCATTTGCTACTGACATGTCGCAAGGCCTGCAATGTCCGCCTGGATGGAACGATAACAGAGCGGCAAGGGGCAATGACCTTATCAAACAATGCATTTCCCCCAATCAGGACGGGGCAATAGAATTATACGCCGCACCGGGGCAGGAAGTCCCGCTAGGCGCCCTGCTCGATATGTGGGCAAAGGAAATGACCCAACGCGGACTGCCTTTCCAGAATTTTGTTTCCGAAGTTCCCGGCCATGTTTCAGGATATCCCGCCGTAACCCGTACTTATTCCGGTAACACACGCGACGGGAACCAATTCGATTCACATCTTGTAGCCTCTCGATACGACGGCGTAAACTATGTCTTTCAAGGATTTGCACTGAAAGGCCATAGCCAGACATGGAACCAACTCAGAAGGTCCATGAACACATGGTACTATCCGGGAACGCAGCAGCAGAACGCGGGTAATCAGGGAAGCGGCCTTCCACTCGGAGCAGGGGCTGTAAACCCCGGCAACACCCCATACAACAACCAGCCGCCCAGCCACGGCAATACTCCATATGCCAACACTCCGTATGCAAATGACCCGTATGCAAACCAGCAATATGGCTCCAATGCGAATCAGGCAGCCACTGCCGGGACGTCACTGCCGACAATCACCGGAACATTTCTCTCAGAAGAGCCGGATTTCATCGGTGGTAAAAAACAATTCCGCCTTTACTTTTTCTACGACGACGGCACATATTCAACAGCCCTCAAGAACACTTCCGGAAAAGTTCTGAAGAATAATGACCGTACGCGCTTCAGGGTCAAGAAAACAGGCAACAACTTCGTTGTCAGCAGCGGCGGATCTTGCACCGAAGGATACGTAACTGAAACTGAACACAATAACATCACCCGCTTCAAGAGCGGTTGTTATACATCCGCCGGGCGGGCCATGTATTTTGAAAAAGTGACTGACGGCTATTTCGCCGCTACGACCGGTCAAAACACTGCTTCTAATGCCGCCAATGCATTTCCTTCTCTAAGCGGCACATTTATAGCTGAGACAAAAGACTATTTTGGCGGAAATTACTACTACCGTATGTACCAATTCTATAGCGATGGCACTTTTAGAAGTGGCAACAAAAGCGCAAAGACCGGGAAAATTGATTTTGGTAAAAATAAAATCCACTACAAAATAGAAAAAAGCGGAAGCAACTTTGCAATCAAAGGCTCTAAAAACTATTGCACAGAAGGATTCAGTACTGCCATCCAGCACAACCAGATCACCCGGTTTGTAAGTGGTTGCTACACATCCGGTGGGAAGAAAATGTATTTCAAGAAAATAAAAGACTAACCAACCTCTAAACGCGATAAATCCCCTGCAGCTGAAGTTGCAGGGGATTTATCGGTTGTTGAAACGTTCCAATTTTTCGAACGGAGACAGGACGAAAATATATGGGCCTTCTCCGCGCAAATTATCGCTGCAAGCCCAGCAAACCAAGTCCTTATGACGTTTCTGGTCAATGATCTCCCCGACTCTGGCGTAGAATTGCCCTACAACCTGAAAGGCAGCTCATCTGGAGTTCAGATGTCCCCATGGTCGCCAGCGACAACTCCCACCGAGAAGGCAAAGAGCTGGATGGTCCAAGCGACTACAAGTCATTCAAAAATTCATACAGCTCCACGCACCATGCGGCGCATAACTTGATTTAAATATAAGATACACGGAAACTCCAAGCTTCACTGCAGAACTAGTGTCCATAGATTCGAACAGGCAACGAAGACCTTCTCTTATTGTCGATGAACGCTTTTAGGCGTAATGTCTTTTGCGGCGGAAGTCCCTGATAGTCCTAAATAGGCTGACACAAGCCAAAAGGAGCATCAGATGGCACTCTATCTGATTATTGCGATATGCGTCTGTATTTATCACATCAACAGTCATGACATGCCCGTGATAGGCAGCATTGTTTCGGGCTTAATCTGGCCTGTTACTTTTATCATGTATCTATTCACAATCGTAACGGGCCGCCCTACCCGCAACCCGATAACCGGCATTACCGCTTGGCCCGGCGGACGAAGCCGCAATCAGCGAAGCGGCAAAAGCAAAGGCGGCAGAAGAAAAGGCAGTAGACAGCGATAGCTGTACCGCTGCCTGAGTCCAAAGAAAAAGCCCCTCGCAACATCAGTTGCAAGGGGCTTTGTAAATTCAAGCTGGCGGAGAGGAGAGGATTTGAACCTCCGTTAGTGTTACCTAAACACGCTTTCCAGGCGTGCTCCTTAAGCCGGACTCGGACACCTCTCCGCTTGGGAAAAGAGAACCTATAAAAAACATTATTGCTTGGCAAGCACTTTTTTGCTTTTTTTGGAAGAATTATGTTTTGACGTAGAATAAGAGCCGCCTCAAAGAGACTAACCCGAATATCAGCGAGAGCAAACAATCACACTTTGCCTGACAAAATTAAATATCAAATTCTGAATCAAAATGCATAAACTCAACAGCACTGTTACCGCTTCCAAGCGGCTGAGCAGAGTTTTTTAGGACTGTGCGCCGTCTTTCAATACCGACAATCGCTTTATTTACAGAGTCCAGTTGTTTCTGGAGCATGAAAAAACCTCAATTGTTACTGTTTACCTACAGGGCGAACGATAACCATTGAGGTGGTTTGTTTGGAATGGGTTGTTTACTGGGGAGTAAAATTTACTGGGATATCTTTGTCGTTTTACATTGGGGTAGAGTTTTTAATAATGATTTGCTCAGCAATAAATCGTAGCAATGGAACTTCTTTCAATAAAACTTGATCGTCTTTAAATGGAACATATCTAGACTTATCAGACTCCTTGCTGTGTACTATAGAGTTTCTAGTCTTATATATTCTTTTTGAAAGTTTCTTATAAATAGTATCGGCATCGCTAGACATAAAATCAACTATGTCTGCATCTGCAAAGTCAACTTTGCTATTTTTAAAATATTCACATAAAGATGAATCATATTCATTGATTTTGCCTATAAGCTCTTCTAGGTCAATAAATTTTTTGAGTGTTAGTCTTAATGCTTCAAGTTCATTAATAATCATATTTTCATTTCTGATTGAGACTGACCTTGTTATGCTTTTTATTAATGAGTTAATGTCTTTTTTTCTCTTATATGAAAAATCTGGATGTGTAATTTTAAGTTTTACGTTTTCAATCAAATCATCAGCAAAAATGTTTTCAAAATAATGTTCTGCGACATGATAATAGGATATAAACTCTAACATTGGATTGTCTGTAGCAACGGCAAGTTGATAATGATGCACAAGATCTTGTACATAAAATCTACATGGAGGAGTCACTTCTTCTAATCTTATGTTCCTAACTTTACGAATTCTTCCAGATTTAAGAATCTCTTCAAAATTACGTTGTATAACAAAAGAAGAATCTGTGTTGTAGCTTAATCCAAATAAATATGAATCACCGAATTTTTCAAATTCTTTAAAATTTTTTTTTGTTTCAGATTCAATATTAAATGTAAATAACCTCTTCAGTCTATGCCGTAATCCATCAAATACACAGTGTCTTTCTCCTTCAGCAAATTTTTTATTGAAATGGTATGGAACCATCATTGTCAGTAGGTCTCTTGGTCCTCCAACTAAGGCGGCTCTATACAACAAATAAAGGCAAAATGTATTTGAAGGTTTAGTTACAGAATATAATATTTTATTATCTATATCTTCAAGGTTATATCTTTGTGGCTCGATGCTAGGACGCATTGAAATAAAATTTTTATTGATGCTCAGTAAAGCTTCGTAGCTAACTGAATTTACGATGCCAACTCCCGGAGTTTCGTCATATTCCCTTAATTTATCTATCTCTTCTTCTAACTTCTCATTTAAAATACTAAACAAAGGATCACCTTTTCTATTTACGAATAACCACTCTCCTTCGTTTTCAACAGAAGTTAAGTTCAAAACACCTGATATCCAATCGGTAAACTCAATCGTATTAATATCTATATTCATCTTATCTCCTTGCCTTCTTAACCTGCAACTGCGTTTCATACATGCTGAAAGCTTCGGCACCTTCTGAAACGGTTTTCTTTATTAGACCAATTATGAAAGCTTCGCCATAGCGTTGTTCGTCTTCAAACTTTTCCTGCAAATATTCAAGAGAACACGCCGCCGACATCATATCCGAAACATGGTGACAAAGTTCATCGCTACTCATGGTCAACCTCCCCATTCAAACCCTGTTCAGCCTCAATCAGGGCATCATACGCCATCAACATTGCCTGCCGTTCTGCCCTTGGCATGTGATCCAAGTGTTTGATCATCAGTTCTTTTGCCGTGGCTATGTGCTGCTTCAGTGAGCTATGGCCATACACTTCCGGCACCATCGCTTGCGCCGGACTAGGCGCGGCGGTTTGAGCTGGTGGAGTCGGGCGCGGCGTAAGCCGTTTGGGAACTTCGGATGTTTGCGGAGTTACGGAGATATTAGCCAGCAGCCGGGGCCGCTTCTCCCCTACCCTTGGACGGGTTTCGCGGATGTAGGTTGCTAGGCAGTATAGCGAGGTGAAGAACCGGGCGCAGTGGACCGGGGAAATCTTATTGCGCGTACAGAAATTACAATAGTGGGTGTAAATTTCATCCTTGGAAATTACGCCGTTCGGATCGTTGCTACACTCGCTATCTACGAATATGGTGATATGGCTATACCAGAGCGGATGTTCTGATTCGATTTTGCCGATGTAGATGTTTGATTCTTCCTACCGCTGCAATTCATAGCTACCGTGCTGGCGGATCGCGGGGAGGACTTCTTCAAATACCCATTTTTCGAATCGTTCGGCTGCTGGGAGTTTGGATTTTATGATTAGGCGGTAGAGGTCTGGTTCGGGGATGATAGCCATATTACGACTTTGGCTGCCGTCGTGAATTGCGACGGTAGCTTGAGACTTACAATGTTTGCCTATGGCATCGCTGGTATTTGAATACCCCAAAGCCTCTACAACATCTTTAGATACAAACCAAGTACTACCATTCAAATCATGAACGATTCTGATTTCGTTGGAATCAAATACGAAAGAGACATATGTAAATGGGAATTATATTTTTGGTTGAAAAAATATTGTGATCATCTTATAACAAGTTCAAATTGCTAATACTTTTAAAATAAAATTTAGAATACAGGATCGCTTAATGAGAAAACTAGCTATAGCTCCTTTGATCTGCATGATTTTGGTAAGCCTAATTTCAATATCTTTTGCCGCTGAACCAAGCAGTAAAGCAAAGTCCATTATGGTAGATATATCCAGAAATTTAAGAGACCTTCCCGATTTATCAAAGGTTACAGGAGATTTATCCAAGAGCCGTGACACCCAGCATCATGAAAACGTTAAAAGATGGGTTAACCGGGATTTAAAAAAGTTAATTGCCATTGATCCCGGTCTAAGTGACTCTTCGTATCAAGTATGGGGTGTGCCGTTTTCAAAACGTCTTGCAGATGGGCAGGTCCTGATAGCAAGGAATGATACCTTACTTTCTAAAGCACCGAACAAAGAAGTCTTGTCTAAAATAGAGAATGCCTTATTTAGCTGTATGGCTGGGAAAAAGCAGTTGAAGAAAGCGAACCCGAAAATGGACGAGCTTGAATATTTCTATGATGATTATAGCAAAAGCAAAAAGTCAGCAGCAGCTATCGATGCTGGGATTCTGGATTACAAAAAAGCCGAACTAGCAGATTGTGAGAAGAATTTTGTGACACCTTATCTGACCCTTAAAAAATCAACAGATGCCCAGAAAAGAAAAGCAGATCAAAGGAAAGCGCAAGAAGAAGAAAAAGCGCGGGTAGCGGCAAAGAAAAAAGCAGATGAAGACCACCAGTTTTTCATGGCAGCTGCCAAAGAACTAGGATTTACTAATGGATATTTTCTGGGAATTAGACTTTTGCTGAACGAGATCACTTCTACAGGATACACTCAGTCAGAGTTAAAAAACATGATGATTGTTGCAGACAAGATGGATGGCTACTTCAGCCTTGCAAGTCTTACAGAGGAATACGCTATTTATACATATTCTTTTGGTAGTGACTTTGCCCAGATAGCTCTAATAAGAAAGCCGGGTAAGGCATATCTTCAGGATTCAGATTTGCCTGATACTGTCTTTGGGTATGCCGGGCTTGAGGAGTTTACCAATAGACTTGGCGGTAGGGTACAGCTGGTGGTTTTGCGGCAGGTTAGATAGGCAGCGGAACTGGATGCCGAGAAGAAGCGGATTTTGGCGGATGGGGTTATGTGTGAAAATGTGAGTGTAAATCGGCCCAAAAAAGAAAAAGGCTTACGTCTACAGACGTAAGCCTTTATTGTTATCTGGCGGAGAGGAGAGGATTTGAACCTCCGTTAGTGTTACCTAAACACGCTTTCCAGGCGTGCTCCTTAAGCCGGACTCGGACACCTCTCCGCTTTGGTGAAAAAGGATCTATCTAAATAGGACCTGCTTGGCAAGTACTTTTTTAAATTTATTCAATTATTTTAAATTAAATGAAAAATTCAACCCTATTTTCCTATTTGCAGGCTACCGATAAACTCATCAATTGATCCCGCATTTATTCTTTCCAGAACCTTTGGCAGCTCTTCCGCTACCTTAAAAGCGGTATCCGGGCTGATAAAGTTGCCTGTTCCTATCTGGACAGCTGTCGCTCCAACGAGCAGAAATTCCGCAGCATCTTCAGCAGTGGTAATTCCGCCGAGACCCATTACCGGAATTTTAACCGCATTTACAGCCTGATACACACATCTAAGTGCAACAGGTTTCACTGCCGGACCGGAAAGTCCGCCGATGACATTGGCAAGACGTGGAGACCTGCTTTCGATATTTACGGCCATACCGGAAAGAGTATTGATCAGCGAAAGAGCATCCGCCCCGCCGTCTTCCGCTGCTTTTGCGCAAACGGTGATGTCGGTTACATTGGGAGAAAGCTTGATAATTACCGGCTTGTTACCGGCATTTTTCTTTACCGCTTCAGCAACTTTAGTAATCTGCTTCGGGTCCTGACCGAAAGCGATGCCCCCTTCTTTAACGTTGGGGCATGAAACGTTGACCTCAAGCGCGGCAACTCCTTCTTCCCCGGCCAGAACTCCGGCCAGTTCGCCGAATTCTACGGCATCGGTGGCGTAGAGGTTAGCCAGTACGGGCAGGGTTTTCCACGGCAGCTTAGGCAGCTTCTTATTAATGAAGTCCTCTACTCCGGGATTCTGGATACCGATGGCATTTAGCATACCGCAAGGTGTTTCCGCGATTCTGGGCATGGGGTTCCCTTCTCTGGGCTTGAGAGAAAGTCCTTTAACAACAATACCACCCAGAGATTCAAGATCGCCAAAGCGCTTGAACTCGAGCCCAAAACCGAAGGTTCCGGACGCAGTGAGGATAGGGTTCTTGAGCTTCAGTCCGGCAAAATCTACTGATACATTCATTTCTTAATCCTCCAGACTGAGATTATTGGCTTTGAAGACAGGTCCGGTTGTACAGACCTGTGTATGATGATCGTCTCCGTCCTTGCACACACAACCAAGACATGCACCAACGCCGCAAGCCATACGGTTTTCAAGCGAAAGCTCCGCATCGGCACCGTATTTATTGGCTGCACGCCAGATGGTTTTCAGAAAAGGAGTGGGGCCGCAGGAAACAATCAGGCCGTCTTTTTCGGCGTACTCCTTAACCAGCGCCTCCACCCTGGCAATAATTGTGGAGATATCCTGAGGTTTTGTTTCACGAATATCTTCCACAGCAATCTTGTCTGCCATACATTTATAAGGGTAATTCGCAAGTGGCGGACGGTGCGCGAAGAATAATTTCAGATTTTCAGGCTGCGGATGGGTGTCGACATATCCGCAAAAGGGCGCTATGCCCATTCCTCCGGCGAGCAGGAGTACTGGACGATCCTCCGGTTTACTGAAAAAGTTACCCAACGGTCCCCATACATTTACTTCGTCGCCCTCTTTGAGTTCCAGCAGACGGGCAGTCCCGCGGCCAACAACCTGAAAAAGGATGGTCAGACTGGTCTCATCTGCGTTACATATGGAAAAAGGACGTCCCCAGACCAGATCCAGCGGCCATGAGACGGGCCTGATCATAACGAACTGCCCGGCTCTCCAGCCCGGATTCCATTCTGGGTATTCGAGCTTGAGTTCGACAATTTCCTCACCTTGTGAGGGAAGTCCGAGGGGCTTATTGCTGATTACTTTCACAGCCCTGCAATTGTTTGCACTCATGATTTAATCCTGTAGATTTTTGCTGACCGCGGATTCGCGGCGTAAGCGTGATACACATTATGAATGAACATAAACCAGAAATTCTTGCTCCGGCAGGCGATAAATCGTCATTCCTTGCGGCCATAGCCGCAGGTGCAGACGCCGTCTATGCCGGACTTAAACATTTTTCCGCCCGGATGGAAGCTTATAATTTCGCTACGAGTGAGCTTGCAGCTCTTGCGGAACTTGGACGGGAAAACGGGGTCCGCACCCATATTCCCATGAACACCCTCATCAAACCTGAAGACATCAATTCCGCAGCTCGCCTCGTGGAACGAGTTTCCCGTACGGTCAAGCCCGATGCCTTGATCATTCAAGACATTGCCATGGTAGAGATCGCGCGTCAGGCAGGATTTGAAGGAGAACTTCACCTCTCCACACTCGCCAACGTCAGCCACCCTGCGGCCCTCAAAATTGCTGAGGAGCTGGGCGTGGACCGCGTTGTCGTCCCCCGCGAACTCAACCTTGATGAAATCCAGATGATGTCCGAGGCCTGTCCGGATTCCATGAGTCTTGAAATGTTCGTGCACGGCGCACTCTGCTACTCCGTTTCAGGGCGCTGCTACTGGAGCTCCTTCTTCGGTGGCAAGTCCAGTCTGCGCGGACGTTGCGTACAGCCCTGCCGCAGACTCTACAGCGGAACAAAACGCAAGGAGGCTCCTAAGCGTCTTTTCTCCTGCCTCGACCTCAGCCTGGATGTGCTGACCAAACCGACCATGTCAATTCCCAAGGTCAATTCATGGAAAATCGAAGGCCGCAAAAAAGGTCCCCACTACGTCTACTATACAGTAACGGCCTACCGCATGCTCCGCGACAATCCTAATGACCCCAAAGTCAAAAAGGATGCCGTAGAACTTCTTGAACTTGCACTTGGCAGACCGTCTTCACACTCGGTTTTCCTGCCTCAGCGCCCGTACACTCCGCTTGATCCTTCTAACGAAACCGGTTCCGGCTTCCTTCTCGGAATTACCAAGCAGGAGAAAAACGGAAAGCCTTACTTCAACTGCCGGCAGGAGCTTCTTGCAGGAGATTTCCTGCGCATCGGTTATCAGGATCAGCCCGGTCACCAGACCATGAAGATCCGCAAATTCATCCCAAAACGGGGCAAAGTATCCATCCCGGTAAAAGGCAGAACACACCTCAAATCCGGAACACGCGTCTTTCTGATCGACCGCCGGGAAGAGGGACTGGTTCAGGCTATCAAGAAACTTGATTCCAGACTGTCAAAGATCAACGTACCCGATAACGCAGCAAGCGACATGAGCATCGATCTGCCGCAACCCTGCCCGAAACCCGAAAGGACTGCACGCCATACACTGCATCGCAATCCGCCGAAAGGTAAAACCAAATTCGGTACTGATGTATGGCTTTCCATGAACGCCCTTAAGCGAACTCCTCGCCCGGCCGTTTCAAAAATATGGTGGCATCTGCCCCCGGTTGTCTGGCCTAATGAGGAAAAAGAAATCCAGAAAATCATCGACATCTGCCTAAGCGGAGGCGGTCACGACTTCGTGCTCAATGCCCCTTGGCAGAAAGCCTTTTTCCCGAAAGATGCGAATGTCCGCTTCCACGCTGGCCCATTCTGCAACGTTTCCAACCCCTTGACCATTGAACTGCTGGCTGACATGGGTTTTTCATCCGCCTACGTCAGTCCGGAACTGGCGCGGGATGATTTTCTAGCCCTGCCGCAAAACAGTCCCCTGCCGCTGGGAGTGATCCTTTCCGGCATGTGGCCGCTGGGCCTTTCACGGATTATGGCTGATGAAACAGAACTGATGAGCCCCATCTACAGCCAGAAAAAAGAAATTTGCTGGGCACGTCAATACGGACAGACTTACTGGATCTATCCGGGCTGGCCACTTGATTTCAACGCGGAACGCAAAGTGCTGGAAAATTCCGGCTACACCATGTTTCTGAACATCGAAGAGCCGTGGCCCCGCGCTGTGCCAGAGCCGCAACGCACCAGTAATTTCAACTGGGATTTGACTTTATTATAATAAAAGAAAGGGTAGGAATTGATTCCTACCCTTTCTTTTAACCAAAAGTACGCCCGTTCCAGCCGAACATCTCAGGAGCATGGGTATCCATCTCAATAAAGATGCGGTCGGCGGAAATACCTAGTTTGTCAGACATGAATCCACTTAACGCTGCTGAAAGACCTTCGCACTGGGACTCCTGCAGACCTATGCTTTTCAATGTCAGCAAAGCGCAGGGTTCTCCCTTGCCGCCAAAGCTCATCTTAATCCCGTCGTGCACGGAAACCATTACGAATGATTCCGGCTTCCCCACATTCCCGGCGGTCAGCTTTGAAAGTTCAGGCACAAAGTTTTCATCAGAAATTTCTACGTTTGTTTCAACTCTTATGTAAGGCATTTCGCAAACCTCAACTATTTACAATCTTCGATCATTTTACGCAGATAATCAGCAGCCCGGCGGCCTTTTAAGGCTCGTCCCCAGAGTTCAGTAACCATCTGCTGGTGCAAATCAAGTGCTTCGGGAGCTGATGTTAGCATGCCCACTCCAAGTCGTACATTAGGAAAATGGCACAATTTATAGGGGCTGAGGCAAAGAGTGGACCTGTCAGACTGGCGGAAAATCTGAAAATGAGTACTTGGCACAGAATCAACTAATATTCCGATCTGCACCCCGATCGGTTGTTCCTCCAGCAAAGTGATTACATGTTCCACTTCGTGGCGGGCAGCGGCTCGGCGCTCATTCAAAACGTCTTCCGGCAGGTCAAATGTTCCCACAAAACCACTGCGCATAAACTGCTCAAGGTTAGTTGCCGAAGCAAGGTTAACCATACTCGGCTTGCGCTGTTTGTAGACTTTTTTGCGTTCCTCAAGAACCGCAAGAACATCCGCAATGCGTCGCATCGTGTCCGGGTCACCCTGCAATTCTTCAGGCAGCCCTTCCTTTATGGATATCTCCAGATATTTATCAAAATCATCAGTGGTCAGTAGATATGAAACAAGGCCGAACATAACCGAGAGCTGCTCGGACTCGGCTTCGTTCTGGCGCATCCGCTCGAAAAAGCTGATAGCAGAAGAAATATACTCAACCCCAACCCCCATTAAAGACGGCAGCGAAACCCCAAAAAGTTCCGCAATGGCCTCCAGAGTTTCAAGCTTAGGCGGATCACCTTTCTCATACCTATATAAGGCAGCGCGGGAAATTCCGATTTTCGCCGCGATTTCCTCAGTACTGTATTTACTACCCAGCCTGAATGCCTTCAGACGATGACCTATTTCTTTTGGACTGAGTTCACTCATTCAGGAGTCTCCATTAAAGCTTTAATCAACCGGTCGGCCCTTATAACACCCTTTGCCTGACAACTTCATTGTCATATTTGTTATCAATTATGACTCAAATTCTCATTTTTGTGAACAATTTTTTGAATTGTTTCAAAATTGAGATTTATCTTGACAAAAATCTATTTTCTGACCCAAAATTGAGCCTTAGCAAGATAGCAGCGTCTCGATATAATTTTCTTTGAATTAGAACTACATGCTGTTATATTTGCAATCAAAACTGACTGCCAGTCGGAAAATCCGGAGCACAGTTCCGGTTCGATCATGTGACTCTGCCCGGCAGGTTCACGCACACATTTTCAGGAGGCTTCCACAATGAAATTTCTCGGACGAATTGTTACAGTCGTGCTGGCTTTGTGCATGGTTATAGGTGGGGTTGTTTCCGCCAATGCCGCCAAATACGAAGCACGCATCGGTCACCTTGAATCCCCCCTTCAGTCCCGCCATCAGGGTCTGGAAAAAGTCGCCAAGCTAGTTAGCGAACGCACCGGCGGCGAAGTCGAATTCAAAATTTTCCCTTCTTCACAGCTCGGAAACCAACGCCAGATGAACGAAGGCGTTCAGTTCGGAACCATCGAGTGTACAGTATCTCCCGCCGCTTTCCTCGGTGGATTCAACCCGGCTGTTTCCATCATGGACATTCCTTTCCTGCTCCCGGTTGACCGCGCCAAAGCACAGGAACTCCGTCAGGGCAAATTCGGACAGGAACTGCTCAAATCATTTGACTCCAGAGGGCTGAAAGCAATCGCTACATGGCCCAACGGTCGAAAAAATTTCACCTCCAACAAACCTATCTCTTCCATCGCTGATTTCAAAGGCCAGTCCTTCCGCGTAATGGATTCTAAAATCCTCATCGAACAGTTCGCGGCTATCGGAGCTTCCGCTATCGCACTGCCTTTCGGCGAACTCTACACCGCACTTCAGAACGGCGTTGTAGACGGAGAAGAAAACCCACTAGATACCATCCAGCGCATGAAGTTTTACGAAGTGCAGAAGTATCTTATTCTTTCCGAACATGGTGCCATGGAGGACTTCGTACTTTTCAACCCTGCATTCTGGGAATCCCTTCCGGCCAATTACCAGAAGATCATAGTAGATGCTTTTATGGAAGTTATGCCCGGAGTTGAAGCCCACAAAGAACAGGCTCAGAGAGACGCTCTCGCCGTCATTAAAAAAGCAGGTGTAAGTGTTTCTCCCCTTCAGGCAGCAGACCGCGCAGCTATGCGTGAACTCATGTACCCCAGAACTAAAGCGGCTTACCTTGCCCGCGCAGGTGCTGAAGGCCAGAAGCTGATAAAACTGTATGAAGACGAATACGCCCGTATAATGAAATAATTAATAAATTGACTAACGGCAGGGGAGGCTCTCTCCTCTGCCGCATTTTATGTCTTTTACTTAATCTGATCTGAATAGAATTCAGCTTACAATAGAATTCATTTTTGAAGTCGGTGCTTCAGGAGTATTTAACATGCGGAAAATATTAATCTCCATGCTGGGCGGGATTCGAATAGTTGAAAGAATACTGATCATTTCCATCAATCTTATCATGGTCGGCCTTTACACTTTCAATGTTCTTGTCCGTGAAATCATGCCACAATACTCCAGCACATTTGCATGGATAGATGAAGCAACCCGTCTGCTTATGGTTTGGGCGGTTTTTCTCGCGCTGGGACTTGCCCTTGAACGAGGACGCCAGGTGGCGGTGACCACCCTTTTTGAAAAAATGCCGGACCTTCCCCGCAAAGCGGTGAGTATTCTTATCAATCTCACTGGAACTGTCTTCAGCTGCTATCTGGTCTGGCTTGGAATAACCCTTGTAAAATTCGTTATGCGTACCGGCCAGCTCAGCCCCACACTCGGCCTTCCCATGTACTGGCTCTACATTGCCCCGACAGTCGGATTCGGACTGCTTGGAATACGCTACCTGTTAGAATTATTGAACATAAACAACCGCCATACTCGGCCTGTAACCGCACACACCAAGTAGCAATAGAAGGCAGCAGAATATGACTCTCGTAATTATCCTTATCGCCCTTTTAATGCTTGTCTGCGGTTTTGAAATGCTGCTGGTACTTGGCATTCCCGCATTTCTGACAAAGACTTTCATGTTTTCCCGTATTCCTGATCCGGTTCTGATCCAAAAACTGGTCGGCGGGATAAACTTTTCCACCCTGCTTGCAATACCTTTTTTCATATTTGCAGCAGAATTGATGGCTTCCGGCCAGATCGCAAAACGTTTGACCGACCTTATCAAATACTTCACCGGGCACCGCCTCGGCGGCATCGGTCACACTACAATTTTCGGGTCCATGGCCTTTGGTTCCGTTTCCGGTTCCGCCCCGGCCACAGTAGCAGCCATGGGCAAGCTCATGTATCCTGAGCTGCGCAAGACCGGATTCAGCGAGAAATTCAGCCTCGGCCTGATTGTCTCCAGTGCTGAAACCGCCCTTCTTATACCCCCGAGCATCACCCTGATTATTTATGGCTGGATGACCGGAACTTCCATTACGGGCCTGTTCATCGGCGGTCTGGGTGTTGGTATTGCCCTCGGTCTGGCTTTTGGTGCTCTGGTCATATTCGAGTCCCTGCGCAAAGGAGTTGGACGCGGCGCTAAGACTGCTGAATCATTTCTGTTTGTATTCAAATCGGCTTCATGGGCCTTAGGACTTCCGTTAATTATTCTAGGCGGTATCTACTCAGGACTGTTCACACCTACTGAAGCCGCAGCAGTTTCCGTTGTCTACGCCATTCTCATTGAAGCATTCGTGTACAAAAATCTGACCTTAAGCCGTTTGATCAACATTACCGAACGTGCGGCCATTTCAACTACCATCATCTTCATCCTGCTGGCTATGGGCAGCGTGCTTTCATACTTTGTCACACTGGCGCAGGTTCCGGTGCTGATCACTGACTTCCTGACTCGAATCGATGCCGGGCCGATCACCTTCCTGATGATTGTCAACATCGCTTTTTTCCTCGCCGGAATGTTCATCGACCCAAACTCAGCCCTGCTGATTCTTGTGCCCCCTCTTTACCCGGTAGCACTTTCCATGGGTATTGATCCCATTCATTTCGGTGAAATAGTTTGTTTGAACATCTGCATCGGCATGATAACCCCGCCGTTTGGTCTGGATATTTTCGTGGCATCCTCCACTCTGGAGAAGCCGGTCATGTCCATTATCAATGGTGTGTGGCCTTTCCTGTTCATTAATGTTCTGGTCCTCATTCTGGTAACCTATGTCCCGGGGCTGGCTACTTTCCTGCCCGGTCTCATCGCTCCTTAAAAAAGCAGGTTATAACTATGAGTGTAATGAACAATATTGGTACAAGCGGCACCAGTCCCCATCCGGTCCCCCGGAATCCGGTAAGTCTGGAGCATTATACAGAAGAAGCAGAACAGCTGTTTGCCGATCTGGCAGAACTTTCACGTGACGTTGCCGGGGTATCCCGCCCTTCATACGGTGAAGCCGAAACAAGGGCATTTGAACTGGTTGAAAAATTCGCACATAAAGAGGGGCTGCACACCTATCGCGACAATGCCGCCAACCTCGTTATAGAACTGGAAAAAGATCAAAACGACGCAGACTATATCCTGATCGGCTCTCACCTCGATTCCGTACCGCAGGGCGGAAACTACGACGGGGCAGCAGGGGTAATCGCAGGACTGCTCTGCCTTACGGAGATCAAACGCACCGGAACAAAACCCAAGATTCCGGTCAAGGTTATCGCGTTGCGCGGAGAGGAAAGTGCATGGTTCGGAGCCTGTTATCTCGGTTCCAAGGCTCTGCTTGGTAAACTGGAAGAATCGGAACAGGAACTGTTGCAGCGTGATGACAGCCGTCCGCTAAAAGAGCATATGGCTGATTGCGGTGCGGACGTGGAACGCATAGCCAGAGGCGAACTGCTTATAAACATTTCCAAGATCAAAGCTTTTTTTGAACTGCACATTGAACAGGGTCCGGTCATGACTGCGCGGAACCTGCCTGTTGCTGCTGTCACCGGAATCCGGGGCAACATCCGCCACCGCAGAATCAAATGCATAGGTGAAGCTGGACACTCCGGGGCTGTCCCCCGCTGGCTGCGCAAGGATGCGGTGTTCGCCACCGCGGAATTAATAACCCGCATCGACGACCACTGGACAACAATCCTTCAACATGGTGGCGATCTTGTAGCTACCTGTGGTATCCTCAGCACAGATCCGCAGCACCATGCCATGTCGCGTATTCCCGGAGAGGTGACTTTCAGCTTTGAAGCCCGCAGCCAGTACGAACACACACTGGCCGCCATAGAAGCATTACTCCATTCCGAATGCGCGACCATCACCCATGACCGTCGAGTTAAATTTGAATTTGACAAACCGGTAAAGACTCCTCCGGCTGTACTGGATCAGGGAATTGTGGATCGCATAAACAATGCTTGCATTGCGGAAGGCTTACCTGTAGAAGCTATTCCAAGCGGAGCCGGGCATGATGCCTCACTCTTCGCCAACGCGGGAGTTGCAACAGGCATGATTTTCGTGCGCAACCGTAACGGCTCCCACAACCCGGAAGAAGAAATGGATATGGAAGATTTCATCCGGGGCCTTTCTGTACTGCACCGCACAATCACGGAGTTCAGCTTATGAACACAGAAATAACCATCATAAGACCTGATGACTGGCATCTTCACCTGCGCGATGGAGATATGCTTGCGGCGGTACTTCCCTCCAGTGCAAAAATTTTCGGGCGTGCCATTGTCATGCCCAACCTCGTGCCTCCGGTAACTACCGCAGAACAGGCAGAAGAATACCGCAGGCGCATCATAAAAGCCCGGCCAAAAAACTCAAAATTCATGCCGCTCATGACCTGTTACCTTACCGAATCAACTTCTGTTGAGGGAATTCGCGCAGCATATGCAGTCAAAGCCTTTCATGCGGTTAAACTTTTCCCGGCCGGAGCAACCACAAATTCTGACGAAGGCGTGATCGACATCAATCAGGTCTACCCCGTTCTGGAAGCCATGCAGGAAATCGGAATGCCCCTTTCCGTGCATGGAGAAGTAGTTGACCCGAGAGTTGATATCTTTGACCGTGAAGAAGCTTTTATTGAACGAGTGCTTGAGCCATTGCGTAAAGATTTACCGGAACTCAAGATTGTATTCGAACACCTGACCAGCAAAGCCGGGGTTGATTACGTTTTTGAGCAGGATGAAAATATGGTTGCCACCATCACCCCGCACCATATGCTGCTTACCCGCAACGATCTTTTTAACGGCGGCATGAATCCCTACATGTACTGTCTGCCCGTTGCCAAAAGCTTTGCAGACTATGAAGCCGTACGCAAAGCGGCTGTTTCCGGAGATCCGAGATTTTTCCTCGGTACTGATTCCGCCCCCCACCCGTCCCGGGCAAAGGAAAAAGCCGGGGCTGCTGCGGGTATTTTCAATGCCCCCACTTCAATAGGATATGTTGCCCAGGTGTTTGAAGAGCTTTCCGCTCTAGACAAACTCGAAGGGTTTACTTCCATATACGGTGCCAGATTTTACGGACTCTCTCCCAATGGCAGCACTATTACTTTAGCCAAAAGAGCAGAGCCCGTAGAAATGGACTGGCAGATTAAAGTCGGCGGTGATGTCGTTAAGATATTCAAACCCGACACCCCCCTTTATTGGGATTTGGTTGATTGATAGCAGCTGAGCCGTTATATTTCGGTTCAGCTTTTTTTTCGCGATACACAACATACAAGGAGAAAAAATGGTTCCTACCAGCTTTCCTGACAAAGAGACCATCGCTGAAATAACAGCGAAAATGCTTATCGAAGTTGAAGCAGTTCACTTCCGGGCAGATGAACCTTTCAAGTTCACCTCCGGCTGGGCCAGCCCGGTTTATATCGACTGCCGTAAGCTCATTTCCTTCCCCCGCGTACGCCAGACCCTCATGGATTTCGGCGCTTCCATCATTCTGCGTGAGTGTGGATTCGAATCCATTGATTGCGTCGCAGGTGGCGAAACCGCAGGTATCCCATTTGCAGCATGGCTTTCCGACCGCCTCATGCTGCCCATGCAGTACGTACGTAAAAAACCTAAAGGATTCGGCCGTGACGCACAGATCGAAGGTGATTTCGCTGAAGGTTCCAAAGTTCTGCTGGTTGAAGACCTCACCACAGACGGACGCAGCAAAATCAACTTTGCACAGGCCCTGCGCCACGCAGGTGCGGAAGTTACCCACACCTTTGTGCTCTTCCACTACGGAATTTTCCCCAACACCAAGGAAACCCTCGCCGCAGCAGGGCTGGAAATGCTCTCCCTCGCTACCTGGTGGGATATCCTCAATGTTGCCAAAAAGGAAAAATACTTCGACACCAAATCCCTGGACGAAGTTGAAAAATTCCTAAACAACCCGATAGACTGGTCCGCCGCTCACGGTGGTATTTCTACTTACCCTGAGTAGGATTTCCTTCGGAGACCATGTCAGGCCTTGAAACCTTTCATTAGGTTAGATTGGTAAAGATATTCGGGAAGGTGGTTTTATAACCTCCTTCCCGTTTTTTTATGTATCAAAAAACACTTTAAGCCCTGCCGGGATTGATTAAGTGAGCAATGCAGGATTATAGTCTGACCGAGTACTTAATTAGTACATACTGATTCTCAAATTTAATTTATTTCAAGGACCGACCATGAAAGTATACGTAGGAATGAGCGCAGACCTTGTCCATCCCGGCCACATGAATATCCTCAATATTGCCGCATCGTATGGCGATGTAATCGTCGGGCTGCTTACAGATAAAGCTATTGCCAGCTACAAACGGCTCCCTTTCATGACCTATGAACAACGCGAAATGGTCATAAAAAACATCAAAGGGGTAAGCGAAGTCATCCCACAGTATACACTTGATTATGTTGAAAATCTTGAGAAAGTACGTCCCGACTATGTTGTGCATGGCGACGACTGGAAAACCGGACCGCAAAAGCAGACCCGTGAGCGGGTAATCAACACTATCTCCAAGTGGGGCGGCAAGCTCATTGAACCGGCCTATACCGAAGGCATCAGCTCCACCCAGCTGAACGGCATGCTCAAGGAAATCGGAGTTTCCCCGGTTACCCGCCAGCAAAGGTTGAAACGGCTGCTCGAGAATAAGGACATGGTCCGGGTACTGGAAGCACACAGTGGGCTCAGCGGATTGATAGTCGAAAATGCCAACGTAAAAAAAGACGGCCGCAATGTGGAATTTGACGCCATCTGGGAAAGCAGCCTGACCGACTCCACCATGAAGGGCAAGCCGGACATAGAAGCAGTAGACACAACCTCCCGTTTGCAGACCATCAATGAAATTTTCGAAGTTACTACCAAACCAATGATTTATGACGGGGATACCGGGGGAAAACCGGAGCACCTTGCCTTCACCGTGCGTTCGCTGGAACGGCTGGGAGTATCCGCCATTGTCATTGAAGACAAAATCGGGCTTAAAAAGAACTCGCTTTTCGGGACTGATGTAGAACAATATCAGGCTTCCATTGAAGAGTTCTGCCACAAGATTGAAACCGGGAAAAAAAGTCAGGTCGGCGATGATTTCATGATTTTTGCCAGAATTGAAAGCCTGATTTTCAATAAACCGGTCGAAGACGCTTTGGAGCGGGCAACCGCCTATCTCGGGTCCGGAGCGGACGGTGTCATGATCCACACCAAAGATAAATCAGAAGCAAGTATTCTTGAATTCTGCCGCCGATATAAAGAGCTGGGACACACCGCCCCGATTATCGCCGTTCCCTCAAGCTATAACAAAGTTTATGAAGAACAACTCGTTGAGGCAGGGGTAAAAATAGTCATCTATGCCAACCACCTGCTGCGCGCAGCCTATCCGGCTATGATGGAAGTTGCTGAAAGAATCCTCAGAAATGAACGTTCCTTCGAATGCAACGACACCTGTATGAGTATTAAGGAAATCCTTGAACTGATACCCGGCACCAAATAGCAGGAAATGAACATGATTGATCCGATTTATTTCCTTACGCTGTGCAAGAAAAACGGGTTCAGCACCTTTTACGGAGTGCCGGATTCCACCCTGAAACACTTCTGCACAGCCGCCACTGAAGATACCGATTTGCAGCATACTATTTGTGTTAACGAGGGTGCGGCCATCGGTGCAGCCATAGGATACCATTTAGCTACCGCCGCAATCCCAATCGTCTACATGCAGAATTCCGGGCTCGGTAACGCAATTAATCCGTTAACATCCTTAGTGGCCAAAGAAGTATACTCCATCCCCATGCTTCTAGTTGTCGGCTGGCGGGGGGAACCGGGAGTCAAAGACGAACCCCAGCACGCATTCCAAGGGATTATTACTCCCACGATGCTGGATAATCTACAGATCGAGCACGCTGTCATCGACAAAGATTCCGACATTGAAGCGGAACTCCAAAAAGCCGGAGCTTTTTTTAAGGACAATAACCGCCCTTATGCACTGCTGGTAAAAAAAGGAACTTTCTCAGCTTTTGAATCCAAAACCGAAGCTTGCAAAGAATACCCGCTAAGCAGGCAGCAAACCATTGAATGCATTGTCCGGCACCAGACTGCTGCCAATGTAATTGTCTCCACCACCGGGATGGCATCCCGCGAACTTTTCCATATCCGCAAAGAAAACAACATTCCAAATGGCACAGATTTCCTGACTGTAGGCGGCATGGGCCATGCGTCTTCGATTGCCCTTGGGGTCGCCGCCAATGCACCTGAAAAGAAAGTCATCTGTCTTGATGGTGACGGAGCATGCCTGATGCATCTGGGTTCCCTAGCGACCATCGGTTCCAGCGGAATCCAAAACATGTTGCATATCGTAATCAATAACGGTGAGCACGGCTCCACCGGTGGACAACCCACGGTTTCACGCAAGGTGGATTTGTGCGCCATTGCCAAAGCTTGCGGTTATTCCAAAGCTGTGCGTGTCGAAGATAAAGAAACACTGGCCGAACATTTGAGTCAGGCACAGGGACTCTGTTTCGTGGAAGTAATGACCAACAATCACAAATCTTCGGAAATCGGCAGGCCGACAAGTACTCCGCTTGAAAACAAAAAAATGTTCATGGATAATTTCTAATGTCAGTTTACATCGGTTCGGGCAGCCTGAAAGAACTTCTGGATGAAATACGCAGCCGGAACTATCCTACAATTTTAGTAGCCACAGGACGGACTTCTTTTGAAAAGTCCGGGTTAAAGCAACTCCTTCTTTCTAGATTGAGCGGAAGCAAGCTGATTTTCTTTTCCGATTTTTCGCCTAACGTTAAATCTGCCGAAAGTTATGCCGGAATATTAAAATGCAAGGCCAGCGGAGCGTCAGCCATTCTCGCTATCGGCGGGGGTAGTGTGATTGATATGGCCAAAACTATTTCGCTGGCTCCGCAAAGTGAACAGGAATTGGAATTACTTATCCTTGGACAGCAAAAGGTAAAAGAGACCCTGCCGCTCTTTTGCGCGCCGACCACAGCCGGGTCTGGAAGTGAGGCTACCCACTTTGCCGTAATTTATATGAACGGTAAAAAATATTCACTTGCAGACCTGCAACTGCTTCCGGAAAGTGTTGCCATAGACCCGCAATTAAGCTCATCAATGCCGCCTTACCTTACGGCCTGTTCCGGTTTTGACGCTTTAAGTCAGGCCATTGAATCATACTGGGCGCAAGGCGCAACGGTTCAAAGTCGTGAATACGCTGCAAAGGCTATAAATCTAATTCTGCCTTCATTGGAAAAAGCAGTGACCGAACCCAGCCTTGAAATCAGGGAAAGGATGGCCTTGGGTGCCCATTATGCAGGTAAAGCCATCAATCTCAGCAAGACGACAGCTCCGCACGCATTATCATATTACCTGACCTCCAAGTACGGAATACCCCACGGCCACGCGGTCGCAATTTTTACGGGACTTTTCTTCAAAATCAATCAAACCGCAATTCCCGAACAGCTATATGATCTCATGGGTTGTCATTCCGCCGAATCCTGCTTTAACTTCTGGTACAAAAGGATGTCCCGCTGCGGACTGGAACCGGACTTGCGAGAGCTTAATATACCCGAATCTGAATGCAAAAAGATTGTGGACTCTGTCAATCTGGAAAGATTGAAAAATAATCCGGTTAATTCGGGTAAAGATTATTTGCTGCAACAACTGGTTGAATTTTACAGATCGTTATCAGAACAGTTCTAGCAAATAAAATAAGCCGGAAAATCATTTGATTTACCCGGCTCATATTATTTCTGTAATTGAATATTAAAATTTGTCCATGCCGTCGTAATCTTCAGCAGAAGCCAGCGCTTTTGGAGCTTCCTGCTCAGAGAGCACAAAATCACCCTTGTAATCGCATTTAAAATACCCCAAAAGACGGCGGAGGTCTTCAGCCTGTCCGGCAAGCTCCTGAGATGTAGCTGCGACTTCTTCAGCTGACGATGCTGAAGTCTGAGTAGCAGTCTCCACTTGTGAAACAGCCAAACCTATCTGCTTGATGGACTCATCCTGCTCCGCACAGGTGGCATTGATTTCCTCGACCAAGTCGGAAGTCTTGCCGATTTCAGGAACCAAAGAATTCAACATTGTTACGGCCTTATCAGCAACATTAAGGGTGCTGATTGAAAGATCACTGATCTCACTGGCGGCAACCCCACTCCGCTCAGCCAACTTTCGCACCTCGGCGGCGACAACGGCGAATCCTTTTCCATGTTCCCCGGCACGGGCTGCCTCAATGGCTGCGTTCAATGCAAGCAGATTCGTCTGTCGGGCTATGTCCTCGATAATGGTTATTTTTTCCGCAATGTCTTTCATCGCCCCTACTGCACCGGAAACCACTTCTCCACTTTCACCAGCTTTGGAAGCTGCATTGGCTGCAATTTTAGCGGTTTCTTTTGAATTTCGGACATTTTTTTCAATTGATGCTGTCACGGCATCTATTGATGCCGACAACTCCTCCACACTTGCTGCCTGTTCAGAAGAGCCCTGTGACATGGACTCGGCTGTTGCGGCCAATTCTTCGCTACCGGTTGCTATATTCGATGCGGCAGCATTAACGCCAGTCACAACTTCACGCAGTTTTCCGATCATCCCCCCCATAGCGTTAAGCATTATTCCCGTCTCGTCACGGCTGAATGATTTTATATTCTGATTGAGATCTCCGCCAGCCAACCGGGTAACTGTGCTCTCCGCAGTACGCAACGGTCTGGCAATAGAATTTGTAACCATCAATGAAATTACAATACCGATAAGTAAAGCGGCTGCTCCAATAGAGATCGCTGTTTTTGAAAAAACCGAGGCGTCTGATTTCAATGAGTTAATCCGCTGAGCCATATTCTCGTCAGCAAGATTTTTGATTTCTACCAATTCCGGCTCAATAGCATGAACAGCTGCACGCATTTCGGAGTTATTCTTAGAGATATGATTGTTCTCTGCAACCAGCGCCAGAAAGGCATCGCGATAACTGGCTATCTTTTTACCAATCTCATTCCTGTCCTGTTCTGATACTAATGACCCTGCAAAGGCATCACTGATCATTTTAAGTCCTTCCAAAACCTTATTTACGTACTTTTCACTTCCCCGAAGCAGGTAATCCTTTTCATGTCTACGTACGGCAAGAATCATTGATTCAAGGCGAGGAACATATACAGACATCAGGACGTCTTCCATATTTCCAGCCGCAGTTCGGGCTTTCAGGTAAAGTGCGTTTTGTAGACCCGGGGCTGTCCCCTGAATAATACTGATCATGGAGCGGCTATAGATTTCCAATTCACTCAACTGACTTTTCTTGACAGCTTCCGAGCAGGCACTCTGCTCTATCCCATTTTTATAATTTTCGACTGCCGAAAGAAACTTCTCCCGATATTTTTCACTTCCTGTCCGCATGAAGTCTTTCTCATACCTACGCATCTGCAACCAGTGTTGATACAAATCATCCACTGCATAAGCAGGCACTCTGACCATGATCTCGTGGGCTGCATTTCTGAATTCACCCTGCAATCCATCTTCGTACCTTAATCCTTTGACGGAATAGCTTTGCACAAGACTATTGAAGGCTTTTAAATATTTTTGGGAATCATTGCTTATTTGTTCCGCCAACCTCCCTATTTCAATCAACCCTATTTCATGTCCGACTTTGGATATCTTCTCCATTTCTACAACAATTTCGTGCACTTTACTTTCTACCAGCGGCGGATACTTCATATCCTTCCTGAGCATAAAATCTTTCTCTGCTCTACGTGCATCCAGCATGCTTATCCCCGCACTCTGAACCTTTTGAGAAATATATACTTCCTGATCCAGCACATCTGAGTATCCATCACCTGTCTGCATAAGCGCATATTGATACATACCCTGTGCAGCAGCGCATAATGTAAGGACAATTAGGATGTTGCCTAAGAACTTGGTTTTAATTTTAAAATTGTCCAACAACCCCATACTTCCCCCCTGAGATGAATTTAAGTACCGACTGTTCGAATGAGTAGAGAATCAGCCTTTGGCATTACATTGTAACGTGAATGTAACATATTGCTGTAGAATTAAACCAATAAAAAAACCACCGGACTTAAAGTACGGTGGTTTTTATCATCGATATGAAAGAGGACTTTATTAAAAAGTTTGCTTGAATAGATCTTCGCTGGAGCCTGTTCCGCCTGACTCTCCGTCTTCACCGGAACCCGAAGCGGTTCTTGTGGGCTGCGTTCCTTCTTTAAAAGGCAAAAAGAAAGTCTTGCTGGAATTTGGACCTGCAAGCAGACCGGAAGCAGCATCAATTTTGGCCATGACTACTCCATCAGGCTGTGGAAAATCTTCATAAGGATAGTCGTTTTCCACCTCCTTACGGTAGGAAACCCAAAGCGGACTGGCCGCACGGGAACCCGTTTCCCATTTACCCATAGGAGTCAACTGGTCAAAACCTACAAAAACCCCGGTGATGAGATAAGGCGAAAATCCCATATACCAGGCATCCTGCTCATCGTTTGTTGTTCCGGTTTTACCGGCCACGGGACGCCGCAGGACTTTAGCCCTCCACCCGGTTCCATGCTGCACAACCTCTTTCATCAGATTGCACATGATGTAAGCAGTCTGCGGGCTGATAGCATCAGTTATTTCAGGCTTCGAATCATAAAGCAGTTCACCCCAGGCGCTATTTACAGAAAGCACCAGACGGGCTTTGATACGGGAACCGCCACGCGCGAAAGCCGAGTATGCCTCAACAAGATTCACCAAAGTTACGGAAGCAGAACCGAGAGCCACGGAAAGGTCATTGGGAAACTCGCTTTCGAGTCCAAGATCTCTGGCTCGCTGGATGATCTTCTCTATGCCAAGCTTGCGGGCAAGTCTGATAGTCACGAGGTTTCTGGATTTCACCAAAGCAGTTCGCAACAGGGTCGGACCATAAAAAACACCTTCAAAATTCTGCGGTTTCCAGAGCTTTCCGGCTTCCATGTCAGTATAGACAAACGGAGCATCCATGAGAATTGATGCCGGAGTAAAACCGTTATCCATTGCGGTGGAATAAACAATCGGCTTGAAAGCAGAGCCGGGCTGCCGCTTGGCCTGCGTTGCACGGTTAAACTGACTGCCTCCGTCGCCTCCAAAAGCGTACCCGCCAACCATGGCCAGAACATCACCGGTTTTTGGGTCCATGGAGACAAGAGCGCCCTGCACCACGGGTTTCTGCATAAGCGAAACGTTCCAGCTTACATCACCCAGTGTATCGGTATCAGGGTCAACCTGATTAAAATTAACTTCGCTGCCGTCTTTGAAAAAGGCCTTATCAAGCCTTGCCCAGACAACATCACCATTCTTAAGAATTTTTGTGGCATCTTTTATGGGACGTACGTCCTCGGGTGCTTTTTTCACATCCGGAGTACGACACCATTCCATGGAAGTAACGGGCATGGTTGCCGCATACTTGCCAAACTTAACCGAGGCTTCCTTTTTTGAAATCTTGGTGACCAGCACCTTGACCCACTTGCCGGGACGCAATTCCGACTCCGGGACAATCTCAGAAGCAAGGAACTCTGTATATTCGACAGGCTTCAGCTCTTGCAGCGGTCCTCTCCAGCCACGCCGTCTGGTGGATGCTTCCAGACCTTCCTGCACAGCAGTATCCGCTGCATCCTGATGTTTGATGTCACAGGTAGTGTAGACATTCAAACCACCGGTATAAACAGTCTCCTCGCCATACTTATCTATCAGCCAGCGACGAACTTCTTCAAGAAAGTAAGGTCCGTGTTTCCACGAGGGATCTTCCATGCTCTTGTAGACCAACTGCTGCGCGACAGCCTCATTGTACTCTGCACGTGAAATCCAGTTGTGCTCATACATCTGGCCAAGAACATAAAGCTGACGCGCTTTAGCCCGTTCAGGATGGCGCAAAGGATCATAGCGGCTGGGAGCCTGCGGCAGACCGGCAAGGAGTGCACACTCCGCAACGGTTAATTCGTTAACGTGTTTTCCGAAATAGGTTCGGGCTGCGGCTTCAACTCCGTATGCACCTGCGCCGAGATAAATCTGGTTCAGGTAAATAGTCAGGATCTCATCTTTCTCAAGATAATGCTCAAGCCGGAAAGCGAGAATTGCCTCTTTGAGTTTACGCTTGTAACTTTTTTCCGGTGACAAGAGCAGACGCTTAATTATCTGCTGGGTAATTGTGCTCCCACCCTGAGTGCGTGCTCCCTTTTTAAGGTTTGCCACAAATGCACGGGAGATAGCGGTAAAATCAACACCGTCATGCTGATAAAAGGAAGCGTCTTCCGCAGCAAGAAAAGCCTTGGGGAGCAGCTGCGTCATCTCATCCATACGAACCAGAAAACGTTTTTCCTTATAGAAATATCCGAGAACCTTGTGGTTGCGGGAATATACTGTAGTAACCAGCGGGGGGTTATAATCGGTAATATTTTTAAAACCGGGCAGGTCACTTGCTGCCCAGTAGTACAATCCTGCCAGCGACCCCACACCTAGAATCCCCATCGCCAGCGTAATAAGAAGAAGAATTTTATATATTTTTTTCATTTATGATTCTCATCAATCGTCTGCATGGGGATAAAAACCCCAAGCGACTCGTAATTGACTGTGCAATTCGCGCACTTCAGATTGCGTGATACCGAGAGCTTTAAAAAGCTTACCCGGAGTCTTATTTTCCTGCTGCGCAAGACAGGTTATAACTTCTAGCAGAGTGATACGTCCATTCGCATCCATCCAAAACGGAAAAAGCCGGCAATACAAAGGCCTGGCTTTTTTTGGGATAATACATCCCTTGCTGCCGAGGAATAAACACTTTCCCCCGAAGTCAACTTCAAGACGGTAATGCGTGCCGCCCGGAGGAAACAACTCTTTAACCTTCCTGCGCTGGCCGGGAAAAAGGGTAAACATATTTTCAATAAACACGGGAGTATTGACCTGCAGGACAAAGCCCCCGGAATCGGGAACGCATTCAAGAATACGTTCCCGTTCATAATCAGAGACAGGAAAACAAACCTCTTCACACCCCGGAGTCAACTCACAGCATGTAGGCCCCTTGGCAGCGCATCTTGCACAAACAAAAGGATCACTCATGATATTTCAGGACTCCCGGACAAGAGGTTAATCTTTTTCAAAACACATTTTGCCATAACCCTCGCAAGGGGGAATGGGATAATCACCGTTAAAACAGGCAAGGCAGTATGAATCCCTTTCGCCAACGGAACTGAGCAGTCCATCAATGGACAGGTAGTGCAGGGAATCAAGGCCTAAGAAACGTGCGATTTCCTCTTCAGTGCTGCTCGCGGCAATAAGCTCCCCTTTGGAAGAGAAGTCGATACCGTAATAACATGGGTTCCTGATGGGAGGACAGCTGACCCGCATGTGGATTTCACGGGCGCCAAGTTCACGGAGTTTCTTAATTCTGGTACGGGTGGTAGTTCCACGCACAATGGAATCTTCCACAATCAGAATACTCTTACCCTTAATCATTGATTTTACCGGGTTAAGCTTCACACGTACGCTAAAGTCTCTCATATCCTGAGAGGGCTGGATAAAAGTACGGCCAACATAATGGTTACGAATCATTGCCAGCTCAAGGGGCAACCCTGATTCCTGAGAATAACCAACGGCGGCGTAGTTGCCGGAGTCAGGAAACGGCATAACGAAATCAGCATCTACCGGTTGTTCCTGAGCGAGAACAGCACCCATTTTCTTACGGCGTTCGTAAACAACTTCACCAAAAACAGTGGAGTCCGGACGGGCAAAATAGATCAACTCAAAAATGCACTGACGCTTGGGAGCTGACTCACAGTAGGTGTAAGATGTCATTTTTCCACCTTCCACAACAACCATCTCACCCTGATTCAGAGGGCGTATTTCCTCGGCATCAATCAGGTCGAAAGCACAGGTTTCGGAAGCGAAAACGTAATTATCACCGACTCGGCCGATTGCCAGCGGACGGAAGCCGTTGGGGTCTTTTACCGCAATAAGCTTATCATTAGCCATGATCAACAGGGAGAATGCACCCTTGACCTTGCGGCAGGTCTTCATAACCGCATCTTCGAGAGTATTGCCGTTCAGGTTCTTGGCGATCAGATGCACAAAGACTTCAGAATCCATAGTGGTCTGAAAGATTGACCCCTGAGCCTCAAGCTCTTTACGCAGCTCAAGAGTGTTCACAAGGTTGCCGTTGTGTGCAATCGCAAGATCCAGGTCACCGAATTTAACCAGAAAAGGCTGAGCATTCCTGATCAGTGAAGCGCCGGTAGTGGAATAACGGATATGACCGATGGAAATATCCCCTTTTAGTTCCTTACCAAGGTGACGCTCATTGAAGACATCGGCGACAAGGCCCATGCCCTTCTGCTCCCGGATAGCCGTGCCGTCCCAAGTGACGATACCGGCAGATTCCTGCCCGCGATGCTGCATGGCGTAAAGGCCGAAATAAGTCATCCTCGCCGCTTCGGGATGTCCGTAAATCCCAAACAGTCCGCAATATTCTTTTTTCATTTTTCCTGCTCTTAATTAGAAAAGGAAAAGGACCGCGCGTTCTGCCCGGTCCATTTTCCTGCTTTTTTAGCTTTTTACATATTGTGGTAGCGCTGCAAGCACTGCACATCCAAACCCTTGCCACGCTGCTCCTCAATTGCCAGACTCATGGCATGAGCACCTGTGACGGTGGTTGTATATGCCAGACCGTAAAGCAGAGCTGTCTGTCTGATTTCTTTCGAATCAGTGACAGTCTGCTTGCCGGAAGGCGTGTTAATTAAAAGATCGATGTCACCGTTCTTGATGTAGTCTACAACGTGTGGACGACCTTCGTTAACCTTAAGTATTTTTTTGGTTGCGATTCCCTTGCTGAAGAGAAAATCGGCTGTACCGCCTGTTGCCAGAATCTTGAATCCAAGTTCTTCAAATCTACGGGCAGTCGGGAGGATTGTTTCTTTATCCCTGTCTTTTACGGAGATGAAAACAGACCCTTCCATGGGCAGCTTGATTCCGGCTCCGAGCTGGGCCTTCATGAAAGCTAGGCCAGGAGTGTAATCCATACCCATAACTTCACCTGTAGAACGCATTTCAGGTCCAAGCATTACGTCTACATTGGGGAACCTGTTGAAGGGAAATACCGCTTCTTTAACGGAGTAGAACCCTTCTTTGCGCATGGACCACGGGTCGAGGTCTTTCAGTTTTTCGCCAAGCATGACTTTGGTAGCCATTTTGGCAAGCTGGATACCGGTCGCCTTACTTACGAAAGGCACAGTACGGGAAGCACGAGGGTTTACCTCAATAATGAAGACCACATCATCCTTGACCGCGAACTGGATGTTCATCAGACCGACGACTTCCAACTCTTCTGCGAGGGCAACAGTCTGGCGCTCAATCTCAGCAACAATTTCTTCACTGAGAGTGTGCGGAGGCAGAACGCATGCGGAGTCACCGGAGTGGATTCCGGCTTCTTCAATATGCTCCATTACACCGGCCACGTAGGTCTGATCTCCATCGGAGATGGCATCAACATCCACTTCGGTTGCATTCTCGAGGAATTTATCGATGAGGATGGGGTGTTCCGGTGAGACAACAGCTGCTTCGCGGAAATAAGTGTCAAATTCCTCGTCACAGTAAACAATATCCATCCCACGACCGCCAAGAACATAGGAAGGACGCAGGACAAGCGGATAGCCAAGATGCTTGGCTATTTTTTTTGCGTCATCCAGAGACATTGCAGTGCCGTTCGGCGGCTGCTTGAGATCAAGCTTCTGGAGCAGAGCTTGAAATCTTTCCCTGTCTTCTGCGCGGTCAATAGCGTCCGGAGAAGTTCCCAGAATCTTGACCCCGGCCTTAAGGAGCGGGATAGCAAGATTCAGAGGTGTCTGACCGCCGAACTGTACAATGACCCCCTCCGGCTTTTCAAACTCAATAATGTTAAGGACGTCTTCGTAAGTCAACGGCTCAAAATAGAGTCTGTCGGAAGTATCGTAGTCAGTGGATACGGTTTCCGGGTTGGAGTTAACCATGATGGACTTAACTCCCATGTCTTCCAGCGCAAAGGCTGAATGACAACAGCAATAGTCAAACTCAATTCCCTGTCCGATCCTGTTCGGTCCGCCGCCAAGAATCATTACCTTGCGTTCAGGCATGGACTCAGCTTCCTGACCGGACTCGTAGGTGGAATAAAAATAAGGTGTGTAAGCTTCGAATTCGGCAGCGCAGGTATCTACCAGATAATATGTGGGGACCAGTCCGAGTTCTTTCCTGAAATTACGGACATTCTGTTCTGATTCTCGCCACATGGTTGCCAGCTGGGGATCGGAGTAACCGTATTCCTTAGCCTTCTTAAGCATTGCCGGAACCCGCTCGTCACCGGAATACAATCCGGTTTCAAGGGAGAACTTGCGCAGTTCTTTTTCGAAAGTAACAAGATCTTCAAACTGGTGGAGATACCAGGGATCAATCTTGGTAATGTCAAAAACTTCTTCAATGCTCATTCCGGCAAGGAAAGCCTCGCGCAGGAAAAAAATGCGCTTGGAGTTAGGCTTGCGCAGCAGACCGACCAATTCTTCACGGTCAATGACGCTGGGTTCGAAAACTTTACCAAAACCTGGCATCCCAACTTCCAGTGAACGCAGGCCTTTCTGCAGACACTCTTTAAAGGTTCTGCCGATTGCCATGGTTTCACCGACACTCTTCATGGCGGTTGTCAGGTAATCTTCAGCACCTGGGAATTTTTCAAAGGTAAATCTGGGAATCTTAATTACGCAGTAGTCAATGGTCGGCTCGAAAGAGGCCATTGTCTCGCGTGTGATATCATTAGGAATTTCATCAAGCGTATAGCCGATAGCGAGTTTTGCAGCAATCTTCGCAATGGGAAATCCAGTAGCTTTGGAAGCCAGAGCTGAAGAACGGGAAACACGGGGGTTCATCTCGATGATTGCCAACTCGCCGTCTTCGGGGTTGATAGCAAACTGTACGTTGGACCCACCGGTTTCAACACCGATTTCGCGCATGATGGCCAGTGAAGCGTCCCTGAGCATCTGGTATTCAACATCAGTCAGGGTCTGCGCCGGAGCCACGGTGATGGAGTCACCAGTATGCACCCCCATAGGATCGATGTTCTCGATGGAACAGATAATTACGCAGTTGTCTTTGCGGTCACGCATGACCTCTAGCTCGTATTCCTTCCAGCCGAGGATGGATTCCTCAAGCATAACCTCATTCTGGAGGCTGGCAGAAATACCCTTCATGGCAATCTCTTCAAGATCATCCATGTTGTAGGCAACACCGCCGCCTGTTCCGCCAAGAGTAAAAGCGGGACGGATGATAATGGGGAAACTGATTTCCTTACCGCAACGGCGAACATCTTCGAGGTTACGCGCAATACGGCTTGTGGGAACCTTAAGCCCGATCTTATCCATAGCGGCACGAAAAAGCTCACGACTCTCAGCTTTTTCAATAACTTCCACTGATGCACCGATAAGCTCAACGCCGAACTTATCGAGAACGCCCATCTCCGCAACAGCCAGAGCTGTGTTAAGGGCAGTCTGTCCACCAAGGGTGGGCAGCAGTGCATCCGGTCGTTCTTTTTCTATGATTTTGGCGATAGTGCCTGGTTCGATGGGTTCAATATAAGTACGATCCGCAAGGACGGGATCGGTCATGATGGTTGCAGGGTTTGAGTTAACGAGAATAACCTCGTACCCCTCTTCTTTCAGGGCCTTAAGGGCCTGAGTTCCTGAATAGTCAAACTCGCAGGCCTGACCGATTACAATCGGCCCGGAGCCGATGAGCATAATTTTCTTGATATCAGTGCGTTTAGGCATGAACTCCATCCAATAATGGTTTGAAATATTGGCGTTAGGACTTGTGGGTGAGACAGAAACACATAAAACATTCCTCGCAGATGGGCAAGCATAGAGTTGCAGACCTTATTTGTATGATAATCCACCCCCGCCATTGACAAACACAACAACTGACTTTAAATATCAATTGCAATGAATGTTAAGGCAAACACTACAAAAGCAAGGCCGCTTAGCAGCTACAAAGCAGGGATGTCTGTCAGAATCACCGGATTCGACGGCGGACGGTGCTGCCGTAGCCGCTTGCTTTCCATGGGAATTATCCCCGGCACCATAGTTGAGATCCTCAGCAGTAACGGTCGGATGAACATCCGGGTACGCGGCTCCCAGTTTGCGATTGGACATGAAATGGCACTTAAAATTTTAGCCATCCCTGTTTGTGATTGCAATAAATGCAATGCATTTTAATTATACAAGCAACCAAATTTTAATCCAAATAAATCATTAGAGTAGTTAGTCATGGGCTCAGATGCAAAATGGCAGGTGCTTGAAATTCTTGCAAGCGACAAGTCATGGTGGTCCCTTACCATTCTGGAAATGAAAAAAGTACATGACCAGAATAAAGCATCCTATGGAGTATGGGCCAGTACCGAAGACTCTATTGCGGCCATGACTTCCCTCAAAAATTACAAAGAATTTGTCGAACGCACTGAAGGCCGTATCGTCAATATGGTCATCAGCGGTGCGGACGTGCCTTACGACCTCCCTAAAAAAAACAAAGCCTGATTTTTCCCTATCCTTTCATTTGCCTTTGCCTTTCTCTTCTGGCATTTTCTGATCCATGAACAATATTAAATCCACAGAAGACAGAATTGAATCCCTTGAAACCGCCCTTGCGCTTCAGGATCAAAATGTTGAAGAGCTGAATAAATTCATAATCGCGCAGCAGAAACAAATAAGTGACCTTGAAAAGAAACTTGATATGATGGTCAGGCAGATGAAAGATTTGAAAGATGCCGTCGCACACGCTGCCCCGCAGGACGACGTGCCGCCGCCCCATTACGGTCAGGTTTAAGAATCAGGTATAATTTATTTCTGAGCGCAGCAGCCTCGTTATTAAACACATTTATCAGAAAAGCCCCGTGCTCATCAGAACACGGGGCTTTTTTGCATTCTCTTAAAGAATTGCAGTTAGGAAACCTTACATCCGTTGCCTACCGGCCCGGATACGCTAAGCAACTGCATTTCTTCACCGTTACGTACAGCGAGGATCATGCCCTGCGAAACTTCGCCACGCAGTTTGCGGGGCTTGAGGTTAACAACCATGACAACCTGACGCCCTTCCAGCTCTTCAGGCTTAAAGAATTCAGCCAGACCGGCCACTACCTGACGGGGTTCATCGTCACCAGTATCGATCTTGACCAGCAGAAGCTTATCCGCATCAGGGTGGTTTGTTGCAGAGAGGATGGTTCCGACTCTCATGTCCACTTTCTGAAAATCAGGGAATTCAATAATCCCCGGAAGTTCTTCTGTAGCCTGCTTTTCCTGCTTCTTGGATTTCTTCGCTTCCTTTTTCTTGGGAGCCGGCTCTTCCTTGGGCAGTTCGACACGGGGGAAGAGGTTGGATTTCTTAGCCACTTCGGTTCCCGGATCAAGCAGACCCCAAACATCAATTTCACCCTGCAGGTTAACCTTTTCAGGCGCAAATTGAATCCCCAGCTGTTCAAGCATCTTCTCACTTGCTTCAGGCATTACAGGCCAGAGATGAACTGCGATCTTGCGCATATTCTCAAGCAGAACATACATCACAGTACCGAGACGCGAAAGATTTTCTTCTTTATAAAGAGTCCAAGGCTGGGTGGTATCAATATATTTATTCAGACCGCGAACAAGCTCCCAAAGACCTTCAAGACCACGTGAAAACTTAGCTTCGAGGAAATTATTCTGAAATTCAGCCATGGCTTTGCGACCGAGACTCTTGATTTCACAATCTTCTTCGGCTTCATCACCCTGATTTGGAACTTTACCCTCAAAATATTTGTGGGTCATGGAAAGGGTACGGCTGAACAGGTTGCCAAGGTCGTTGGCGAGATCTGCGTTCAGGCGGCCAACAAGCGCTTCCTCGGAAAAACTGGAATCATTACCGAAAACCATTTCACGCAGCAGAAAATAGCGAAAAGAGTTAACGCCATACTTTTCAGCCATTTCCAACGGAGAAACAACGTTTCCAAGAGATTTGGACATTTTGGTGTCCTTAATCAGCCAATAGCCGTGCACATTCAAGTGCTGGTAAGGCTTAATCCCTGCAGCTTTAAGCATTGTCGGCCAGAAAACAGCATGTGGTTTCAGAATATCTTTTGCGACAAGATGGTTGGCTTTAGGCCAGAACTTTTCAAATTTTTCACCATCGGGGTACTCAAGTGCCGTAATGTAGTTGATAAGGGCATCAAACCACACATAAGTTACGAAGTCTTTATCAAAAGGAAGTTCGATACCCCACTCCAGACGACTCTTAGGACGAGAGATACAAAGATCTTCAAGTGCGCCTGATTTTAGCAGGCTCAAAACTTCGTTGCGGTATCTTTCAGGGCGGATAAAGTCAGGGTTGGCATTAATATGTCCGATGAGCCAATCCTGATATTTGGACATTTTAAAAAAGTAGTTCTTCTCCGCTATATATTCAGGAACGGTTTCGTGCTGCGGGCATTTACCGTCCACAAGCTCTTTCTCGGTATAAAACCTTTCACAGCCAAAGCAGTAGTGACCGCCATATTCACCGAAATAAATATCACCTTTGTCGTAAACTTTCTGTAAAACTTCCTGAACGCACTTTATGTGACGTTCTTCGGTAGTCCTGATGAAATCGTCATTCTCGATCTGCAGTCCGGGCCAGATTCCGCTGAAAAGCGCACTGATCTCATCAACGTATTCACGGGGTGTCTGACCGCCCTTTTCTGCGGCCTGTACGATTTTATCACCGTGCTCGTCCGTTCCGGTGAGAAAGAAAGTTTCATCTCCCAGCAGCTTGTGAAACCTGTTCATGGAGTCAGCAAGAATTGTTGTGTAGGCATGGCCGAGATGCGGCTTAGCATTAACGTAATAGATGGGAGTTGTAATAAAAAACGAATCCAAAATCAGTCACTCCTGTTAAGGTGATAGCAATCGGATTTAATGAGGGTTATCAAAAACGGCCTCTGCCGCGTACAAAATCCGAAATGAAACAACGGAAAAAACCGAGCAGCCGGGTGAGAATAATAACATTTTCAACCGGCCGCAGAGAGATTGCCGTTAACGGGCAGCAAGCCATATAGCGAAGAACCCGAATATAAGCAACTTAGTTCGGGCCAATACTTTTTTTAGTCGGCCCGAACTATAAATTATTATTTATTCTTCCGTGTTCCGGAAGGCTTACGCTTTCGCCTGCGTCTTGAAGGACGACGGCGGCTTGAAGGCTTCTTAGCATCATCGGAACCGGACTCATCCTTTTCAGCGGACTGATCTGGTTCCGGAACTTTCTCCTGCTCTTGTTTCTTCTGCGGACGATCCTTCTTTGGAGAACGTCTGCGACGATCCTGCTGGGAATCGTCCTTACGCATTTCAGGGCTCTCGTTATCCTGAATTTCGCTTCCAGCTTTGGAGTCTTCCGAGTTTTCACGGCCTTGCTTGCGACTGTCCGGTCTATGCTCCTGCCTTGGCTGTTCAGACTGAGCCTGATCAGGATCAGACGGTCCAGTGCCATTATGCTCCTGCGCAGCCCTTTCCTGCCTAGGACGGTCAGGGCGTCCCCTATCGGACTTTGAACGCTCAGGACGTTGACGCTGCCCTCTGGCATCACCTCCGTCGCTGTCATTCGAATTACGGTCTTTACCACCGGAGCGGCCACGGCGGGACTCTCCACCTTCACGAGGACCGGAATCCCGTTCCTGACTGGAAGATTTGAGCATATCCGGCCAATCATCAAGCGGGATTTCTATCTCCTCGCCCTGCTCCGGCAACACAGTAAGAGTGTTACGGAAAAAGTTAGTTCTGGTGACACGAACAGCTCCGTGTACGGTGTTATATTTTTTACCGGTTTTAGGACTTTTGCGGTGAAAATCTTCATAGTTCTCCTGCTCGAAGGACAAACAGCAAAGCAAACGTCCGCATATTCCTGAAATTTTGGTCGGGTTAAGGAACAGGTTCTGCTCCTTAGCCATCCTGATAGTCACCGGCATAAATTTGCGCATGAAACGGCGGCAGCAACAAATCTGCCCGCAGTTGCCGATAGCTCCCAACATCTGGGTCTCATGGCGAACCCCGATTTGACGAAGCTCAATACGGGTACGGTATTCCTTGACCAGATCCTTAACAAGCTCACGGAAATCAATACGTCCCGGAGCAGTAAAATAGAAAATCATCTTGCTGCGGTCAAAAAAGACCTCCACATCAACAAGCTTCATTTCGAGTTTCTGGCGGTCAATACAGTTTTTACAAAACCTGTGTGCTGCCCTTGCAAGCTCTTTATTTTCTGCTTCAGCTTCAAGATCTTCATCGCCGGCAAGACGATAAATGCTTTTGATGGAGTCTTCACTGATGTCTTCCGGCAAATCCTGCTGAACAACAAAGACCTTACCCAGCCCCATGCCCTGTTCTGTCTTTACAATAACCGAATGGCCTTCGCGTACAACGAAAGGGCCAGACGAAAAATAATATATCTGTCCGAAATCGTTAAATTTAACGCCTAAAATCTGTGACATTCTTAAAAAACCTTATATAAAACCGCAATTGACAGCGGATAAAACTTAATATGAAGGAGGTACAATAGACCACTTCCAGCGGAACTTCAATTCCGTTATTTTTTTCTAATCGCCTTGAATAATACATTTTTTAATATTTAGCAAAAAAAATCCGCAGCAAAAGCCGCGGATATTCCCCATAAATATAGGGTAGAAAAAACATATATCAGGGCCAGAACCCTGCTTGTATCAAAACTTATTTAAACGGAAAACCCGAGATTCTTAAGTTCTTTTACCAGCTTGTCTTCTTCAATAGGCTTAACCAGATAAGAAGTCGCCCCGCCTAAGAAAAATGCATCGTGGGTTTCTTTGCGGTCATCAAGCATGGTGGTCACAATAACTTTGGCTGCACCATCACTCTCCACCTTGAAATCTTTTTCAATAGACCTGATCTCTCGCAGAGCCTGCTGGCCGTCCATCTCCGGCATAACAAGATCAAGGCAAACCAGATCATAAGAATTGCCGGATTCAAGGCCCTTTTTAAAAGCAAAGACAGCTTCCTCGCCGTTCACGGCGATATCGCACTGTGCATATGGTTTCATGATCTCATGCAACATATTGCGGCAATAAAAATCATCATCAACAATCAGCACTCGCATGCAGGCAAACCTCCATTCCTCTAAGGGCTAAATAGAAAACATTCTGCCGATGGATAGACCTTGGCACTTTTGCACAGGAAAATCAAGTTTCCTAATAAGGATAATACTAAAAAAAAATATTTAAATTCAAGGCAAAACTTCTATATCCCCGTCTTTATTCCATTCGACAGTCAGCATTCCGTATCCAGAAGTCGTATATATGTGCAATTTTCGTTTTTCCAGTTCCTGCACGATCTTCCGGGCAACAAATTTAAAACGATTCAAAAATCCACAGGCAGCCACCACTATTTCCGGTTTTACCCGCTCATACAACTCCGGTGAAAACGACCCGGCACTTCCATGATGCGGCAAAACCAGCACATTTGAAGTAATGTCTTCCCCATTCTTCAGCAGCTCTTTAATTCCCTTGCGGTCCAAATCACCCGAGATGGCAAGCAAAGGATGGCCATTCCAAACCAACCTCAAGTACAGGGAACGATTATTCCGGCTACCTTTAAATTCCGTATACGGATGAAGAGTCTCCAAGACAAGGCCCGGTTCAAGAATAATTTGATCACCTTTATTTAAGACCTCAGTAGGGATTTCCTTTTTCCTGAAAACTGCCTCAAACCTCTCCCCGACATGTCCTGAAGGAATATCACCATTGGAATAAAAACGGCCTACGGAAAACTTTTCCAGCAGAAAAGCCAGCCCGCCTGCATGATCCCGATCACCATGAGTCATAATAATGTTATCAATCTGCGGCAGATGACCGTAAGTGAGCCACGGCCCTACAACGGCACGGCCCATATCAAAATTATTTCCGAATCCACCACCACCGTCTACAACAGTGCGTGAGCCACCGGGACCGCTGATGACAACACACTGAGACTGACCGGTATCCAGAATATCCATCCGGACACGCTCAGGGCATGAAGCTCCATACAGACGCAAAAAAAACAGCAAAATGAGGGGTAAAATAAGGGGCCGGGCATTGTTGAATCTGCCGGACAGGGACATAAATAATATGCCTAGCAGCAAAAAATAAATCAGCAGACCTTCCCAGTGCGGGCGGTATACAGCAAATTCCGGCAGCATCCCAGCATTAGCAGCGTCCTGCACCAGAGTAAGCAGCCACTCAAAGACACCGGCCCCAGCTGAAAACAGAATTTGAGCTGCTTCAGGACTAATATACGACAGAACAAGCCCACCGATTCCGCAGACAGGCAGAATAAATAAACCTAGAACAGGCACAAAAATAACATTGAAAAGCAGATTAGGAGTGACCACTCCGAAATTCCAGATAAGAACCGGCAGCAGGGCGATATTTGCGCATAGACTGATGTATATCAACGTCAGCACAAAACGCATGGCACGCGGCAACAGCCCATGTCCGGATGGCGCAAGTTTTAACATATAAGGATAAAACAAGGCTATGCCGCCTACAGCAAGCACAGAAAGCTGGAACCCCAGATCAAATACGCTTAAAGGAGAAACTGCCAGAATCAGGATGACTGCCAGAAACAGCCCGTCCAAAAGAACCCGTCCCCGATTAAAAAACATGAGCAGCCCCCAGAATGCAAACATACACACTGCGCGCAGCAAAGAGGGAGTAAACTGTCCCAGCCAGAGATAAAGAACCACCGGTATAACGGCGAACAAAATTCCGAGTTGAAGTCGAGAAAAACGCAAATAAATTAATGGATAAACAAGACCTGCCAGCCAGGAAAGACCGAACCCGAGAGCAACAATAAACCCCACATGCAGCCCGGACAAAGCCAGAATATGTGAAACCCCGGCCCGGCGGATAAGCTCAACACTATCATTAGAAAGATAAAAACGGTCCCCGGTCAGCAAAGCCGGAAAGAGCGCTCCGCCCTGAGTCGGCGGTGCATTTTTTTGGATATGTTCACGCAGATTGGCCCGCAGTTTCTGCAATCCGCTTGGGGCATACGGCTTAAGTCCGCCTTTTTCCATCTTTCCTTTAGTATAGGTTCGGTAGCGGATATCTTTGGTCCGGCAGTAAAAATCATAATCCCAGAGGCCGCTGTTGCGGAATCCATGAATAGGTTTAACCCGCACATACAGTACAACCTGCTGCCCGACATATGGGAATTGATCAGGGTGCGCCCATGTCCAATTAAGAAGCCCTCCTAATCTGGTAAGGCCGCTACCACTATCACAGACGACATCTTCAAGCAGAATCTTTAACTGTTGCCCCGGTACCCCCCTGATACTGTGGATAGTTCCGCTAAGGTGGACCTTTTCACGGTGGGCCATCCATTCCGGCATTGCATCGGGTCCGGGCGGCAGCACAAAATTTCCATACCAGTTACCGACTCCGAAGAGGACTAAAAGCAATAGCGCGGCGCCTTTTTCAGGTTGGATAAAGAGAAGAGCAAAGAGATAGATCAACAGAGCGCTGAGAGAAGGGACAAACCATTTTATGGACAGAATTCCAAAAACAAAGGCAGGAATGAGAATTTCCCAAAAAAACAGGCCCGGAAGACCGGACCTGTTTTCTGAAATCGAATTCACGGCTTGATGCATGATAATAAAATGCGGCTACTCTTTCTCGCGCCAGACCCTTGCGCCAACAGCGGAAAGCTTGTCTTCCAACTTTTCATACCCACGATCAAGGTGATAGATACGCTGAACATCTGTCCGCCCTGAAGCTGCCAGTCCGGCCACAACAAGGGAGGCACTGGCCCGCAGGTCGGAAGCCATCACCGGTGCACCGGTCAGTTTTTCAACACCGCGGATCATTGCAGTATGCCCTTTGAGCTTGATGTTTGCGCCCATGCGAACCAGTTCCTGCACATGCATGAAACGGTTTTCAAAAATTTTCTCCTCAATGGTCCCGGCTCCATTGGCCAGACACATGAGAGTCATGAGCTGAGCCTGCATGTCTGTAGGAAATCCGGGATAGGGCTGGGTGGTTATATCCACGCCGGAAAGAAGTCCATTGATGCGGCGCACGCGTACTCCACCCTCTTCTTCCTCTAAAAAGACCCCCATCTTACGCATCTTGTGAACTACGGACTCAAGCTCCTGAAATGGACAATCCTGTATAAGCAACTCGCCGTCAGTCATCGCGGCGGCAACCATGTAAGTTCCGGCCTCAATGCGGTCAGGCATGATTCTGTACTCACAGCCTTTCAGGGAAGAAACACCCTGCACGGTAATAATGCTGGTTCCGTGGCCGGAAATTTTTGCGCCACATGCAATAAGAAAATTAGCAAGGTCTACAACTTCAGGCTCGCGGGCGGCATTTTCTATGAGAGTCTCACCTTCAGCAAGGGCGGCAGCCATAAGCACATTCTCTGTTCCGCCAACTGTGGGAAAATCAAAATTGATATGTGTTCCTTTTAATTTTTCACATTTACCGTGAATATAACCGGACTCAAGGTCAAAAGTAGCACCCATCTGCTCGAAAGCAGTCAGATGCAGATCAACAGGACGGGCACCGATAGCACAACCTCCGGGAAGCGCGACCTTTGCTTCTCCTTTAAGGGCAAGCAATGGTCCAAGACAAAGAACTGAAGCGCGCATAGTCTTAACCAGATCATACGGAGCCTCAACTTTAAGATCTTTAACTTCGCTTGTAACATCGTTTCCATTGAAAGACGTTTCACAACCCAGAATATCAAGAAGCTTGAGAGTGGTATGAATATCCCTCAGACGGGGGACATTGCTGAGTTTAACCGGACCTTCCGGAAGGATGCAGGCCAGGAGAATCGGCAGAGCTGCATTTTTAGAACCACTGACCCTGATCGGACCATTCAGGGCAATACCACCTTCAATAACTAATTTATCCATCTAAAAATCCTTATATTTATCAGGTAACAAGCTGCCATAGCCAACAGCTTGAAATTAACTTCCGGCAACCGGAAGAAATAGACTTTGCCTTTCCGCGACCCCTGATTATTTCTATGAACAAAAGAACAAAATGTTTGTGGCACAAAATACCCCTTTAGTGAAGACTATGCATCTGCTATTTTCTATTTAGTTAAAAACCCCGTTTTATAAACAAGTTAATCATCCCTTAAACTTGCGTGATCCGTTATAAACAAAAAAAATCACCTTTTTTCCAAAAACTTCTTGACCATCCGACCCAGCTTAGATAGACACTCTTCTCACACGCGGTGGGTGTAGCTCAGTTGGTAGAGCACTTGGTTGTGGCCCAAGTGGCCGAGGGTTCAAGTCCCTTCACTCACCCCATTTGACATCTAGGGAGCAGGTTCCCTGACCCCTGTAATAAGGTGGGTGTAGCTCAGTTGGTAGAGCACTTGGTTGTGGCCCAAGTGGCCGAGGGTTCAAGTCCCTTCACTCACCCCATATTTTAAAAGACCGGAATTGCTTCCGGTCTTTTTTATTTTAACGCTCAAAATTTTTTCCAATCCCAGTGGCGGACCTCACTCCACCAGTTCAAAATCAATCCCCTTTCTAAACTCCTTCCCGCTGACCTGATCGTGCAGGACAATAATATAGCGGTACTTTCCGGCCGGCAGATCTCCCAGCCCAAAGTCATTAGTCATGTATATATCCAAAACCGGCTTACCGGTGTTGTAATGCATGCTCAAAAGGGATTCACGATTGAAAAGCTCTTCTCCATCAGCAGTTTCCAGAATCACATCCTGCGTAATATAAAATTCATACCGTCCATCCCGAACAGACGTGAACCAGTTTATAGGTTCATAATAGAGCAGTAATTTAGTACCCCGCTGTATTTTATTTTCCGGCAGAGGATAAAAAGAGGCATAATTAAGTACTTTCGAGCAGAGAAGAAACTCCTGAACGCCAAGCGTGCTCTTATTCTGTTTCTGGATAATTTCATTTTTCAATTTCAGTATGTCTTCAGCATCACCGGCTTGCGAGGTATTCATCGCAAATACAACCCCAAAAAACAAAAACAACCCCACTAGGACCGGATACAATTTCTTTGTCATCTGCCATCTCCCGTCAGGTTAAATATTATACAGGACATCCTTATTATAGCACTTGTGGATATTAGCGACCAGCTCAATACATAAAAGGCCCGGAGTAAAACTTTCACAGACTGCAAATTTATCCACATATAAAATCAGGCACCTCAGTCCATTTGTGAATAAAGACACAAAACATTTTCAAAAACTCCATTGACATATAGCAACGGCAGCATTATCAGAACGCTCTTTCCGCGCGCGACCCAGCCACCGGCCAATAATTTCCAACAAATATGACCACCGACTGAGCCCCACGGAGATACCACCAAAAATCAGGAGGTTTCTCAATGGACACTTGCGTCTTTTCAAAGTTCAACCGCTTCATCCCGGCCAGCTTCAAATACATTAAATCCGGCTGCTCCCCAGCTACAATAAGAAGGGATGTCGCCGCCGGCATCACTGTAGGCATCGTCGCCCTGCCGCTGGCCATGGCTTTTGCGATTGCTTCCGGTGCCAGCCCCGCCACAGGACTTTTCACCGCCATCATAGCCGGATTCATTATTTCCGGATTTGGCGGAACCCGCTTTCAGATAGGTGGTCCTACCGGGGCATTCGTCATTATCATTTCCGGGATTATCAGCCGCCACGGCTATGACGGGTTGATAATAGCAACTCTCATGGCCGGGATAATGCTTTTAGCTATGGGAACATTAGGTCTTGGCAAGCTGCTGCAATACATACCTTATCCGGTAACGACCGGTTTTACCTCCGGCATCGGCATCCTGATATTTTCTACCCAGATCAAAGATTTTTGCGGCCTGAATATTGCTCACCTTCCGTCTGACTTTCTGCCCCGGATTAAAGCCTGTGCCCAAGCACTGCCCTCAGCCGATCCGACAACTTTAGGTCTTGGATTGCTGACTGTTATTTCAATGCTGCTGGTCAGAAGATTCATTCCCCGTATCCCTGCTCCTTTCGTTGGTATAGCTTTGGCAAGTATAATCACATGGGCATTAGGGTTACATACAGAAACCATCGGCAGCAGATTCGGTGGCATCCCCACTGTACTTCCTGATCCTGTTTCTTTTGCCGGGATAAGCCTGTCCCAAATCAAAGCACTAATCCCCGAAGCACTTACTATTGCCATTCTAGCCGGAATTGAATCCCTACTTAGCGCAACCGTTGCCGATGGCATGAGCGGCGACCGCCACAATTCATCCAATGAACTCATTGCCCAGGGACTGGCAAATATTGGCTCGGCTATTTTTGGCGGATTGCCCGCCACAGGAGCTATCGCGCGCACTGCAACCAATATCCGCTCTGGTGCGCACTCTCCGCTGGCCGGGATAATCCATACATTGACATTAGTTTTATTTATTAAAGTCTGCGCACCGCTGGCATCCATGATTCCCTTAGCCGGACTTGCAGGAGTCCTCATACTGGTAGCATGGGACATGAGCGAATTTCATCGCATCAAAAGGCTGCTCTTCGCACCGAAATCTGATTCTCTGGTTATGCTTATTGCCTTATTGCTGACCGTTTTCGTAGATTTGACAGTCGCTGTAGAAGTTGGAGTAGTTATGGCTGCCATGCTGTTCATGAAACGGATGAGCCAACTTACCGACATACACAGCCTTGATACCGGCCTGCCACGCGAAGAAATCATAAACCGTAAAAACGGCAACGAAAAAGTTGTTGTCTACGAAATCAACGGTCCCATGTTTTTCGGCATGGCCCAAAGATTTGTGGATGTAATGAGCTTTACCCGCAAAAAACCGGAAGTAATAGTTCTCTGCATGCGTAACGTACCAACTATGGATGCGACCGGAATAGAAGCCCTTGAGACTGTTATCCGCAGAGCGCACACCCAGAACATAAAAATAGTTCTCTCCGGCGTACATCCACGGATCGAAAAAATTATGAGCCGACTTGGAACAGATAAACTGGTAGGTCCGGAAAACATCTTCCCGGATTTTTCCACTGCCGTAGCAAAGACAGTTCTCCACACCGACTCACCATATCCACAATGTACACCTACGGCACAAAATACCACACATGCTTAGGCACAAAAAGGCCCGGATTCAATTGAATCCGGGCCTTTTAATTCTCTTGCTTTCAGACACTGTAGTCATTATCATTCAAAGTGACTACAAACGATATCAAGTATATTTGAGGTGAATCATGCCACAATCAAGTACTAGTTTTAGAACCGATCCGGAAACCCTTTCCAGTCTTGATGAAATCGCTAAAGATATGGGCCGAAGCCGCAACTGGGTGTTAAATAAAGCAATCAAAGATTTCATAGAATATCAGAAATGGTTTACAGAACAGGTGCAGGCAGGCTTGGAAGCAGCCGATAAAGGCGAATTCGCAACCGACCAGGAAATCAATGACCTCTTCAACAGGTTCGGTGGATAATGCCCCGCTGGACCAAGCCTGCCCAAAAGGACCTACAAACTCAATTTGAATACATTAAACGAGAAAACCCCGGGATTGTCTCTCATATCGCCGCACAAATCAGAAAATCAACTGAATCTCTGGACTCTTTTCCGCAATTAGGTCGTGATGGAACCGTAGCTGGGACACGAGAATTAATTATCCCCAAACTTCCATACATTTGTGTCTACCGTATTAAAAACAACCGCGTTGAAATTATCCGTTTCTTACATGAACGGATGCAAATGCTGAAGTAGGCAAAGGCCCGTATTCTATTGAATCCGGGCCTTTTAAATACTCAGCTTAGTTCTGCTTACGCAACCTGCGCTTATCACCAACGCGAATGGTAATTTTCTCCTTATCCATATATTCAAGCAATGGAATGGAGAACTTCCGAGACAGGCCGACCAGTGTTTTGAAATCCTGCGGCCCAAGTTCTTCATTTTCAGCGAAATACCCTTCCAGAGTTCTTTGCAGACCATCAACAGCGGACTTGGCGAAATACATATCATCCTTGATCCTGACCAGAATCCCCTCATCCTGCAGGAGCCTGTAAACCTGGGATGCCTCCTTAAAAGTAAGTTTTAAAGGATCAAGCACATCTTTAAGGTTGGGAGGGGTCAGACCGCCTTTCTCGTAAGTTTCCAGCAAAGTGTCCCGCAATTTCTGCTCATCCAACGCAAGTGAAACTTTATGCCCGGGCAGATGCAGAATCTCCTGCGCGGACACTATTTCATTCTTCTTGAGCAGACGCTCTACCATGGAATGGAAAAGCTTATCCGGCAATCCCTTACCGTAAGTTGAACCTATCTCACCCCGCGTCACACCAGACTTCATCGGTTGTTTCTTATGAAATTCCTCAAGATGGCTGATCAGACCCTGAACAAGATTCTCATAGTGAACCCCGGAAACATAGCTGCGTGTTTCTTTATCATACAGGAACACTTTCTGCTGGCCGCCCATGGTCTGAAGAATCTTTTCCAGCGGCTTGGAGGCAACATTGCTCAGGATGGAAAGCTCCTGAAAAGTCAGCCCCGCCCTGCCTGCAAGTTCCAACTGAGTAAGCACCAGCTCTTCTGGGTCGGCAGAAATCAACGATTCCAAACGCTTTACATCGTCGGAAAAACGTTTCACCTTCCGGCCCAGCGGGTTGATAATGCTCCCCCCGGCAATTGTGCGCAGCGGCGAAAAAGATCGCAGAACAACCCGGTCGCCGTAAACCCCGGTCATGGGTTTATCAAAACGTATCTGACAGACGGCGCTCTCACCTTTTTCCAACTTTTCACGGTCCAGAAAATATACCTTGGCCATGACTTCTTTAGAGCCGTGGTGGAAATGGACTTCCTTACGGTGTTTCAAGCTTTTCGGGGAAGACGGGAGGCAGGTCAGCTCCACATCCCATACGGTGGAAGGAAAAAGTGTTCCCGGACGGCCAAGCACTTCCCCCCGCTCTATATCTTCGACCTCAAGACCATGCAGGTTGATCGCGGTCCGGCGCCCTGCCGGGGCAGTCTCCACGCTTGAACCGTGCGATTGCAGACTGCGCACTTTCGTCACGGTCATTTTCGGATAAAGCACCACATCGTCGCCAACGGAAAGCTGTCCGGAAATCAAAGTCCCGGTAACAACAGTACCGTGTCCTTTCATGGTGAAAACACGGTCAACGGGCAGACGCGCAAGGTCGGTTCTGCGCTTCGGCGAAAATCCTTTCATAAACTTGGATATTTCGGAGCGCAGCTCATCAAGCCCCTGCCCGGTATGCGAAGATACGGCATGGATAGGAGCTTCGGCCAGAAAACTCGGCGCGAGGAATTCACGCACATCTTCCTTGACCATTTCCATCCATTCCTCATCCACGGTGTCCGCCTTGGTCAGGACCACAAATCCCTTTTCAATGCCCAGCAGGGTACATATTTCCAGATGTTCACGGGTCTGGGGCATTACCCCTTCATCAGCAGCGATAACCAGCAATACGAAATCAATGCCAGCGGCCCCGGCAACCATGTTCTTAACGAATTTCTCATGGCCCGGCACGTCAATAATGCTCAACTGCTCATTACCGTCCAGATCAAGACTGGCAAAACCAAGTTCAATAGTAATGCCGCGCTTTTTTTCCTCGGCCAGACGGTCGCAGTCCGTGCCTGTCAGGGCTTTGATTAAACTGGTCTTACCGTGGTCAATATGACCCGCAGTACCCATAACTACTGGCATTTATATATGCTCCTTGTTGAAATGCCCCCGGCGGTGGGCCTTAAAACTTTCTGCAAAAGTTTACCTTCCCCAGCCACCGGAGGCATCATCATCTAATTCTTTAAGAAAGTACGAAATGCCAACTCTGTTGCATAGAGGTCAGCCTTACTGGTCAATTCGAACGGGCTGTGCATGGACAGTACCGGGGGTCCGAAATCAATAACATCCATGCCATAAAGGGCGAGGAATTTAGCAACGGTTCCGCCGCCGCCGAGATCGACCTTGCCGAGTTCTGCCATCTGCCACGGTGCTCCGGCCTCATTAAGAATATTACGCAGCCATGCCACGAATTCGGGGTGGGCGTCGTTGGCCCCGACCTTGCCGCGGTGTCCGGTAAATTTGCAGAAGCAGGGTCCGTAACCGAGATAAGCGGAGTTCAGCTTCTCGTGCACATCCTGATAGTCCGGATCAATTGCCGCATGCACGTCAGTGGAAAGAGCCTTACCGGCCATCATCACACGAGACATCTTGGCATTTGGTTCCCATGCTTCGATGAGGTCTTCGAGGCAGTATTCAAAAAAGAGTGACTTAGCCCCTGTGGAACCTTCGGAACCGATTTCTTCCTTGTCGTAAAAAAGAACAATCTGCGCATGCTCAGGCTCGGGTGCATTGAGGAATGCTTCCAAAGCGAGAAAAACGCAGGAACGGTCATCCTGACCGTAACCGCCGACAACAGACTTATCCAGACCTACATAACGGGCAGGACCAGCCGGAACAATATGCATTTCAGCACTGAAAAGGTCTTCTTCAACGATATCATATTTTTCATTAAGCAGTTCCAAAACCTTGCGCTTCACGGAAGGCTTGCCATTCTTCTCCTCACCGGCCTCACCATCTTCATCGTTAGAAAAAGACATGGAATGACCCATGAGAATATTCAGCTTTTCAGCCTCAAAAGCATCCGTAACATTCTTGGTAACCTGCTTGTATGCAAGGTGCGGCAAAAGATCGAGGATGGAAAGGACCGGATCATCTGTATCCTCTCCGATCACAACATCGACTTTGGTTCCATCCGCTTTGACAACTACGCCGTGCAAAGACAAAGGACGCGCCAGCCACTGATATTTGCGGATACCGCCGTAGTAATGAGTCTTAGCCATGGACATGCCCAGATCTTCATACAGCGGGTGCTGTTTGAAATCGATACGCGGAGTATCGGCATGAGCACCGACCAGACGGAACCCCTGGGAAAGCGGGTTCTTGCCTTTGCGGGCGATAAAAATTGTCTTGTCGCGAAAAGAGCGGAAGCACTGGTCAGCACCGAGATAATCTTCGAATCCGGCCTCACGAAGACGGTCTTCAACGTATTTGATAGTCTCACGCTCAGTCTTGCAGCGGGTCAAAAAATCAATGTAACGGGCAGCGAGATCGTCCATGCCCTGCTGGTGTTCTTCGTCTTTAAAAATTTCCCAGCAACTCTTCGGATCATGTTCAAGCGATTTATTCATCTGATTGCCTCCGGCGGCTTAAACCATTTTGCAAAAGGGTTTAAGAATCCCAAAACCTTTTATCAGGGCTTCGCCAATTTAATATTAGTTTATGTTTAAAACTTGAGAGATTGCGTCTGCACAAAGTTTATGTTCTGCACGACTCAAAGTGCGCGGATCAAGGCAGTATGAATCTTCTTCGATGCGCCCGACCAAAGGAGGTTCAGTCGAAAGAAGATTTTCTTTAAGTTCTTCAACCGTCACTTTAATATTTGGTACTATAGTTACCAGAAAAGTCTTTAAATCCTGTTCCGGGAATGCCCCGCCACCGACACGGGAAACACCCTCGCGCACAGCTATTGTTGCAGACTCTCCAAGCTCGCGGCGCAATGTACGCGCAAGTGCCTGAGCCTGCTTTTTCAGGTTTTCGGGATTCTCGGTGATCATACGCACAGTAGGGACTTCCCGCTTGGCTGTTTCAGGATCAAGATAGAGACGCAAGGTCGCTTCAAGAGCGGCCAGAGTCATTTTATCGATCCGCACAGCACGGTTAAGCGGATTCTTCTTGATCATGTCGATGAATTTCTTTTTACCGACAATGATCCCGGCCTGCGGTCCACCGAGGACCTTGTCGCCGGAAAAGGAGACAACGTCTACATCTTCAGCCACAACTTCCTGCACTGTGGGTTCGCGCATCAATCCTAAACCGGAAAAGTTGGTCAGGTTACCGCTACCGAGGTCTTCATAGACCGGAAGACCGTGTTTGCGGCCTAGCCCGGCAAGCTCTCCACCGGAAACTTCCTTGGTGAAACCGATCACCCGGAAGTTGGAGGTGTGCACCTTCATGAGTAGCGCGGTTTCCTCATTGATGGCATTTTCATAGTCATGCAGATGGGTCCGATTGGTGGCTCCGACCTCGCGCAGGAAAGCCCCGCTCTTGGTCATCACATCCGGAATACGGAATGAGCCGCCGATCTCGACCAACTGCCCACGTGAAACAATCGCCTCACGCCCTTTGGCAAGGGTCTCAAGGGTAATCAGCACCGCAGATGCGTTATTATTAACCACCAGAGCAGATTCAGCACCGGTAATCTCGCAGATCAGCTTTTCCACATGGCTGTACCGGCTGCCACGCTCCCCGGTATTGAGATCGAACTCAAGGTTGGAATAGCAGGCGCAAGCCTCAGTCACAGCCTGCACAGCACTTTCCGCCAGTAAAGAACGGCCGAGATTGGTATGCACAACCACCCCGGTCCCGTTGAGCACACGCCGGAAATGCGGCTTTGCCCCGGCCCGCACATGACAGGTCAGGCGCGGGAAAAGGGTTTCAGGGGAAAGCTGTTTTTCTTCGGTAATAATACCGCCCTTGATCTCCTCTCGGCAGACATCAAGAAAACCGTTAACCAGATCACGGGAAAGGGTCCGCGGCAATCCGTCAATAACACCTTCTTCTTCAAGACGGGTAAGCACGGAATCTACCGAGGGTAGATATTTAAAAAGATTAGACAAAAAATGCCTCCGGCGACCCTTTCGCAAAACAGCGTAACGGGCCTTATTTGCAATTGCTATAAAATCTACTTTTCCAAAAATTCTGGATATCTTGTATAAAAAGCTGCCAGCAAATACAAGGACCCGCAAATTAGAACTGTTCTATCTCCAGAATTAAGCATTGCCAGTGCTTCGTCAATATCTTCGGCCGCTTTTGCCCGCTCACCAAGTACCGCAGCCAGATCCTTAAATGGATATGCCCGTTCATTATCTTTAATCCCGCAGGCAATAACTGAACCGTCTGTCAACCGAAAGAGAGCGTCCCTGACCGGACCAAGAGTCTTGTCCTTCATGCAGGCAAAAATGATCGTATCCGGCTTAAGTCCCGAGCTTTGAAGTCCGGCTTCCAGAGCATCGAAAGCATGGGTGTTGTGCGCGCCATCAAGTATGAACGTCCGCCCGGCATTAACAATCTGCAACCTTCCGGCGATAAACCCTTTAGCTACCCCGGTCCGGACCTTTTCTTCATCAAATCTGACATCAGCCTTTTCGCAAAACAACCGCCACGCGCTCGCCGCAAGCTGCGCATTTTCTTTCTGGTGCTCCCCGGCCAAAGTCGGGGTGAGGTCCGCAACCCTGCCCGATTCATCAATAGAATGAAGTCGGCAACCCAGTTCACCTGCACGTTTTCTGAGAACTTCTTCCGCTTCAAGAGCCTGCCCTGCTGTGATGGCAATGCCGTTTTTACGCATTGCATCTGCCTTGTCCGCTGCGATGAGCTCAATTGTGGAACCAAGCACTTTCTCATGGTCCAACCCAATGGGGGTGAATACGGTCAGGCCGGGATCAATAGTATTGGTCGCGTCAAACCGCCCGCCGAGTCCTGCTTCCATGACCGCCAGATCAACACCGTTGTTTTTAAAAGCTGCCAGCGCCATGCAGGTCAGCAACTCAAAATATGTCAGTCCGGCATCAGGCGCAATTTCCATCACTTGATTTGCCAGTGCGCACCACTCTTCTTCAGAGAGCATGGAACCGTTGATAGTAATCCGCTCACGGGGAGTAACAAAATGAGGCGAGGTATATGTCCCGACTTTAAGACCATATTCGCATGCGATTGATGTCAGATATGAAGAAGTCGATCCTTTCCCGTTTGTCCCGACAACATGGATTGCAGGAAAACTTTCCCTGCCGCCCCAGTTGCGGACAAATTCTTCCATCCTGCCAAGGGTCATATCCATATGAAAAAGCCCCAGACTGTCCAGATAACTGCTAAATTCAACAAAATTTTTAAATTTTAAAACTTTTTTCATTTTTTTCTTGACCGCCAAGTTCGGTTTGTATACATATGCATCTCTCGCGGGGCAGTAGCTCAGTTGGATAGAGCAACGGCCTTCTAAGCCGTTGGCCGAGGGTTCGAATCCTTCCTGCCCCGCCATTAGAAATCTCAGGGTTACAAACGAAAGTTTGTGACCCTTTTTCTTTTGGCTTTTGCTTCCCCCGCACTCTTCCCCACAACTGGGCGAAAAACAGACTCATCAAAAAAACTCCTGTTTGGATTCGAAGGGCTGGAAACTACACCGCAACCGGAGCGAGTTCAAGAACAAAGGTTGCGTGCCGGATCACGAACGAATCTAAGCTATTGGACGCCATAGCCGGGACTTAACCAAGCAGTAATTCGGCAATTGTGCGAACCGGTGTGGGGCAAAACATCTCGCCCCCTAAATTCACGCATTTTATCCTTTAAGCGAATCTAAATAAAAAAAATCCAAAACTTCATTGACCAAACAATAATCCAACTTATTCTCCAGAGGGATAAGTGGTTAACCCCTGCCTTAAACATATTTATTGATGCTCTTACAAGCGAAGCTTAATAGGGGCATTAAATAGCTGCTGCATAATGCAAACTGCCATACGCAGTCTCAACTGCCCTTCCTTATTAATTAAGCATTGTTCCCTATTTACTACGGAACGATTAAACGAATGGGCTTCCAAGGCTCCACGGATTTCAACTACATATGTTTTTCATTACAGGACATGGACCAACATTCAGGTGATAAGCGCACCCCAGAGGGTTGTGCGGCAAAACTAAAATTTTTGGAAACTAAAAATGAATAAGAAAAATCCTATCTCAGCCTGGAAGCAATCAATACAGGGGCTCGTCTGCGGCCGGACCATAATTGAACAGACTGACACGATACGCGAAAACGGTAACCATGGTATGGTGTCGGCCCTTAGGGCGGGGGTTCTTGCTGCCCATGGTATTTCCGCTCCAAAGGAACAGGCTGAAAACTGTCTTATCTTCGGGTGCTACCGCCCTTTTACAACTCCTTTCCTCCTTCGGGATTACACGGCCTTGCTGGACTTGTTCAGACTGGATTACACTTACCTCAATGATGAGAAATGCTGCGGTCTTCCTTTAGTTGCACAGACAGGAGAAGAAGAGTCGGACTATATAGGAAAATTATGTGAAGACTTTACATCGCACAATATAGCCCGGTCAAAAGAGAAAGGTGCAAACAAACTGGTATATTGCTGTGCCGGATGCGCCTATTCTGCCAGAGAAAGATTCAACCACGATCACGAAAACCATCTCTTTATACTGGATTTGATTTTCAATGAAATTAAAAAGATGAACCTCAAGTGCAAACCTGTTGTAATGGGCTATTTTGGAGGTTGCCATACATACTTCAAAAAAACATTTCCCAATTCAGGAATGAACTGGGCCAGCTATCGTAGCGAATTATCCCGTATAGAAGGTCTTGAGCTTGTAGACGTGAAAGGAATGTGCTGCAAGACTTCCGCCGGGAAGATTATTGAGCGGGCAGAGATAGAAGGACTCGAAGAAATCATATGTCCATGCAATTTTTGTTATGTGTCACTTAAACAAGCTGCCGGCGACAGACTTAAAATAACATCTATGCCGGAATTTTTATTACGAATCCTGAAAGAGGAAAGCTGACCGATCTCTCCTACTGGGTGGCCTTGTGAATTATTAAAAGAATCCCGTCTGAATTCAGGCGGGATTCTTTGCTACTCATCACCCAGCGTAAACCGCCATGAACAGACCCACTCCTCAGGGTGAGGATCGGGCGGACAGCCGACACATTCACAGCGCAATCTGGAGTCTATCTCTTTGGCAAATGTCGTATACTCGGTAACACCACCGGATTTGCAAGGGTAATCATCCAGTCCCTTGCGTTTACGGGCCGTCTGCACCCGGCATTCCTTCATGCGGAAAACTATTGTCTTATCCGTTTGGTCCACAAACTCCCATTTATTCAACTTCGCATACATACGTATTCCGAGTGCTGACTTAAGAGCTTCTATACCACCATTTTCCGGCAACTGGAGAATATCTTTTGCCCGCCGGGCCTCAAGAGGAGCAAATCGGGACCAGCACGTGTCGTTTACCCTTTTGGCTGCATCCATTCCGGCTTGTTTTTCTATTGCTTGAAACCAGACACCGTCCGCAGCAAGCCACGAGGACCGAAGTGCGTCCCCCAGTTTATCCACAACTTCCTGATTTTTTTCTGAAAAGAGCCTCTCAAGACGGGTACCTGTTGCACGGTCCAGTTTTCCCCTTAGAATTTTAAAAAAACGGTCTCCGGCTTCCTTTTCAGCATTGAGAGCAGCTTCAAGCCCCAAATGATGAACACTTTCCGCCAACCACAGCCCGTAATGTGTTGCAAGTTGGCGGATAATCTCCTCAATATCTTTAGCAGCGCTTGCCATATCAACAGACTTATCTTGACCGGACATTGAAATCTCCTTGTTATCATGTCTGAGCATTTACCATTTGCTGGTATATAAGACTTATACAAATGGTGCAATGAGGCTGCTACATTCAACTCCAGTGGTCTGGAATATCTTTTAAATTTATTGTTACTTATGGTTTTCCTTAATCATATTTGCGACCGTCCCTTTATCGACAGGCTTGGAGAACAGGAAGCCCTGCACCTCGTCACTATTCATATGCTGGAGCATTTCAAACTGCTCATGGTTCTCAACACCTTCCGCCACAACTCCCAACCCCAGACTTTTTGCCATGTTGATTATTGTCCTGACTATTTCCGCGTTTGAATCCTTAGGATCATCTCCTGATATAAATGAGCGATCAATCTTAAGACCATTTATGGGCAGACGCTGAAGATAGCTTAGGGATGAATAACCAGTACCGAAATCATCAATAACAAGCTGAACGCCCATGTTTCTAAGAACATTGAGTTTTGACATGGTTTCCTCCGGATTGCGCATCAGGCAACTTTCAGTCAATTCCAGCTTTAAATTGTGGGCCGGCAGTCTGGTTTGTTCAAGAGTAGATTTTACAAACTGAGTAAAATTAGGCTGGGCAAACTGTTTAAATGATAAGTTTATGCTCATAGTCATATCACCGGCGCCAAACTCATCAATCCAGCTTTTCATGGTCCTGCATGCTTCTGTCAATATCCACTGCCCAAGCGGAATTATTAATCCTGTTTCTTCAGCTAAAGGAATTATCACATCAGGAGAAACCATGCCCCTTGTTTTGGAATTCCAACGCAGCAGAGCCTCGACTCCATTAAGCCTTCCTGTGAGGGTACATATTATAGGCTGATATAAAAGTGTTAACTCTTCATCCTGAATGGCCTGTCGCAGATCTTTTTCCAACTCAACTTCAGCTACAAGCCTGCAGTGCATCCTCTGGTTAAATACCTTGAATTTAGCCCTTCCCATTTCTTTTGCCCTATACATGGCAATATCTGCATCACGCATCACAGCATCGTGATCCTGATATTCGTCATTGCGCAAAACAATGCCGATACTAGCACTGGACATGACTTTATTCCCATTTAAATCAAGAGGAAGCTTCAATGACTGCTGAATTCTCTTGGCTATGGTTATCACCTGCTGGTATGACTCAAATTCTTCAATCACAATGCCGAATTCATCACCGCCCAACCGGGCAACTGTATCCACCTCACGAATGCAGGAGCTGATGCGGTCGGCAATAGCTATTAAAAATTCATCCCCGGCATGATGCCCGAGTGTGTCATTAATCCATTTAAACCTGTCCATATCCAGCATCATCGCTGCAAAACGATAATCTATACGCCGCTTCGAGCGTTTCAATGCTCTGGAAAGGCGCTCTGTAAAAAGGACCCTGTTCGGCAACCCTGTCAAAGAATCATGAAATGCCTGATGGGTCAGTTGCTCTTCGAAGGCCTTACGCTGTGTTATATCACTATATATATAGTAGATCCCGCTAAGCTCATCCCCAACCATAATTGGATAACCGATCACTGAAATAGGAATTTCCCTGCCGTCCTTATGGCGCCGCACGGATTCTTTATCCACTAGACGTCCTGTCTTAACGGATTCGCTGAACTGGCTGGCTTCAGCCTGAAGTTCTTTCGGAACGACAACACTTCTATTATAGCACCCTAAAACTTCATCACGATTATACCCAAAGAGTTGTTCGAAGCCCTTATTTACATTTTGAATTATTCCTTCGGTATCCACCTGCACAATGGCCTGCGGAGAACTTTCAAAAAGTTGCTGAAAATATGCCTGCTGAATGTTAATTTTTTCTTCAGCTTTTTTCCGCTGGGTTATGTCGCGAATTATTGCAAGATAAAAGGGCATACCTTTAGCTGGAGTGATAACAGCCTCCGCCGGGAATGCGTCCCCGCCTACCTGCTTACAACTTAGTTCCATTGACTCCGATCTGAAAAGCGGACCTGCGGCAATATCTTCCTGATTGCTTATTATATCAGCAAAGTTAAAACCATCAATCGCTCCGGTTCCCGGCAAAGCAAACATCTTTCTAGCCTGAGGGTTTGCCTGCATCAAAGCCAGTGAGTCCTTAGAGAAAGTAACAATACCATCAGTAGCGGAATTAATTATGGCTTCAGTTTTAGATACACTTTCTTCAAGAGCGGACATAACCTGATTATAGCATGACGCAATCCGCCCTACTTCTGTAAATGGTTCAACGGGAACTCGAAGAGACAGATCCTGTGTCCGGGCCTGTTCCTCCATAGCCGCAAATAAATCCAGCATGTCCGTTCGTGCGCCGTGCTCGGAAATATTCATCCCGACTTCTTCTTCCTCCGGCGTTACCCTCAGCGGCAATATGCGATTGATTACGGTGAGGAGGAAATACGGAAAGAGAAAGGCAACGACAAACGCAGCCGCAATACCTGTCAGCTGAATCATCAACTGTCCGTACATGGACAGGCCTGTGCCTAATAGTTCAGGATCACCGAACAACGCTACCGCTATGGTTCCCCATATGCCGCAGGCAAGATGAACGGGAACCGCTCCCACAGCATCATCTATGCGGGCCTTTTCGAGAAGCCGTTCGGCCCAAAGACAAATAGGTCCGGACAAAGTGCCGATTACCATGCTGTCGACGGCTGAGACAACATGACAGTTTGCAGTAATGGCAACCAGCCCGCCCAGAGTTCCGTTTATGAGATAATTTACCTTGGGAATTTTAGTGTCATACCAGCCTAGGAGAGTGCAGCTTACAGCCCCTGCCGCACTTGCTAAAACAGTATTCCCTATTATGAGCGGTACAGAACCATCAAATGTAAGAGTCGACCCACCGTTGAATCCGAACCAGCCAAACCATAAAAGCAGGGTTCCAAGAACAGACATTGGTAAGTTTGACGGATTCATTTCCCGAATCTTGCCGTCGTCTGTAAACCGCCCTTTACGCGCCCCCACTACAAGCATGGAAGCCAAAGCCACCCACCCTCCTACAGAATGAACAACTGTGGAACCTGCGAAATCTACAAATCCCCTTGATCCCAGCCAGCCATTCAATTCTCCGTACTCCAGACCGTTCCAGGCCCAATTGCCAAAAACAGGATAAACAATAAGCGATAGAATCAAGGCGACTAAGAGATAGGCACCAAAAGACATGCGCTCTGCTATTGCTCCAGAGAAAATAGTCGTAGCTGTCCCGCAGAACATAGTCTGGAAAATAAAAAAAGAGGTCATATACGGGATACCGTCAAAAGGCACAAAAAATGAATCGGTGCCGATAACACCCGCATACTCAGCACCAAACATAAGGCCAAAGCCTGCAGCCCAGAAAGTGCATGTTGAAAAGACAAAATCCGCTAAGTTTTTGACCGCCACGTTAATGGAGTTTTTAGATCTGGTTAGACCTGATTCAAGACACATAAAGCCCGGCTGCATTAAAAAAACCAAAGCAGAACATATCAGAATCCAAAGAACATCAATTAGTGATTTATCCATAGTAGGTCCTTGTGCTGGCGAATGAAAAACAATTTCAGACGGAACTATATCCAACCCGAGTCATTTAACGAGAGTCACACTTGAGCACTGTTAAACTTTTCTATTCAACAGTTTTGTAGCTAAATTTAAACCAAAAAAGTTATCTTCAAAAAAATCAGCATATTGTAAACATTATTTTGCGCTACAAACCCAAAAAACTGAATTTATATACCGTCAAGGTCACATAAAGCGCACATTATCTACATTTTTGTTAGTTAATATGGAGACCACACAAAAAGAGACCTTATGTCATAAAACATAAGGTCTCTCAGACTTCAAAACTAAATATCACGACATGCAGCCTTTTTAATCCCCATCACTAAGAATTGCATTAAAGCCACACTCTGCTTCGCATGCACCACAATCAGTGCAATCATCATTTATTTCGTAATAATTAGTCCCAGGTGCATGTATAATTGCCTCAGAAGGACAAGCACTTTGACATGCACCGCAAAACTGACATTCTTCAGGGTCTATTTTATGCATTTGGTCTCCTTAACAGAAAACTGCCGTCTATTGATGTTGTTTTGTAATAGAATCAAGCATATCCAGAGCTAGCCTTCGATAGGACTATACGTTCTGACAGACTCGATATCTTCCCAGTTGTAATAAGTATTGATACTTTCTCCATCCTTTTCTTCTGTTACCCTAATAAAATCATCCCCGAGAAAAAGGATGGCAGCCTCGTAGACAGGACCGTCATTAACTTGAATTTTAAGGTTTTTCCTAAGTTTACGTGAAAGCGTTCCATGTAAAGGCATTGAAGCGTATTCAAAGATTTTCTCAAGCGTTCCTTTTTGCATTTTACATTCTCCATTTGTCTATTTGTAAACGATGAAAAACACCCTAAGATTTTATCATCTCCATTTCAACAAAATTTGCAAAAAAGAAAATTTAATGACATTAAAAAAATAACTAAAACACACAAAATGACATTTACGTACTATTAACCAAAAAAACCTGACACTTTAAACTTTTTATAGATAGCTTATGAAATTAAACACAATACAGGTCTCGATCTTCAGAAAACTCAGTAAAGAGATGAACATGGACGTCGATTCTTATCTTTTTAAATACTCTGAACAGTTTATAGGCGTACACAAAAGGAGCCTCGCGGAACTAAGCGAGAAAGAAGGGGATATATGGATAAACAAGGCTTACGTTGATTCATTGAAAGATGTAAAATTTTAAACCGGCGCCTTAACAGCCTTTTGTTGAGAGGAGGTAGGAAGTTGGAAAATTCAATGACAAACTCCGCCCTCTAAACAAGCCCCATATACATTGATATCTTTAAATATATCCAAGACACCTCTATGGCTTCCGGAAATCCTGACATCCGGACCATTGATAATACGACCGCAAATATCTAAAAAACATCTTCCAATTGTTATACTTGTCGTTCTCGAATTGAATGATTACCCTCTATTCACAAAGACATCATCTAAGCTTATAATTAATACATTAATGTACGATACGATTGAACTGGAACATAACTTACCACTATCATTTCTTCACAGTTCACCGATAAAAGAGGAATTATGTCAGACGATAAGAGCAAAAGGGACCCATTCAGCACCTTCCCAGCACTGCCTTGCAATAAAGAACTTTGCATTTATTCAGGCAAAAAAGCCATGTGCGAAATCATGGACAAAGCAGGTGTTCCAAATCAGGGTAAATGGCGTTCTTTAATTTTATACTTCAGAAGCCTGTCCGATCAGGATTATCTTGAGCAGGAGCAGCAGAAAAGCATGCGTAAGCTGGTCATTCAGGTGACTAAAGAACGCGATTACTCAGACGAAAGGTACTCGAAACTGATCAAGGACATGCATGACATCATGAACAGCCCCCTGAAACAAAAACTTCAGGAAGCTTTGATGGAAACGGCTGCCATAGCTGAAGAATACAGTATATTTCTTGATAAAAATAAAAACCGTGTTTCAGATCTTGGCGAAACCACAGTTAGAGACATTCAATCCGGGATTGACCCCGAAATTATGATTCAAAATATCCAGTCATCATTCCGGGAAGTAATTTCCGGAATGGAAAAAGATATTGCTGCGTTGAAGGCAATAACCAAAAAAGACGGCCTGACCGGACTGCACAACAGGCGTTCGCTGGATGCTTTTCTCGCGGATATGCTTATCAACAAAAACACCGTGCAGCCAATACAGGTTTTGCTGCTCGATCTCGACCACTTCAAAAATATCAATGATACTTACGGCCATCTTATCGGTGACTATGTGCTACAGGCTGTAGCTGATATTTTAAAACAACCGGGTAAACAATACGACAACAAAGAGGACCTGATATATTTTCCAGCCCGCTTCGGTGGAGAAGAATTCGCCATATGTCTTAGCGGCTTTGACCTTGAACAGGCTGTTGAGATAGGCGAAAGTCTGCGTAAGGCTGTTCAGCATATGAATCTTACAATTGAAGATAACAACGGCGAGCTGGTTGAAATCGACTTGAGTATCAGCCTGGGCTTAGCCCAGAGCGGTCCCCTGTCAGACGACCCGGTTTCCGACATCCTGCGCCGCGCTGATGCTGCCTTGTATAAAGCCAAAAACAAGGGCCGCAACCAGTTGGAAATTGATGAAAACAGCAGATAGCGAATATTACAAAATATTGTTCTGAACAAACAAAGTTACCGCGTTATTCATGAAAAAAGACCCGCCTTATGCTGCAAGCAGCAACTTGCAGCATAAGGCGGGTCCTAAACGGTAAAACCTGCCACGCAGTGTTAAAACAAAAGCACAGTCAGACACTCTCCTGCAACGCGCTTATTTTCCTATTTAACAGCGTATTACTCTTCTGGAGGATTGATTGAAGCTGATCCATTAAAGACAATCTGCCAGAGACGCTCAAAAGCATGTCCGGTGTTATTTTCATCATCCTGATCAGCCATGACCAGACCCAAAGCATTTTCATAAAACGACCGTGGCCGGGTCAGAATTCTTTCCTTGGCAACAATAAAGTTTCCTGTGGGCGCATTGGCTATAAACTTCTCCGGCGATGGCCGCTTAAACAATTTTTCGAATATCTCACCTACAGGGATATCCTTCCCCCACCCCTTCCATTTACCTTCCTTAGCCGGATCATGCATATCGTGAGGTCGCCCCAATTGATCACAGCGAATCTTGAACCATGCAAATCCAAAAAATTTTATATTACGTAAAATTTTTCCATCTGCCAGTTCAAACAGCTGCTCCGCGCTTAGGTCCTGTGTATGAAAAAAAGGGTCGCCCTGAAGAAATATAGTGTAATCTGGAAAATCCGGATATCTCTCAAGAATGTGCGTAAAATAAGTATGCGCCTCCCGGCCCACATTGGGTAAACCAACAGCCCGACTGTCTCCGGACGCGACTAGATCACCGCCCTTATCATAGATAACCGCAGGCCATTCGGATGTATCAAGCCATGAGACGTCCTCTTTGTATCTCGCTACTACCACTTCAACACTTATTTTGCTCATAGACTGCCCACGCACCTTATGCCTACTGTAATATATTGTATTAATGTGTAAATTCAGTTAGAGATTTAGTCAATTATGCAAAATAGAGCCTGACCGTGGCAAAAAGGCTTCGGACTGTAAAATCAAACTGGTTAAATGTGTAAAAATGTCTGCTGTCTCAAGCAACAGGCATTTTTAATTTTTATAAATATCATGGCGTTAAAAAACCAAGGGTTCACCGGTACTTCCAGCGCACTCGGCTGCAATAATTTTGTTTAACAACAAGACAGTGACACTGCAAAATGTTAGCATACCCCAGTCACACGGCTGGCTAGAGTTTTACCTTAAAGACTCCAGCGGCCTCGTAACAGTCTCACAGTTCCTTGAATATTAACCCAGCAAAATCACCGGAGACAAGAGAAAATGGACGTTTTCTCCATGACCAAGATAAATAAAATTTACCCCTTCCTTGCACTATTCATCTTGCTTATCGTGCTGGCAGGGTCTCCCGCAGCAGGACAGACCCTGCCGGGAATAAATCAGTCCGCTATTTCACAATTGACGGAAAAGGATAAAGCCACCTACGCTCCAAGCAAAGAAGACCTTGCGAAGGCCAAGAATACCGGCAAAAAATTAACTCTGGCTCAGGCGATCCGTGATAGCATCCAAAGTACCAGTAAGGGTTATTCCGACCTTGATCAGGGATTGGACTATGTTGCCAAGGGATTCCGCATTGCCCCGCAAGAAATCCGCAAAGCACTGAACAACCTGACTGGAGGTAAGGGCACAGGCAGATTGCTTGAGATTATTGCCTCGGTTCTTTTCATCTATGGAGTCGGGCTGGCGGTTGAATTCGCGGTTAGGCGCATCACTTTTAATATACGCACCAAAATAGAAACCCGTCACACAGGCAATCTATTCAACAGACTGATCAACGATTTAATCCTGACAGGATTCGAATTAGGTTACTTCCTTATTTTCCTGTATACAACAATCAACTCAATGGTCCTGTTCAAGCACCATCCGAGTGTCACCCTTGTTGCTGGCGGTTTTCTGGTTCCCATAACCAGATCCCGGATCGGAATCCTCGTCCTGCGCTTTATCTTCGCTCCCCGTTCCGAAGAATCAAGGCTCATCCCTATCAGCAGTTATGCGGCCCTCCAGATCACTTATTGGGTTTCGCTGACACTGATACTTTCGCCGCTTTCTTCCAGAATAATATACACCCTTTCGACAATGGGCATGGCCGATGAGACAACTGCCGCACTGTTCATGTTTGAGATTTTTGTTCCTACTCTCCTGCTTCTGGTCCTCATCTGGCGCAATAAGAGACAGCTGAGAAATTACATTCTCAGAAACGCAATCAACAACGCACCGGGAACATTCAATTACTGGCTGGCATATAACTGGCACAGGCTTGCGACAGTTTATATATGCGTGCTGATAACCATGCGCCAGATAAGCCTGCTCCAGGGCAAGGAAATGCTTAATGCCCTGCTGCTCAGTCTTATTTCAGTTCCGGGCGCTATTCTTCTGGATATGACTCTGCTGGCCGCGCTGAAAAATATCATCAGCAAAAAAAACCGGAATATGGACAAGGAAGAAAAGGAACAAAAAGACCTAGGATACATCAATCATGTGCACAACGGACTGCAAGCCATACTGGGAGTAGGGCTGGTTCTCTACCTGCTGGAAGTATGGGGCATATCCTTCAACCTTGGGCACTCCCTCTCAAAAGGTGCAGTAAGTATTTTCGTCACCGTCCTGTTGAGCTACCTGCTCTGGGAATACTTCTGCGGATTGATCGACAGCCAGTTTGAAGGTCACGATGACGAAGCGGAAGAAATGGATGAAATGGGCAAAGGCGGATCACGCAAAAACACCCTGCTGACCCTGCTGAAAAAGTTTATGACTATCAGCATAATAACAATCAGCACCCTGATTATCCTCACCTCAATAGGTGTAAACATTGCTCCACTGATCGCCGGTGCCGGTATATTCGGTCTGGCAGTAGGTTTCGGCGCCCAGACTTTGGTAAAAGACGTCCTCTCAGGTGTATTTTTCCTCGTCGATGACGCTTTCAGAATAGGTGATTATGTTGAGTCCGGAAAACTGAAAGGTACCGTAGAACGTATCTCCGTCCGCTCAATAAGCCTTCGGCACAGCCGTGGGCAACTTCAGATTATTCCCTACGGTTCACTAGGGTCCGTAACGAACTTCAGCCGGGATTGGGTGGCGATGAAGCTTGAAGTCAGGGTTCCTTTTGATGTCGACCCGGAAAAAGTCCGCAAAATAATCAAGAAAATGGGTCAAAAAATAGCCGCAGATGAAGAGCTGGGCCATTTGCTGCTTGCCCCGATCAAATCTCAGGGCGTTAAAGAAATTGATGACTCTTCGCAGGTAATCAGGATCAAATTCCGCTGCCGCCCCGGGGATCAGTTCTCATTGCGCAAGGAAGTCTTCCGCCGGGTCCGCGAAGAATTTGCTGCCAACCATATCGAATTTGCTCCGAAAAAAGTTACTGTTCACGTGCCCAACATCGAAAACGCGATACTGACAAGGGAGCAGCTGACCACCATTGCAGCGGCCGCAGCGGAGACAAGTCTGGCCCGGGAAGAAGACCAGGAAAACAGTTAACCATAAGTTTAACCTACTACATAATTGACGAGGTAAAAAATGCTTAACTTCAAAGTGAATGAAGGACTATGCATCCGCTGTGGCAAATGCATTACCGATTGCCCGACCATGTGCATTTCAATGCTTGAAGGTGACTTCCCCGTAATTCTGGACGAGAATAACTGTATGCGCTGTCAACACTGTCTGGCGGTCTGTCCTACCGGAGCGATTTCAATCATGGGTGTAGATCCCGCAGATTCCATCGAACTGCAATACGAACTGCCCACAGCGCATTCCATGGAAGCATTAATAAAAGGACGCCGCTCCATACGCAAATATAAGAAGAATGCACTGGACAAAAAAATAATCACCAAACTTTTGGAAACGGCCTCTCATGCTCCCACCGGGGTTAATGCGCAAGGGGTGCTTTTCACCGTCACCACCACAACCGAGGCAACAGAAGAACTGCGCAAGGAAATCTATGAGAATGTCAGCCGGCTGCTGAAAACCGCTGATTACGATAAAGAGGACTTGCGCTTCCAGTACATGAACATGGCCCACAGCGCCTACACCAACCACGGCGTTGACGTGATTCTGCGCGGTGCACCCCATATCCTGATTGCCAGTGCTCCCAAAGCAATCCCCCTGCCCAAGGAGGACTGCGTCATAGCTCTGAGCACCTTCGAACTATTCGCCCAGACCATGGGGATAGGCACGCTCTGGGACGGCATGCTCCAATGGTGTATGGAAGATTTCTTCCCGGAGCTTACTGTAAAACTAGGCGTTCCTGAAGACCATAAAATCGGATACTGCATGATTTTCGGCCATCCGGCAGTGCAATACGCACGAACTGTCCAGCGTAAACCGGGGTCATTAAATTTAGTTGATTCTTTCTAAGTATAAGGGCGAAGAATCCATAGAAGATTCTTCGCCCTTTTTCATGCTTCCAGCCCTCTTGCGACCCCACCCTTCTAGTGCTATCAATCGCTCCACGCGAGCAACTAAAACAAGAGGCAAATATGGATTACATCGAATACGTTGACCGGGAAACAGGCTCCCTCTGCCGGGAAAAAGTACCTGGAGAGCGGTGGCTCAAATGGCTCTATCATCACCCCATGGGAAAAATGGCGCTTCATGGTTTAGTTAAAAGAAAATTAGTATCTGCATATTATGGCTACCTCATGGATAGGCCTGAATCATGTAAAAAAATAGCTGGTTTTGTGAAAGACCTGCAAATCAACATGGATGAAGTTACTCGTCCTATTGAAAATTACAAATCATTCAACGACTTTTTTATCCGAGAACTTAAATCTGATGCCAGACCCGTCGATAAAGCGGAAGATGCGATAGTATCGCCAGCTGACGGTAAAGTTCTTGCTTTCGAGAACATCAGAAATACTGGTTCTTTCTTTGTGAAAGGACAATCTTTTTCTTTGGAGAAGTTCCTGCAGAACGGCCACTTGGTCGATAAATACAAAGATGGGAGCCTGTTAATTTTCCGTCTTGCCCCTGTCGACTACCACCGTTTCCATTTTCCAGCTTCCGGCCTGATTTCAGCCTCTAACCAGATAAACGGTTCCTACTTTTCCGTTTCACCGTACGCTGTTAAAGGCATGCTCAGCGTATACTGGGAAAACAAAAGGGAATACAGTATTCTCAAAACAGAACAAGCCGGAGATATTCTGCTCTGCGAAGTGGGCGCAACCATGGTCGGGTCCATAATCCAGAACTACGCTCCTGACAGCAAAGTAAATAAAGGTCAGGAAAAAGGATGGTTTAAATTCGGCGGATCAACAGTCATAATGCTGCTTGAAAAGGACAAGGCCGGAATTGATTCAGACATCCTGAAAAATAGCGGCAAAGGGCTGGAAACGAGCATAAAAATGGGTCAGCACATAGCCACAGCAAATCTTTAGCCAAAACAAAGTGCCGATTGATTCATTGCAGTACAGCGTAAGCTGACAGCCAATTACAAATCCGCAACTAAAAACAAGTAACAATTAAAAAAACATGAGGATTTTCTCATGTTTTTTTATTGTCGACGATATACTCATTTGAAATAATACTTGATACTCACATATAATTTTAGCTAACTTAAAAATATCTTCACTGTCTTTTAAACACCCCTCAGGAAACACTATGAGATCAAAAACTATACGAACTCTACCAGTAATATTTGCATTATCCTCTTTTCTTATGCTGATGCCGATTAAAGGCATTGCGCAAACAGAAACTATCGCTGCAACTCTGGAAAAAGCACAGACCGCAGACATACAAAGCGACACCAAAGCTGACACTCTGGCGAACCTGCTGCAATACAAAAGCGAACTTGAAAAACAGATAAAAAAAGTCAAGAACGAGCTGAAAAAGACTTCTCACCCGATGGATAAGGAGACCCTTACCCTTAGGCTGACTGACCTGATAGCCCAGCTTAACGAAGTAAGTCAGAACTTTGTAAAAGTTGCAACAGGTATGGATCTTTCCGTCTTTAATGAGAATTCCCAGCATAATTTTGTCTGGCAGGAAGAGATCGAAACACTGGTCAGACCTTTGCTTCAGGAACTGAAGGAAATGACCAAGCGGCCCCGGCAGATTGAACGCCTTAAAAGCCGTGTTGCATACTTTGAAAGCAGACTGCCGAGAGCCAAAGAAGCGGTTGAGAATATCTCGACCCTCATTAACGAGGCCAAATCACCCGCACTCAAGGCCGAATTGGAAGTTCTTAAAACCGAATTTGAAAAACGGCAGATCAACATCGACAACCAGCTTGATGTTGCTCAGTTTGAACTGGCGGAACTGACTAAAGACAAACAGTCGTTTTATGAGTCAACGAAAAAGGTCATGGCTGTCTTTTTCAAAAGCCGCGGCAAAAATATCCTTTTTGCAATACTGGCATTTGCCGGTGTATTTTTCTTTTTCCGCTTTGTGGACCGTCTGTTCAAAAAAAGCCACCCGGCTTTCAAAAGCAAGGAACGCCCATTCTATGTCCGCCTGATAGAAGTAATACTGCTTATCTTCACCGTTATCGCAGCTACTTCCGCATCCCTTTTTACCCTTTATATCTCAGGTGACTGGTTTCTGCTCAGCCTCGCGATCATCTTTATCATCGGAGCCCTCTGGACCGCGCGAGAAGGATTTACCCGCTATTACGAACAGGTAAAACTCATTCTGAACCTAGGTTCTGTGCGGGAAAATGAACGCATCATCTATAACGGAGTTCCGTGGCAGGTAGAAAGGATCGCTCTCTATGCGAAGCTGAAAAATCCGGCTTTAAGCCCCAGCAAAATCAGGTTGCCCATCGGCAAACTGGAAAATATTGTTTCACGCCCTATAGGCAAAAGCGAACCATGGTTCCCATGCATGATTGATGACTGGGTGATTCTCTCTGACGGAGTTCGCGGCAAAGTGATCAGCCAGTCCCCGGATATGGTGGAACTGATCCAGCGCGGTGGAACCTACGTGACATACCAGACATCAAGTTTCCTGAGTCGTAACCCTAAAAACCTGTCCCGCAACTTCCGCCTGAAGTCGGTATTCGGCATCGACTATTCCCATCAGGCTGAAAGCACTTCCACCATTCTGGCTCAGGCCAAGGAATTCATCAGTGCCAGACTAGATGAGGAAGGCTACACAAAACATGTACTGAACCTTAACGTCGAATTTGAATCTGCGGCAGCGTCTTCGCTCAATATAGTGATCATTGCAGATTTCCACAGGGATATAGCTGAGCTATATGGCCGCCTGCAACGCGCACTGCAACGGTACAGCGTTGACGCCTGCACTCACTATGGATGGGGCATACCTTTCAACCAGCTGGTTATCCACAATCCCGAATAAGACACAAAAGGGTGAGGTAAAAATTTACCTCACCCTTTTCATTTCTTCCTGCAAAACAGCATGTTTGACCAATCAACAATCTATAGTGCAATATAATCGGGTACAGGTTGAGGCCTCTACCCGTTCTTTTATTAAAATAATTTTTCACCAAACCCAAAACACCCAATGCCAACCGCACAACAAATACGCTGCATTCTCATAGACGATGAAGCACCAGCCTTAGATGAACTCAATTTCCTGCTTTCAAGCTTCAAGGATATTGATGTCATAGGCACGGCGACATCGGCCACCAAAGGAATTCAGCTCATTACTGAAAAAGAACCGGACCTTGTTTTTCTGGATATCCAGATGCCCGGCAAAAACGGATTTGATGTACTACAGGAATTGCTGCAACTGCCTGAACCGCCGCTGGTTATTTTTGCCACAGCCTATGATGAGTATGCCCTGCAGGCTTTTGAAGAAAATGCCGTGGACTACATACTCAAACCTCTTTCCAGCGAAAGACTGGCCAAAAGCATTCAAAGGGTGCGCTGTTTGGTATACGCCAACTGCGAAGAAAAGGTCGAAATGCCGGACATGAACGGCCTGCTCGGCAGCATGGGGTTAGGCGGCGTGGTGCTGCGAATCTCAGTGGAAGCAAATGGAAGAATCCTGCTCCTTGAACCAACCGATGTAATTCTCTGCCGGGTTGAAGACCGTAAAATCATGATCCATACCCAGAAAGGAGTCTTTACCTGCTACGGAGACAAGACTCTTGATAAGCTGGAAGAACGTTTGCATGGGCAACCTTTCTTTCGCACCAGCCGAAGCGAAATGGTAAATCTGACTCATGTGCGGGATTTTGCTCCATGGTTCAACGGCAAATACGTAGTTACCATGAAACATATCCCGGAGCAGGAAATAATTATCAGCAAAGGGAGGGTCAAAGACTTCCGCCACCGTTTGGGGCTGGCCTGATATGTTCCAGTCAGGATTTCATTTTGTATAGACCGATCCACCCGCTTTTATAGCCGAAGACTGAAAAACTGAACTTGAATAAGACTGAGCTCAGTACATTTAATAAAAGTATGGGTAAATCATTCTTCTTTAAGAGCAGGCTGCGGTCATTTTTTACCCTGAACGGACTCCGGCGAAAACGGATATCCTTGAGCTTCAGCCTGTACTTGGAAGTAAAACCGACCTGCTCATCCGCACCGCTGTAGAAATTCTTAATTCCCTGCGGGTAATACGGTTTCTGGTGATCAAGATCGAGCCAGAAATGCGGATGCAGCATGGGCGTGGCAATAAGCAGCATTCCTCCGGGCTTTAAATAAGCCAGATAACCGTCAATGAATTCAACCAGACTGCTGAAATCAAAGTGCTCAATTATGTGGGAAAGCACGATAAAATCAAACTTTTCATCAGAATGCCGAGTTGAAAATTCATCAAGGGTAACCACATCCAAACCGCGCTTGAGGCATTCCCGGACTTGAAATTCGTTTTTCTCTACACCCAGAATATTCCTGAAGCCCTGCGCGTGCAGGAAATCTGTTTTGCCGCCTCTTCCACAGCCTACTTCAAGAATGCGCATATTACGGTCCAAAGGCGCAAGAATTTTTTCCCATTGCTTCATTTCATGACGTGAAAATTTCCTGATCAGCAAACGTATTTTCTTTCTCAACTCAGGACTCGCAGTCAACATCACAAACTCCTGTCAATGCAGCAAGATACCGGGCCGCATGGGCTGCACCATTCAAATTCACGGAAACAACCTCGGCAGAGCTCTCAAGGCAGGCGCAAATGCTTGCGCGCAACTGGGCAACCGACACATCATGATCAGAAAAGACTCCACGGATAACTGATGATTTTCCAGCAAGCACAGCTCCGTGCTTTTCCTGCTCATTATCCTTCATCCCGCGCAGCAGAACAACGGAAGGTACGCCGCAAACCATTACATCAGTCAGGCTGTTGTATCCACCATAAATGACAGCACTGCGTGAATTACCCAGATCCCTCAGGAATTGAGGACCTACCTGCATGAATGATACATTCTCCAACTTACTGAAACAACTGATGGCCGCCATAACACCGGGTTCACGCAGATCCATGTAAATATGCCAATTTCCGTGTTTCGTACCTATGCCCGATAAAGTCTGCGCCAGCTTATCCAGCAAAACAGCAGTCCCTTCACCAGACCATGGAATGGAAACAACCCCGGCGAGCTTTTCCACTTCCCGATCACTGCCCTGAAACTCCCTTAGCTCAGCCAAGCGTGAAACATAACCTGCTTCATAGGGCCTGACGCCGTAATGATCTTCCAGCCGGGCAAACTCCTCAGCTCCGCATACAGAAGTATCGCCGTACCAGAGGATATCGCTGTAGTTCTCTTTGAAAACGCCCTGTGCAAGCTCCGACCAGACCTTATCGACTTCTCCGACAACAGCCCTGATTCCCAGAACACACCGTGTTGCAGGAGAAACATCCAAGGCCGGCAACAACTCCTTGTGCTTTCCCTGCGGAGTATGGTCGGCAAGGAAAACCCTTGGATTATATGCAGCAACTATATCGCGGATATTGCGCGCCCTCAGTTCTCCCAGCAACTTGTCGTCTATGTTGGAATTACCTTTCACGCCGGTAGATTTACCGCAAACCACACTTGTTTTATATGACGGCAACTTAATCCAGTCCAAAGACCCTTCACCAATCAGTTCAGCAGTACTGGCACAACCTGTGATCAAAAGCACCGATAAATCGGGAAATATACGGCGCAAAGCAAGACCGATTCCGACACTGCGGCTTACATGGCCCAATCCCCTGCCGTCATGGGCATATATCAAAACATCCAAACTAGAATCCATCAAGGAACCTGCATACAATTATTTATAATTATTTCAACAAAATAAAAACTATTTCCTGTATCAGCAAAAAAAAAGAAAAGGGATTGCTTCCAATTAAAAAAAATAATAGAAATTAGCACGCATGTGCTCGTCGTGAATAAGGATTTACATATGTTAACCTTTTCGCTAGATATGCCAACGATCACGGTGCTGAGAATATATCCGCAAAAGCGAAAAAGATTTAACCCCTGAGAATCGGTACGATAAATGGACAAGACTTACAACATCTTAATGTATTCCCATGACACTTACGGTCTTGGGCACATCCGTCGTACGATGGCTATCGCATCACAACTGAAATGCAAAGGGGTAAACATCCTTATCCTTACCGGGTCTCCCATTGTGGGCCGGTTTGAATTTCCAGAACAGATCGACTTTGTACGTGTTCCCGGTATGATAAAAAGGTCCAACGACCTTTACGTTCCACACTCAATCAAAATTGAACCTGTGCATGCCATGTCCATCCGCCAGTCAATCATTGATGCCACAGCCAAAAGTTTCCGCCCGGACCTGTTCATTGTCGACAAGGCTCCAAAAGGTATGAAGCATGAGATTATGCCTACTCTTGAGTGGATGAAGCAGATCGGGCAGACCCGGACAATTCTAGGGCTGCGTGACATCATGGATGACTCCGAAAGTACTATCAATGATTGGACCGACAAAGGCATCTATGATGTACTGGAAAATTTATATTCCGAAATCTGGGTATACGGACACAAGGAATATTATGATCCTATTAAAGAATACGCCATTCCTGAATCCATCAGTAAAAAAATGGTTTTTACCGGATATATTCCCCGGAAAATCCACAGCCGTTCCTGCCCTGAAAAGCGCAAAAACGGTAAAAAACTTGTAGTCATAACCGCCGGAGGCGGAGGTGACGGATATCCCATGATGGATGCGTACCTGAAAGCGCTGGAAAAATACAATCCGCAGCACTTCAGAACGGTTATGGTTACCGGACCCTTTATGTCCAAAGAACAGCGGCTTGATCTTTCCAACAGGGCAAAAAACCTTTCAGTAACATTTTACCATTTCTATAGAAGGATGGAAAAACTGTTCAGCAATGCCGATCTTGTGGTCAGCATGGGTGGATACAACACCATATGCGAAATACTGTCCCACAAACAGATCAGCCTGATAATTCCCCGCGAAACTCCGCGCCTTGAACAGACCATCCGCGCCAATGTTCTTAAGGAACAGAATCTTGCTGATTTTCTCCCTTGGCATCAGCTGGGGCCTGACACAATTATGGAAAAGGTGGACCACCTGCTGAATAATTCAAATTCTATTCGGGAAGCCATTAAAAACTTCAACTTCACCGGCCTTGAGGTCATGCGTGACCGAGTGGGCTACTTTAAAGACAACTGCTGATGACAAATTCTACACAACCTGTCCTTGCGATGATTCTCAAGGGCTACCCACGTATTTCCGAGACATTTATTTCAAATGAGATCAGGCTCCTTGAACAGCGGGGAGTCAAAATTCATATAATTTCCATGCGCAAGCCGCGTGAAAACTTCACCCACAAATCCATTGCCGAGATTAAAGCCGGGGTATCCTATCTGCCATCAACAGTAGAAGGCTGTCTTGAAGAACTTTTCGGTTCCACTGAAATGGATGCAGGCCTCAAAGATGAACGCTACGGCAGGGATGAAGAATTCACCGAACGCATTGATCAAATATGGAATGTCTACCGCGAAACCGGAAGCGAAGCCTCCTTCAAGCACATGCTTCAGGCTGAATACATTGTAGAAAAAATCCTGCCCGGATCAGATATTTTCCATTTTCATGCACACTTCGCACATTCCCCATGCTCGGTAGCAAGGAACGCCAGCCGTCTTTCCGGCCTGCCCTTCAGCTTTACCGCGCATGCAAAAGATATTTACACCCAGAAGCCTGAAAAGATAACAGCCAAAATTTCCGAGGCAAAATTTGCGGTAACCTGTACCGGATACAATTGCGATTACCTGCAATCCATTGCTCCGGAAGACAAGCCCATCCACAAAGTTTACCACGGCATTGACCTTAACCTGTTCAGTTCCGATAAGGAATACACCTGTTCCGGTCCTTATGAGATTTTCACCGTGGCCCGTTTCACCACCAAGAAAGGTTTGCCGACAGTATTTAAGGCACTCAAGAAGCTTGACGAGAAAGGCATCGACTTCAACTATAATATAGTTGGTGACGGTGACGAACGCGAGGAAACCCTCAAGCTGCTGGACGAACTTGGCCTGAATGGAAGATGCAACTGGATGGGAACCAAACCTCACGAAGAAGTGCTGGAGCTTTACCGCAAAGCGGACCTTTTTGTCCTTGGCTGTGAAATCGCGCCTAACGGCGACCGCGATGGCATACCTAATGTGCTTGCTGAAAGCATGGCCATGTCGGTCCCCGTGGTGGCAACCACTGTTTCCGGTATCCCCGAGCTTATCGAAAGCGGAAAAACAGGACTACTCGTCGAGCCGGGCGATCATGAATCAATGGCCGATGCAATGGAACGCATGCTCACAGATCAGGAACTGCGCAAAAGCCTGATCCCGGCTGCAAAAGAAAGGGTTCATGAAATTTTTGACAACCGCTACTGGATCAACGTGCTGGCGGATGTCTACGAACAATACTGGATAAAGGCATAAGATTTGATGCGCTTCGCACTTTTGATAAATTGATTTCGCCTCCTGCGGTTTAAAACCTTTTAGTAGGGCTTCGCCTGCTTAGTGTAGGGAACTGCGGGTTGCATAAAAAATAAATTTCATCCCCCAATCAACGCGTTTTGGGAAGGGGGAGAGGAGTCCAGAGGAGAGGGGGAAGCACTTTTGGGCGGTAGCAAAAGGCCAAGTTATGGTTCATAGAGTCCTCTCCTCTGGTACCAGAAGGGCCGCCGGAGGCAGCACAATGCGGATAGCTTTTTTTGCACCTCACAAACATATTGATCACCCTCTTCCTTCCGGGGATTTGATCATTGGGCGTACCCTGCACGATTTTCTTCAAGCCCAAGGCCATGAGCTACTGATTGCCAGCCGTGCGAGACTTCGCCACATAACCGGAAAGCCTTTGGAATGGCCGGGACTTTTTCTGGAATTACAGCGTACTTTAAAAAGGGTCAGGGATTTCAACCCTGATATCTGGCTGACCTACCACAGCTACTATAAATCCCCGGACCTGCTTGGACCGTATATTTCAGCCAAGCTGGGCATTCCTTATGCAATATATCAGGGAGTATTTGCGACCAAGTACCGACGGAATCTAAGGACATGGCCGGGCTACATGATTAATAAACATGCCCTGCTCCATGCTGACCATGTGTTCGCGAATAAAAAGTTGGACTTTGAGAATCTATCCCGGATAATTTTACCGCAAAAACTTACGCGCACTCACGTCGGGATCAAGACTGAACAATTCAGTTACAATTCTGATGGAGAAGCAGAAATACGCCGGAAACATAGTCTTGACGGCAAGCAGGTAATTCTAAGCGCAGCCATGCTCCGTGAAGACGTGAAAGCAGAAAGCATCACGGATCTTATCAATGCTTTCGCGCCACTCAGCAAAAAATATCCGCAGGTGGTCCTGCTTATTGCCGGAGACGGGGAAGCTCGGTCCCGCTTGCAGGATTTTGCGGCGCAAAAAGCAGGAAATAGGATTCATTTCCTTGGCAGGATAAAACGCGAAGAACTCCACAAATATTACAGCGCAGCAGATTTATTCGCATATCCGGGCATAAATGAAGCGCTGGGAATGGTCTATCTGGAAGCCCAGTGTTGCGGTCTCCCGGTTGTAGCCTATTCAACATCCGGCCCTGAAGAAGCCGTTGCTCATGGCCAAACAGGTCTGCTATCCCCTGAAAAAAATCTTCCGTCCCTGACTGCGAACCTTGAGAAGCTGCTGATTGATTCCGACTTGCGTGCGGCCATGTCCAAAGCCGCACCTGTTCGCATCAAAAAACATTTTGATCTAAGCGACAACCTGCTAAAAGTTGAATGCAAACTGAATGAAATCAGCCACTGGAGATATTAATGAAATTCGTAAAGATAGCATTTATCCGTCACTCAGTAACAGAATGGAACGAGGCCGGACGCATTCAGGGACATTTTGATTCTCCGCTTTCTGCGTACGGACGGGAACTGGCCGCCGCGTGGCGCAAAACCCTCGAACCGGAAACGTTCGATGCAGTGCTGACAAGTGACCTTGGCCGCACCATCGCTACCGCGAACATCATTACCGAAGGTCTGAAACTGCCGCTGATCAGTCTGCCCGGTCTGCGCGAACAGGACTGGGGAGAATGGTCGGGACTGACCACCAAAGAACTGCATGAAAAATTTCCCGGAAAAATCGAAGAGGAAGTAGCCAAAGGATGGGGTTTCACTCCCAACAACGGCGAGAACCGCTTAGAATGTGCCGAGCGAGGTATTGCCGCCCTTGAACAGGGGATTAATGAAATCGCCAGCAGAATAGATAAAGAGGAATTGAAGATTCTGGCAGTAAGCCACGAAGGGACAATGAAAACGATTATCTACAAATTGCTCGACCACGATTTCATGCCCGGTGAAGGAAAAAAGGTGAAAAAACGCAGACTGCACTGGTTGAACTGGAACGGACGCCTCACCGTTGAAAGACTGAACGAAAAATTATGAAAATTATCCAATATTGCCAACACGTACTCGGAATGGGCCATTTCTTCCGCAGTATTGAAATAGCCAAGGGACTGGATCAGGAAGAAGTTCTATTTGTTGCCGGCGGAGAACGGCCGGATCAACCGCTGCCGCCAAATGTGAAGTATCTCCAACTGCCCGGACTGTGCATGAATGAAGAGTTCGGCGGGCTGATGCCTACGGATAAAGACCGTGAACTTGAGGATGTCAAAGAAGAGCGCCGCGCGACACTGCTTAAAATTTTTGCCAAAGAAAAACCGGAAGTGTTTCTGATCGAGCTTTTCCCATTCGGGCGCAAGGCATTCAGATTTGAACTCCTGCCCGTGCTTGATGCTATTCGAGCCGGTGAATTTGGTGATATCAAGGTGATCTGTTCCCTGCGGGACATTCTTGTTGAGCGCGACGACAGCGGCAAGCATGAAGAACGTTGCATAAAGTACCTTAATAAATATTTCGACCTGCTGCTAATTCATTCAGACCCAAAAATTGCGGCTCTGAATGAGACTTTCAAAGCCATAGATAAAATAAAAATTCCTTATGAATATACCGGTTTCGCGGCGCGGAAGCCCGATGCCGATGTCCGTGCCGGAATCCGCAAAGAGCTGGGTGTAACTGAAAAGGAAAAGCTGCTCATAGCCAGTGCCGGGGGTGGTAAAGTAGGCGGAACGTTGATGGAATCAGTACTGCAATCTTTCATTGAGCTGGAAGCCACAGACAGCAGATTGCTTATGCTCACCGGGCCGTTTCTGGACGATGATAAATATGATTCCCTGCTCAAGACGGCAGCGGGACACCAGAATATCACCATCAAACGTTTTGCAGCCGATTTCACGAACCTGTTGACCGCAGGTGATGCCATGGTTTCCATGGCCGGATACAATACCTGTATGGACATCCTCACATCAGGCATTCCAGCGGCAGTGCAGCCGTTCTCGTTTAATCATGAACAGCGCATGCGTGCTGAAAGACTGTCCGCTTTCATTCCGCTGGAAGTGCTTCCTGATAAACCTGACATGAAATCCACAATTGATTCTCTGCTGAAACGCCGACGCACCAAAAATGATCACACCATTAATCTGGAAGGCGCACACAATTCATCTAAATTTATCCGTGAACTGAGGTTAAGCTAATGTCCGCCAGACCAGTATCCTCAATCTGGAAAAATCATATTTCCAAACTTCATAACGCGTTTGAGCTTTGGTGGCCGGAGTTTGAAAAACACATCCCGCAAAACGGTTGCGATGTTTTTTTTCGGGCTGATGATGTCGGCTATCCGGGAAAACAGTTTTCCGGCATGGTTGAAACTTTTAGGGAACACAGTACGCCACTGGCTCTTGCTGTTGTTCCTGCGTGGCTGAACGAAAACCACCGGGACTCTCTGTTGCGTGAGCTTGGTCCTGATCTGAATTTATGGTGTCTGCACCAGCACGGATACCGGCACATAAATCATGAAAAAGAAGGCAAAAAATTCGAATTCGGACCATCTCGCTCAAAAAAGACCGTGACCGGAGAACTGGACAGAGGACGAAGAAAACTTGCAGCCCTTTTAGCGGACAACTTCACCCCGCTCTTCACTCCGCCATGGAACCGCTGTTCTTTGGAAACAATGGAAGGACTTGCGGAACTCGGTTTCATTGCCATTTCCAGGAGTACTAACGTGGCTCCTCCCTCCCCCCATAATCTCCCGGACATTCCGGTCAATATTGACCTTCACACCGTGAAAACCGATTCCCGTCAAATAGGAATTGAAAAACTTCAAGATTTGATGGTCGAAGCTGTAGAATCAGGGTGCGCCGGGTTCATGCTCCATCATCAGCGTATGAATAAAACCTCCCTCCTTTTTCTCTCTTACCTGCTCCAAAAAATCCGCTTGACCACCGGACTGCGGACCAAGGATATTCGCGAAATTATATAAATTGCCATTCTTTAATTTAATTCATGGTATTTTAAGAGCAAAAGACTGCGAACCGCAGCCACATCAGGTTTCAACCAGCGGTGCAAAGTAATCGTGAAGATGGCATTTTCCCTTTGCATTTCAGGCCATTTACGTTATTTAATTAGTGTTAAATTGTATGGATTCGTTCATGGATCAAGGGGTCGATCCATGAATTACGGATACTGACAGGCGGACTGCTGGTGGCTCTTGCATATTTTGCAGTCCGGCAACAGCTCCGGTCCTGACCCCGGTACATAAACCGAGCCAGACATGTCGAAAAAAATTCCGTTCCAAAGTCAGGGCACCAAGCCGGATATTGCGGCCCAGGTTGTCCTGCCTTTTAAAAAATCATTTGAAATCAGTCTGAAAAGCCTGAGGTCAAGATTTCTGCGCAACATGGTTACTGTAACCAGCCTGATTCTTGCGGTTTCTTTTCTGGCCTACGTTCTCGTAGGGAGCGACATTTCAAACGGATTATATAATTCAGGCGATCCCGGCCTTATCAAAACTCTTGAAAAAACAGGCTATGAACCCGGCGGCAGCGCCAAAGAACGTTGGATTGTCATCCTCTCCCTGATTGTCTGCACTGTGGGAATCATTAATGCCCAGCTAATGGCCGTTACTGAACGTTTCCGTGAAATCGGAACAATGAAATGTCTCGGAGCACTGGACAGCTTTGTACTACGCTTGTTCCTACTGGAAGCATCAATGCAGGGAACGGCCGGTGCTTTGCTGGGCTCATTCTTCGGAGCACTCATTGCAATACTAATCGGGCTGCTACGCTTCGGTCTTGATGCCGTGACCATGCTTCCTGTCAATGAAGTGGGCATGTCTATGCTGTACTCTATCGGAGTAGGCTTCGGACTGAGCCTGCTGGGTGTCCTGTACCCCGCGTTCATCGCAGCCCGCATGCGCCCCATCGAAGCAATGCGGGTTGAAGAATAAATTTCAAACAGAACACATAAAGATAAAAGGCGAAAGACATGGCCGACCAGCACACCATCGTACGGGTAACCGGAGTCAAGCGTAATTTCAAACTCGGCAACACTGATGTTCAGGCCCTGAAAGGCGTGGACCTCGAAATCTATGCCGGGGAATACCTTTCCATCATGGGCCCTTCCGGGTCCGGCAAATCCACTCTGTTCAATATGATCGGCGGTCTGGATAAACCCACAGAGGGCAAGGTTTACATTGATGAAGTGGACATCGCCCAACTGGATGCCTTTGAGTTGGCATGGCTCAGAAACCGCAAGATCGGCTACATTTTCCAGACCTTCAACCTCATTCAGGTTATGACTGCACTGGAAAACATCACCCTGCCCATGATTTTCGCCGGGGTGCATAACGACGCCGCAGTAGCCAAGGGTATTGAACTGCTGGACCTTGTCGGGCTGCATAAACGTTACAACCACAAACCGCAGGAACTCTCCGGCGGGCAGCAGCAGCGCGTGGCTATCGCAAGATCTCTGGCTAACGATCCGGCCATCATCCTCGCTGACGAACCGACCGGTAACCTCGACCTTTCCACCGGTGAGGAAATCATCAAACTCATGAACGATCTGAGTAAGGAACGCGGGGTCACTATTATCACTGCAACCCACGACTACAAAATGCTCAACGCCTCCGACCGGGTTATTTGGATTGAGGACGGACTGATCAAGAAAATCGAAAACCGCGACCAGCTCAATATTGATGTGGGCTGTATCCGCATGGCCTGATCACCGGAGGCTTCCCTTAATGTCCATATTTCCAGCTGATCACAATTCAAGGCACAGGTGTGACTATCCTGTATTACTGTTTATCTTCGCCCTGATGCTGTTATGCGCAAGCTATCCGGCCGAAGCTTACAGTTCCAGCGATTCCATCAGGCAGACTATTACGGAACTCTCTTCTTTCGGAGACCGTTCCTTCGGTTCGCCGGGAGCTAAAAGGGCTGCCGATTATATCGAGATGAAATTCAGTGAGCTGGGCAGTTTCAAGACCGGAAAGCATCTATTTCTAGCCCCGGTTATGACTGCCGGAGAGACTGTTTTCAGTATTCATAATGGAAAACAGCTCCGCATCAGCCCGGCAAAACTCAACGCTATTTCTCCGCCTGCGACTCCGGGCGAAGGATTAACCGGCCCGGTCATTTATGTGGGGAAAGGTTCGCTTGACAATTTCAACGGCCTTCCGGTTAAAGACGCAATTGTGATGATGGATATGGAGTCCGGCAAAAACTGGCTTAATGCTGCCAGTCTGGGGGCTTCCGCTCTTATCTATATTGATAACGGACCTACCCAGAAAGGTTTTTTTGAGGAAAAGCTGGAACTTTCTCCACTTGATTTTCCCCGCTACTACATGAGCGGCGCAGATGCCCGTGAAGAGTTGGGCCTTGATGCTAAAATCGGGAGCAAACTTGTTTCCGAATCAGGAGAAATTAAATCCCGCAGCAAATGGGAACGCGTAGAGGCGGAAAACGTTTATTGCCTCATTGAAGGCAGCGACCCGAAAATGGCTGAAGAGCTGGTCATTATTGAAGCATTTTACGACAGTTCCGTGTACGTCATGGGAGATTCCCCCGGTGCGGACGAGGCCCTGTCGATAGCCTCTCTCCTTGAAATCGGCAAAACAATGGCCGCCAATCCGCCCAAACGTTCGGTACTTCTTCTGGCGACAACCGGACATGGACAATCACTGCACGGCATGCGTGAATTTTTCACCGCTGTTTCCGGTAAAAGCAAGACACTCAAAAAGATTAAAGTTGAACTGCGTAATAAAAAAAATGACGCGTCCAAAATCATTGATGCTCTCGAACTCGGCAATCCGCTGGATAAAAATCTGGCGAAGGATAACCCGCAGCTGTTTGCACTGCTCTCCGAGACTCTAAAAAACCAGATCAAGGATGAAGTGGATGTCATCAGCAAAAGACTCATGCTGCTCAGATTGCAGGAAGATGCAGACCCCGCAACCATCAGCGAACTTGCCCGGCGCCGTAAACTGCTGCGCCAGATTTCATGGAAATCCGACTACTCCGCCCTCCCCGCCGATGAAATGGCTGCGGTCAGGAACCTTTTCCCCATGGTTAAGGAGAATGTCCTTAAAACCAAAAACGATATAAAACATCAGCTTGCCGCAGTACAAAGCGCCCGCGAACTGCGTAAAGTAGTACGTGCTAAGGAAATGGTCTGCGGCATATCCCTGCACCTTTCCAGTCATGGAGAGGGAGTCGGCGCATTTGGCCAGGGATGGTTTTATGAACTCCGACCGCGAGTCAATCTTTCCCGCACATTTTCACGCATTAACGACATTCTTGAAGATGCGGTCCCGGAAATTGAAAAGCAGACCGGAACCAAAGGCATGTATAAGGATACCCTGCGCCCTGACCGCACGCGCCCGTGGCAGACATGGCTGCTTGATAAACCGCAATTCAGCAGTGAAATCGGAACCATGTCAGGCAAACTCTGCTTTACTTTCGCGACAGTAAACGACGGACGGGAATACTGGGGAACCCCCTTTGACACCATCCAAAATGTAAATTGGGGCAAGATCGACAAACAGGCCGAATTGACCGAAGGGTTGATCAGAAAAATTTCCAACAGCGAAGGTCCGCTTACCTTCAAACTGCCGCGCAAAGGCTTCGCCATGGTGAACGGTAAAGCCCGCTTCATACGCCAGGGCGAACTTTTTGCCGATCAGGCTGCGCCGGGTGCAGTTTTCATGGGCTTTCAGGGCAAAACAAGATTCTATGCCCTGTCCGATGCGGAAGGTGATTTTAAATACCAAGGCGTGGCTTCCAAAAAGATGGTCCAGTCCAAGCTGATTATCGAAGGCTATAAATACGATAAAAATGGCAAAATTATCTGGGCTATTGATAAACAGAAAACAGGAATAAACGCCTACAGGCTTAAAATGCACAGGCTGGACATGGAGACCAAACTCATCATGTTCGGTTGCCGCCAGACAACGCTTTTCGATCTGCTGACTCCGCGAACTTTTCGTTACATGACTAAAGTCGAGGTACTGGACGGCTCCCGCGATGCCACGCCGATGCATTATTGGTACAGCCGCATCGATACCCGGTCTTCAACAATTGCCAGCGTATTCCTAGAACCGGAAGTTCCGCTGAAGATGACTCTTTCGGACACCGTACTGAACCGGAAAATGATCCTCATTCATTCAAACCCGCGTGATCCGGCAGGTAAAGGTTATTTCATCAAAGAATGGCCCATCATTCCGGCGACTGACTACCGTGCGGCGCGGGACATGTGGACTCTTCTTGCCCCACGAATCAAGAATCTTGAATCACACGGAATTGTTAACCAGCAGATCAGGACTCTTGAGCAGAAAGGGACTAAAGCGCTGGACAATGCGGCAGCAGCGTGGAAGGAACGGCGTTACGGGGATTTCATGACCGATGCTCGTGCGGCATGGGCTCTGGCCTCCAAAGTTTATCTTGATGTGGACCAGACCCAGAAAGACGTACTTGTCGGTGTTCTCTTCTATATCGCACTGTTCATTCCGTTCGCTTACTGCATGGAACGTCTGATTTTCTCGTTTGCGGATATCCACAAGAGAATTATCGGTTTTCTGGCGGTTCTTTCAGCGGTTATTGCCGTCATATATTCTGTACACCCCGCATTCGAGCTGACATACAGCCCCATGGTTGTAATTCTGGCTTTCTTCATTCTTGGTCTTTCGGTCATGGTTTCGCTGATCATTTTCTTCCGCTTTGAAAAAGAAATGATCCTGCTGCAACAGCGCGCACATAAGACCCAGACATCTGAAATCAGCAAATGGAAAGCTTTTACTTCTGCATTTGTAATCGGTGTCAGCAACCTGCGGCGCAGAAAACTCAGAACTTTTCTGACCTGCCTGACCCTGACCATTTTAACATTTACGATTATGAGCTTTACCGCAGTGAAATCCCTGCGTGAACATACTTATGTTAAGTTCAATGACGACAAGCCTTATTACGGCCTGTTCATGAAGAATCTCGGCTGGCATGACCTGCCGCGCGAGACACTGGGCATTGTCAGCAATGACTTCGACGAAAACGGTATTGTTGCCCCGCGCGGCTGGATGGAACTAAAGGATAAAACAACTTCCGCAGTTACTCCGGTCAGCTTTGGAGGAAAGCAGGAAGAGGTCAAAGGTCTGGTAGGTCTTGGCACTATGGAACCGCATGTCAGCGGGATTGATAAGATTCTGGTTGACGGGAAATGGCTGGTTTCCGGAAAAACCAACCAGATTCTTCTTTCACGGGAAATGGCCGCACGGCTCGGGGCTTCCGCCGGGGACAGCGTCAATGTCTGGGGCAGTAAGTTTCTGCTGGTAGGCATCTTTGACGGACAAAAACTCACCGAACACACCGACCTTGACGGTGAACCGATAACTCCCGTTATTTTCCCCTCCGCTGCCGCTCAGGAGCTGAGTGAAGTCGAAGCCGAAGCCATAGAGTCCGGCGAAGATATTGATACATTTCAGGGACGCTACACCCATATTCCGGGCGAAGTAACCGCCATTATACCCTATGAGACTCTCATGGCCATGGGCGGAAACCTGAAAGCACTGGCGATAGCTCCGGTCTCCGGAAACTTCTCAAAACAGACAGTCAACAGCCTGATCGACCGCTATGGACTACCTATATTCAGCTGTGATGATAGCGGAACCTATCTCTGCCAATCGTCGGACAGCATCAACTATTCCGGCATACCGAACATCATCATTCCGCTGATCATTTCTGCATTAATCGTTCTTAACACCATGATCACAAGTGTTTACGAGCGTAAAAAGGAAATCGCGGTTTATACTTCCATAGGTATGGCCCCGACCCACGTATCATTTCTGTTCATTGCAGAGGCCATCGCTTTTGCAGTAATCAGCGTGGTTGTCGGCTACCTGATAGCCCAGACCGCTTCAGGTCTGCTGGCCGGGACAGCACTATGGGAAGGCATGACCGCGAACTACTCATCAATGGCCGGTGTTGCGGCCATGATTCTGGTCATTGCAATTACCCTGATCTCGGTAATCTACCCCTCAAAAGTAGCAGCAAACATTGCCATTCCGGACGTCAACCGTTCATGGAAAATGCCTGATACAGACACAAACACGATTGAAGCAACCCTGCCCTTCCTGCTCAAACATAATGAACAGCAGGATGCTGGCGGTTTTCTGCTTGAATATCTTGAATCGCATACTGAAGTTTCGCACGGGCTGTTCTCCACTTCCGAAATTGAAGTCAACTTCAGTCAGGAGCATCTACCTGAATCAGTCTGCGATATCCTTGAAGGCTGCCCGGATCATATAACCTGCTTCCGGTTCAACGTGCGGGTCTGGCTGGCTCCGTTTGACTTCGGGGTAAAACAGATGGTCGAGCTGCGTTTCCGCCCCTCGGAAGCACATCCCCAATTCCTTGAGGCAGTGCTGTTCATCACCCGTGAATCCGGTGAGATCGGAGCATGGAAGCGCTTGAATAAAGAGTTCATCAACGCCATCAGAAAACAATTCCTTATCTGGCGCTCGCTTGATCCTGAAAAACAAAAAACATTCCGCGAAAAAGTCCCCGAGATGATGGCTTTTGGTTTCACAGGACTAAATACACGCAACAAACTTGCTGATCTTTAAATAGAAGGACTTCACCAATGCACGGTAAAATAAGGAAAAGAGCGATTCTGCTGGGCACACTTTTCGGACTGCTCATCTGCGCTTTCACACCTTTCAACAATGCCTACTTGAATGCAACACCATTGGCCGGGGGACATTTTCCTCTGGCCCCATTCTTCATACTGGCATGGCTGACCGCGATCTGCGCACTGCACCGCAAGCTGCTGCACTCGCGCCCGTTGCTGACCGGTCTGGACCTGATATCCATGTGGATTCTTATGGTCATTGTTTCCGGGATCTCCTACACAGGACTTGCAAGGACGTTTTTCATAAACCTGACCGCGCCCTTCCATTTTGCCTCCATTGGCAACAGATGGAAGGAAACCCTGCAACCCCTGCTGCCGGAAGCGCTGCATCCCACCGATCCCAATGCTGTGGAACAGCTCTATAACGGCATCAAGGGCGGGCCGTTCATGGACAACATTGATATATTCAAGGCCATTCCCTGGGCATCATGGCTGACCCCACTGATGTGGTGGGGATTTTTTATACTGCTCTGCTATTTCATGATGCTCTGCCTGACCAACATTTTCAGCAGACAATGGGTGGAAAACGAACGCTTGAATTTCCCTCTGCTACAGCTGCCCCGTTTTATGGAAGAAGCCATGGATCAGGGATTGTACGGATCATTCCTTGGAAACAAATTTTTTCTGATCGGCTTGATTTTCTGCATCTTCCTGCATCTGATCAACGGCCTGCACTTCTACATTCCGTCCGTGCCGGAAATACCGACCCTGATTCTGGCTGGGAAATACTTTGCCAAAACCGGGCTATTTTCCGGTTTCTATAAGCTCAAGATTTATTTCTACCCCGCATTCGTTGGTTTTGCGTTTCTCGCCTCGCGACAGATTTCATTCAGCTTCTGGTTTTTCTTTCTGCTCGGCGGCTTGTTCTACGGAATCCTCGGTGCTGCCGGACTGAATATTCCGGCCTCAGCGCTGGGTGTTACCTTCGGTCCGACCCTGACCCGGCCGGAAGAAACACAAATGATAGGAGCTTATCTGGTATTTTTCTGCTTCATTATCTGGCTGGCCCGACAGCACCTCAAGCAGGTGATCAAAGAAGCTTTTGGAGCGGAATCCACTCGCGGTGATGCGGAATGGATGTCCTTGCGTTTCTCTTTCTGGGGTCTGGCCATATCCGGCCTGCTGCTTACCGGATGGTGCGTGTACTTCGGTATCCCCCTGCTGGTAGCGGTCATAGTTTTACTGGCTTTCTTCGTTTTTACGCTGGTTGCGTCCAAAGCAATATGTCAGGGCGGTATCGCTTACTTCACCCTGACAGCAGCACCGATCGACAGCATCACCAGCCTGTTCGGGTCTAAATTTTTCGGTTCGGTAGGAATCGCCGTTACCGCCATGTGCCAGAAAATCCTTTTCGTAGACCTGCGTGAATCACTGATGCCGTCACTTGTGCACGGTTCCAAGATTAATGAATGGCTGGATAACAAACGTCTATTCCTGCTGGGTATAACTGTGATTCTGCTGCTTGGCGTAATAGTCTCTTTCGGGGCCATGCTAGTGGTCTGCTACAAATATGGTATCCGCGAATTACAGCTGGACTGGGCAACACGCACCTCCATGAACGTATACGATAATGTTGTACGCATAATTCAAGAGCCAGCCGCAACTTCGCACTGGGTAACCACTTTTGCCACCATAGGAGCAGTTGTAATGTTCACTCTGGTGCTGGCTTATAACAGACTGCCCTGGTGGCCGCTGCATCCAATCGGATACCTGACCGCATACAGCTCGGCCATGAAAATCCTCTGGTTCAGCTTTTTCCTCGGCTGGATCTGCAACCAGCTTACGCTCCGCTATGGCGGAGTAGGACTTTTCAAACGGGTGCGCTACCTCTTCTTCGGACTGATCATGGGTGATTTTCTCATGGGCGGAATGTGGGCTCTCTACGGACTGTACGCCGGACAAAGCTATCAGGTTCTGCCGGGATAATAATGATTTCTGCAACGCTTTCAACGGGACCGAATCCGCCTTTTGAAAAGGCTTTACCGGTCTCTCCTGAAATTTTTATTAAGCTTCGCCGGGTCGGCTGAACATAAAATTTAAATAAACGCTTTAACATCAACTGCGGCGCAGCCCAAATTAAATATTTTGGGATTATTAAGCCCCCAGAGGGACGCCGGAGGCAATTAAATGTACGACGATAAAGAGTTACAAGAATACCGGGACTTATTGAAGACGCCGACCCATTTTGAAGAAGGTTTTGATTGGAAAACCGTTATCGGCGCCATCTTCATCGGCTTTTTGATGATGCCGGGTAGCATGTACCTGCAACTGGTCATCGGTCAGGGCATCGGCCCCGCCGCGCGCTGGGTTACCATTATTCTCTTCGCCGAGATTGCCAAAAGGTCGTACACCGAGCTGAAACAACAAGAAATTTTCCTGCTCTACTACATGGCCGGGGCTGCTTTGGCCTCACCATTTTCGGGCTTGCTATGGCAACAATATTTAGTGCAGTCGGATGCTGCGCGCATGCTTGGGCTTACGGAATTTATCCCTGCGTGGGTTGCCCCTCAGCCGGGTTCAGATTCGCTTATTGAGCGGACATTCTTCCACCGTGATTGGTTAATACCTATTTTGTTGCTGGTGGGCGCACAGATTGTCCAGCGAATAGACCATTTCGGACTTGGTTACGCTCTTTATCGTATCACCTCAGATGTAGAAAAACTGCCTTTCCCCATGGCTCCGGTCGGCGCACTGGGAACCATGGCCCTGGCAGAATCAACGGAAGAGAAAAAAGCCAGCTGGAAATGGCGGGTTTTCTCGATCGGTGGGGTTATCGGCCTCGCTTTCGGGGCAGTTTACGTCCTGCTGCCAGCGGTTTCCGGGCTGATATTCACTGAACCAATCAGGCTTATTCCCATTCCATGGGTCGAGCTTACGCCGTATACAGAAAAAATACTGCCCGCAGTTGCAACCGGTATACAGTTTGATCTAGGGCTGTTTTTCATTGGCATGGTGCTGCCGTTCTGGGCTGTTATAGGAGGTCTGATCGGGATCATTATTACCATTTTCGCCAACCCTGTACTATATGAACACGGCATTCTGCACCGCTGGCATCCGGGCATGGAAACCGTAGAAACAGTTTTCGCAAACAACTTTGACTTTTATATGAGTTTCTCCATCGGACTGGGGCTGGCCATCGGTCTCATCGGTATTTATTACGTAATCAAATCTTTCCGTGGTGAACATTCCAAAAGCCGTGAGTCGTGGAGTAAACTTTTCGAGCCACCGGAAGGACGTGGAGACATCAACTTCTGGGTTTCCATTGGTATTTATGTTTTCTCGACTCTTGCCTACGTGGGCATGAGTTTATTGCTTGTCCCCAACTTTCCGTGGATCTTCTTTCTGCTTTACGGCTTTATCTACACTCCGGTAATATCCTACATTACCGCGCGAATGGAAGGTATCGCTGGACAATTTGTAAGTCTGCCTCTTGTACGTGAAGCAAGCTTCATCGCCGGAGCAAAATTTTTCGGTTATCAGGGAATTGAAATATGGTACGCACCAATCCCTATCCACAACTACGGTGAAGCAACTGTGCATTTCCGCGAAATCGAACTGACAGGAACATCTATCCGTGGCATTATCAAAGCAGAGCTGGTCGTTTTCCCGGTAGTAATGATCGCCAGTCTGCTATTTTCGCAATTCATCTGGCAGTTAGCCCCTATTCCTTCTTCCAACTACCCCTATGCTCAGGAACTCTGGCACTTACAAGCCCTGAACACACTGCTCATGCAGACATCGACTCTCGAAGGAAACTCCCTGTTCTTTCAGGCGCTGAGTGGGCCAGTAGTCATGGGTGGCATTAGTCTGGGCCTTATTCTCTATGCTATTTTAAATACTCTTGGTCTACCAGTACTACTGGTTTACGGTGTTGTCAGGGGACTTGGACAAAGTACACCGCATGGATTTATACTCGAAGTATCCGGAGCACTAATCGGCCGTTATTTCTTCCAGAAAAAATACGGTGCAATGTGGCGCCAGTACGCCCCAGTTCTGCTGGCCGGATTCTCATGCGGAATGGGCCTTACCGGTATGTTCGCAATGGGATGTACCCTTATCCTGAAATCGCTGGGCAAAATGGCTTACTAATCCTCTTAAACTCTGATGTTTTAAACAAGGACAGGATAAAAATTATTACTTTGCGGATGGGTTAAAAATAGTTTAGTAACTTTGCTCCGGATTGATAATCCGCTTCACATTGTCTTCAATGATTTTATGTCCTTATCTGCACTTGGAGAGAAGGATTTGTATAAAGGATACGTAATGGATCGTAAGAATATAGCATGGGACGGCATCAGTTTTAGTGTCCCCCATAAATTTGAAGTAAGCGGAATCGATAAAAGATTTCTCCAGCTTGATAACGGTGAATACCCCTGCATAGAACTTCGCTGGTATGATGCGGGCCGGACATACAAAGAAAAGACATATTTCAGGCAACTTGCTAAAAAAATAGAATCATCTTCCGGCTTGAAAATCGAGTCCACTGTTCTGCCGTCTTCCTGGAAAGCTCCGCTTAAAAAATACAACACGACCGCTTTTTACTGGCAATCAGATCTCGCCACCGGGCGGGGGGTGATGTTTTACTGTACTAAATCCAGCAAAGTAATGCTGGTACAATTCATAGGGAAGAATGATGAAGAAATTGACGAAGCAGCTGTATTGATTTTCGATACACTGAAATTCGGCAATTCCTCAGAAAGTAAGAGCTGGCAGATTTATGATATGAAAGCGACACTTCCGGGCAGCATGGAACTTGAATCATTTGAATTCAAACCAGGAAGATTCAACATTACGGTTGCAGACCAGACAGAAACCATAGGCCTCTACCGTTTCAGCCCTGCCGATATTATTCTCAAAGAGCAAACTCTTGGAGAATTCTCAAGAGATTTATTTATCGAAGAAATCAGAAAATTAGGTCTTTCTATTGCCGAACTTGAGTATGGAAAAGGCTCTACATGCATGTTCGGTCAGGCAAAAGGCCCATCAGCAGCCACCTTAGCGCTTTCAAAAATCAGCTCGAAACGCAGGCCTTACGGACAGATAGAAATCCGTTATACTCAGGAAAGCAACCGCATTCTGGCCGTAATGGTCAAATCACGTCAGGAGCTGCCTGAGGACCGAGCCAAAAATATTTTTAAACAGTATGAAATTATTCAGTAAAAAAAGACAGGTTATCCCGGAGATGACGCGTGGCGAGGCCATGGCCTGCAAGCCTGTCAAAAACCGGGATATAGATGAAACCCGCATGGAAAATGGGCTGGTAATGCTTTCTTATCCCTTGCGGTTGAAACCTTTATTTGCGGACGTAGCCAAAAGATTCGGCATGTGGAAAGACGGAGCCCCGCCCATAAAAAGACTGGAACTTGATGAAATGGGGACCCTTGTATGGGATATGATCGACGGTAAAAACAGCGTCCGAATGATTGCTGAAAGATTTGCCCTGAAATATAAGGTATTACCCCGTGAAGCGGAAGTTGCGACAGCTTCATTTCTCAGGGATTTAGGAAAAAGGGGATTGATTGCTTTCAGCGGAAAGCAATCCAGACAAAACTAAAAAAATCTCTCTTTCTAGCTGCAAGTCAATTTAATATACTCTTCAAAACTGACACCGTTCCAGACCTTACTCACCCAGTAGGCAGAAGCCCAGATCATTAAAGAAGAAGACTGAACATCAGATAAACGCTTCAACTTTGCCTCAAGATTCGGCCAGCTCACACCATGATTGCTATGGATATTTTCTGTCTCACAAGCCTCTTCAACCTGTAAAAAGAGATAAGCCCCTTTACACTGGTTAGGCAGTATTTTAACTCCCTGATACGCTTCCAGTATAGTTTTAAGTTCAGCTACATTCAGCTCCTGCGCCACGGATCTCATGGATTTAAAAAACATATCCACGGCCCACGGAAGAATAAATTCAGCCCCGGCACTTTTCGTTTTAAAGTAGTTTTTAAGCCATTGTTCATGATCGTGAGTAATTCTGGCTGCGACCTGCGGCATTTCGTCCTCCTAGGGATACTCCTCTACTGATAACAATATATTAAATAACCGCATTAGCCAAATATATCAAGACTTTTTCTAGAAAACCATGAAAGCACTTTAGCGATCAAAACTTTCACGTATCTGTTTAAAAAGACTAAATAAAAGGGCACCAGGAACAGACTTGCCATTGATCTCCATACTATCGATACGCACAACAGTATTATTGTTCGGAGTTACATTCTCTTCAGTTACCAGTACAATTTTCTTCTGCGCCGGAGCATCATTGTCACTGGCATCAATAACCAAAATCCATTTCCCGCTGTCTTCTCGCCATTTAAGATCAACACTACGATGAGTTGTAACACTGTCTTCAAGAAGTTTCACAAAGTCTTCCAGAGAAAAATGTTTGCGCCCTTTACCGGCAACTCCCAAGTATTCCCCTTCTGAATTACGGATGACCAGCGGTTGCTCAAGATACTCGGCGGTTGGAAAAGAAGATTCATCTGGTCCGATGTTACCATCCTGTATAAGCCTGTACAACTCTGCACGGTCACGTTTTAGGCGTCCTATCTCCATCGCCATATCCATTATCCGTTCATTTGTTTCCGCAGACAGCTTGCGTTTTTCACTACGCAGGATGGAAAGCTCTTCACGCAGATCACGCAATTCTGCTTGGAACAGAGCCTGATTCGATAGCAGGTCGGAAACCTTTCCTAAAACTGAGGATAATCCTTTGATTACTGTCTGCATATCCGAACTTGGTTCAAGCCCGGCCTTATTGATCACTTGTTGATCAGAGTTAATCGAATCTACTAAAGCACCAAATTTTAAGCTCAATTCACTTTCAATCTGTTCAGTTGTCCAATTCATTCCATACATTTCACGAATCCTCCTGAAAATTTCTACAACTTCAATTGAATACTTCTGCCTACGACCACCGTCTCCCATAGAAGGAATAAATTTCGAGAATTTATCCTTATAATAAACTATTGTCGAAGGCGGGATATCCAACCTTCTCCCGACCTCTCTCAAACTTAAATACTGGTTAGTCATTTCCATTGCTCATTTGTTGCTCATTCCTGAAGTTAAACCCACAATAACCAAAGACAGCACACAAATCAATCATTTTTGAACAATTGAATGAACAATTAAACATGACTTTGATCAACAGCAAATCTATAACCTTAAATTTTACCAACCTAAATGGTAGACAAACTGAATCCAGTGATTAAATTAAAATCAGAAGAGATGAACAATAACGGAGGGTATGTAAAAATAGGATCTAAAAAAGATACAGAATGCGAATTGAGTCGCCTTAAACAAAACACTTGAGTGCGTATAGTGACGGAGTAACATCCCACAGCCGCGTAACGCGGAATGCGCACTTTTCTCTTGCCCTGTGTGCAGCATAGAGGGTAATCGAGTTTAGACAAAATCAGGGACCAATTATTCTCAAAAAACATTAAACGCGCCAAAAATGCTAGAAAAAACAAAAACGACGAACCTTCAGGAAGGAATGTATGTTGTTTGCTCCGCAAACGGCTTTGCAAGCCTCCCGCCGGACCTTTCAAATAAAACAATCTCCTCCAAAACAGATATATCTGCCATACTTAAGCTTAACATCTTCGAGGTTCTGATTGATTCCGAAAAAAGCTGCATACAAAACAGCTTTCCCCAGACAACTTATTCTGAGGAGATTCTTTTTGCACGTGAAGCTTACAACAACGTGCTCAATTGCATTCAGAAAATTTATGAAATCATAAAGAACAACGGCAATCTCGATATTTCAGCATACAAGAAGGACGTCAGCCCTCTTATTGATTCAATAGACAGGAACAGCAGTGCGGCAGCCAGCCTCACCGTACTTGCCCGGGCAAACAGATATTTATTCACCCACAGCCTTAATACTGCAATCCTAAGTGCCATTCTGGGCCGTTACATAGGGCTATCTCGTGAAACGGTTGAAGAACTTTCCATCGCCGCCCTGCTTATGAACGTAGGACAGATATGGATGCCCTCCAACCTGTTGCAAAAAAAGGGTAAACTTTCCAAAGAAGAATTTCAGCTGGTTAAGCAGCACACAGTAAAAGGAAGTAAATATCTACTCAGCCAGAACACCCCTGAATCCATCCTTAAATCAGTGAAGTCTCACCATGAAAAATATGATGGAACAGGGTATCCTGAAGGGCTTTCGGGAAATGATATTCCGCAGTTTGCCCGTATAATTTCAATTTGTGATTCTTACGATGCAATGACTTCGGACCGACCCTACCGTGAGGCGCTGACCCCGAATTCGGCCATCAGGCACCTCTACTCCATGGCGAACTCTGCTTTTCACCCCAGATATCTGGAAAGCTTTATTAAATGTGTGGGGATTTATCCTGTAGGCTGCTTTGTAAAACTTTCCGACGGAAGATACGGTGTTGTTGTTACCAATACTCCAAAAGCACCTCTGCTTCCTCAGGTAAAAATTGTATTCAACAGCAGATTTCGCGCTATTCACCCTGAGTTCGTTGACCTTGCCAATCGGTCAGACCAAATGAAGGGTGACAATCTGGAAATTGTGGAATGCATCCACCCAAAGACATTCAAGTTGGAACTGGACAGATTTCTCTGGTAGGGGATGGTTAGTAATATTCCACCTCTACCTGCTCGACATATTTCTTAAGACGCTCAAACTCAGCCCGCACGCCCTCAACATTCTGCTGAACCGATTGAGATTCAATCCTGAGCCCAATATCACCAAGATGTTGAAAACCGTAATTAAGGGCAGAACCTTTTATGTTATGCCCTATTCTGGCTGTACTTTTCAGGTCTCCTGAATCAAGGGCCTGACGGAGGTCTTCGATTTCCTGCTGGGTTATTTCCATAAATCCCGGAATCAACACCTTCAAATCTTTATCAATCTTTTCAACAATTCTCAAAACTCCCCCTACAAACACCAGCTCGAAAAACCAAAAAGGGTGCCGTTAAGTAAATAACAGCACCCTTTAATTTAACAATTTGTCAAGCCACAGGCAAAACAATTTGTCCATCAGCATTGAATTAAAATGGACTACTCTTCAAGCTGCTGAATACCGTCCAGCTTCCACATTCCATCAGAACCAGCAGGCTTGATAAAATGCCAGACTTCACGCACCTGACTCGGCTGAGACTGGGAAGGATCTTCACGTAAAAGGACGTCATAATAGACGGTTGCACTCATCATTCCGCCCTCTTCCTTGACTTCGAGCAACCGGGCGTTGACCATCAATACATCTGTTTGGGACGGTCCGGGATCTTCCTTGGCCTGTTGTTTGATCTCATTTACGACTTCAGATGTTGCGAATTGTTCAATATCCACCATATCACGATTATCCCATGATTTCTGAAGACGGGTATAAACGACTTTCGCTCCTTCAAGGAAGTCATCTTCGTCAAAGCCGGCAGGAGTGTTCAAAACAGGTCCGCCCTGCTCTGGAGCGGTGCCGGCAGACTGAGAAGATGGCTTGGAGGAAAGGTGATCCCATGCATTCTGGGCTTTCTGCTCCCTGCGTGCGTATGGATCAACATTCATATTACTTTTATCTTGAGAGCGGTCCGGACCGCGCTGGTAATTACCCTGTTGGTACATATCATCTGCCCCGCGGCTGCGGGACTTAAAAAACTTGAATCCGAGGTAGACAAGCAGACCGATAATCAGGAGATTGAAAAATCCGCCACCCATCCCGCCGAAACCACCGAACATGGAACCAAGGAAAGTTCCAGCCAGCAGACCGCCAAGAAGCCCCATTCCGGGACGCGCAAAACCGCCCTTCTGCTGATTGGGGGCGCTGGCCTGCCTCTGCGAAGAGGTAGTGGAAGTCGGTTTTTTGTAAGTGTTAGAAAAAGATGGCTTGCTGCCGAATGATCTTCCGCCGCCCAATCTTTTTGCGTCCGCATTTCCAGCCGAAATGACCAGCAGACAGGCAATAGTTAGGGGAAGAACCAAATACCCGAGTAGTTTCATCTAATACCTCATTTCTTAGGTTATAAAAAACTGCGACCGTAGCCGCAGTCCTTTAGATAAGTACGCGAATCAAACCTGTCCAGTAATATCGGATAGATTTGATTTTTTTTTCACAACTGCAAATCCGCTTTCGGAAATCTGTACTTTACCGTTTCCGGTTTACCTTGCGGAGAGTCAAAATGAGAGTTAGTTATTCACAAAAACAAAACAGGAAGTAATTATGATTCAGACAGTTTCCTCTATTTTTTCATTTATATCCGGCAAATACGAAAGCAATCCCCATTGGGACCACTGGCCCTTCGGACCCGGCTACGGAGATTTTTGGGCCTCAGCAGCAAAGATGCTCTTCGTTGCCGCAATCCTTGGTGTGATCGTAATCTTTTTAAGAGTTCTCTTCGGCCCTAACGGAAAATTCCGTGATCATGAACTCGACCGTGAGGCCGCTGAAATGCGTGAAAAAGCTTTGGCGCAACTCGAAGAAGACCTCGCAGCCGGAAAGATTTCCGAGATTGACTATAAATTCAAGAAAAAAAGAATTATGTATTGATCCATGGAAACCTACAAAAAGATATTCGCAGATTTTGCCGGGCCGTACCTGTATGATGCCCTTGAGCATGAGAAGTCGAACTTCCAATTGAAGTTCGACCACTCTTATGATGTTTTCGAAAACAGCCGAAGCTTATGTGCGTCTGAACTTTTATCCGATGAACTTACGGAGTCAGCCTGCATAGCGGCATTGTTTCATGACACCGGTAGATTTCCGCAATATAAAAAATACGGGACTTTCAAGGATGCCGACTCCTGCAACCATGGAACCCTTGGCGCGAGGACGATTTTAAGACACAAACTGTTGGACAGACTGCCCCGCAAACAACGCAACACGATCCTTGGCGCAATAGCTCTTCACAACCGGACCACTCTGCCCGGATTCATTTCAGATGAACTGAGGACCTGCACGGAAATCGTGCGCGACTCCGATAAAATAGACATCATCAAAATTCTCATTCCGCACATGACCGATATAAGACCCGGAAATGAGGCTCCGCTTATGGGCTTAACTGAAATGCCAGGCCAAATTACGGATTCAATCCTGCTCTCTCTAAACAATGGAGAACCGGCTATTTACAACGAAATGCGTTGTCTCAATGATTTTAGACTGCTCCTTTTAAGCTGGTCATACGACTTGAATTTTGTCTGGTCACGCCAGGAAATGGTCAATCGCGGATACGTTTCAATTCTTATTTCCCAGCTTCCAGACACCAAACAGATTCATGCTATTCATAAACAGGTGCTGGAACAACTTAACTCTTGATAGATTTTATGGAATAATGAGCTCAGCCCTCTCTTGTCATATGTAGATTGAAGATTACCTTTCCAAGTATACTCTTTAAACATAACTATTCACTAACGGACTGCTGCCTATGACCGAAACCAATTACGACATCATCATTTTAGGGGTAGGACCTGCCGGGTTGCAGGCTGCTATTCACTCAGCGAGAAAAGGGCTCAAAGTCCTCATCCTCGGTAAAAACGACAAGAGCAGCCTCTGGTGGGCTCACATAGAAAACTTCTGTTGCACCTTGGAGATATCCGGTGAACAAATTCTGAAAACAGGCCAGCAACAGGCTGAAAGCTTCGGAGCGGTCTTTTTCAACGAAGACGTTCTGAAAATAAAGACTCCTGATCTGGCGGACCTCGGCGGAAGCGGCTTCACAGTTACTTCCGAAACCAAGGAATTCAAGACCAAAGCGATCATTATCTGCACCGGAACCACCCGCAACAAACTCGGAGTTCCCGGAGAAAAAGATCTATTTGGCAAAGGTGTAAGCTATTGCGTGGAATGTGACGGTAATTTTTTCAGAGGTGAGGAAGTTGCCATTGTCGGCGGTGAAAGTGCTGCTGCTGGCGGAGCTCTCAACCTGTCTCATCTTGCCTCCCGGGTTCACCTTGTTTCCAAAGAATTCAACGTTGCACCGGAATTATTGGAAAAGCTCAAAACAGAGAATATCACCATCCATGAAGGCGCCGAAGTTGAAAAAATAACAGGCGAAAACGGAGTTGATGGACTGGTATTCAAAGATGGCCAGAAACTGGATGTTACCGGGGTATTCATAGAGCTTGGAGCAAAAGGCGTTATGTCTCTTGCTGCAGAACTGGGTATCCAGCTTGATGAATCAATGCGATTTATTGAAACTGACAAGCAGCAGCGCACTAACGTGCCCGGGGTTTTCGCCGCCGGAGACATTTGCGGGCCGCCGCTCCAGATGGCCAAAGCTGTAGGCGAAGGTTGTGTGGCCGGCCTGAGCGCCGCTAAATATGTTCGCACTACTTGATAGAATCACTTTAAAATAAGTTAATAAAAAACGGATTAACTTAAGTTAATCCGTTTTTTATTAACGTTCTGAATAAATATAATTGGGCAGCAGAACCGTTTTCCCGGCAAACTCACCAGATACATCTTCGGGCAAAACTCCGACGGTAGCAATTATGTTATAACCTGTAACCTGCAACCCTTTACGGACTTCCTCACAAAAATTTTTATTTTCAGGATAGTTAGGCGGCTTCATGAACAACTTGGACCAGCCTGATATGCCAGCCTTGGATAAATTATCTATTACCGGAACCCTAAGACTCTCGGGTCTATAGGAAACCAGAAACACAGGGATCTTGCGTTGCAGCAGGATATCCAACAAATGAAGGGAAGGCTTGATAGGCGACAGAGCGCTTAATATTACCTGATTCTCCAGATCGATCATTGCGGCTGAGTTCAAGGAAAAAATCTGCTTTTTCCGCGCATTGTAAGTTGACAGAAGCACGTCTTCCACAACCATCACAACCGCAGGAAACTTAACCTTCTCTCGTATGGCTTTAAGCGAAGTTTCGCCAACGGATTCAGTTAGACTTGCGACATCAGCAGCGTACTGACCACTCTCGTGATAATTTATGACCTGCTCCCGGGCTTGTGGCAGGGAAATCATCATTTCAGCTGATTCAGCCAGGCGGGCTTTAGCAGTAACACACCCGCTACAGCAAAAAAATATCAGACAAATACAAAACTGCTTTAATCTCAAAAGGATTTTCCTCCACCTAAAAATGCAAGATAGAAGGAAATTAGCATATCCTAATCATATCCGACAAGTTGGAATATGCAGCTATCTGTTTTTGTTGACAAAGACAAAGGCTCCTGCCAAGGCCGTAAATGGAGCAACTGTTACCAGCCCGAAACTGCCCACTAGAGTCTTCAAAATCTCGGCGGAAACATAAACAAAGTTATACGTATTCATAAGCGGCACGCCCTGTGCCATAAAAGCCATCAGTAGGGTTATGAATCCACCGGAATAAGCAAGCAGCAGAGTTGTTGTCATGGTCCCGACAACCGCCCGTCCGACCCGTATACCTGAGGCTAAAGCCTGCATCGGAGTTATGTCGGGGTTAGCCCGGACAACCTCATCCATACTGGCAGCAACATCCATGGCAAGATCCATCACCGCGCCGGAACATGCCAGAAAAACAGCCGCAATATATATGCGGGTCAGGTCCAGATGCCCGAAACCGGAATACAGCAAAGTCTCGGCAAAAGGCATTACCGCACCGTGCAGGTGTAATTTTCCGGTAAAGTAGATTGCCAACATGCAACTGGTAAAGACTCCTAGAAATGAGCCGAGAAAAGCAACTACTCCCTTCCTGTTTAGACCGGCAACCATAAAAATGATCACCGCGCACAGCCCCGCGACAACCGCCAGCGTAATCCAGACCGGGTCCACTCCCTCCAAAAGCGCCGGTACAAGCAGTTTCCAGAGGACCAGCGCGGTAAAGACAAAAGAGAATAGAGCCTTGGCCCCGGTCCAGCCACCGAAGACAATCAGCAGAAACGAAAAAAGGAGCAGCATGGTCAGCTCAAGATCAATGCGGTAGTGATCCTGCGGTACAGCAAACATGGGCTTTCCATCAGTATCGTATGTGATAACGGCAAGAGCTTCATCACCGACCACGAAAAACTTGTCTTTGTCCATCTGGCCGAGCAATTCATTAGTCCCCTGCATGACCTGTCCCTTGAAACGGCCATCAAGTATTTTCATGGTCACAGTCTGAGGGCCTGTTTTTACTATGCCGAACTGATCAATGTCAGCGTTATCCACTGAAATAATTTCTGCCCGGCATCGTTCGGCATTACCTCCGACACGCTGGTCAAATTCTGTGGGTATAAAATAAAGTATGGCGGTCAACACCGCAAAAACAGCAACAAGTATAAATTCTCTATTTCTTAGCAATCCAAACATAATCTCATGGGGTTAATTGTGCTTGCTGAATTCGCGTACAAGTAAAGGCGGGGCATATAAAGATGCCCCGCCTAACACAGTTAAAGTACGAAGAAAATGCTACTTGGCAGCAA